>CAYVTP010000005.1:27341-40902 GCA_964454615.1 uncultured Acidimicrobiaceae bacterium | reverse complement strand
GGCCTGTCCGTGGAAGGGCACGAAGTGGTGCTCGCACATCGAGTAGAAGGGGATCTGGGTGACCATGACGATCTCCTGGTAGTGCTCGTCGCCGAAGAAGGCGTCGATCTCCTCGGCGGGATCCTCGTGGATGTTGGCGAACACCTCTGCGTAGAAGCGGGCGACCCGCCGCGGTGTCTCGACGAGGCCCTCACGGTCGGGGTCCTCCCCCAGTGCCTCGATGATCTCCCTCACCGCCCGCTCGATCCGTTCCTGGTCGATCCGCATCACCGGAACACAGTAACCAGCAGGCGAATCTAGAGAATCCCGGAAATCCGGGAAAAGGGGTTGACAAGATGTCGCCGGTGGCTGTATAGTGACATCATTCTGACATCAGATCGATGCCAGTCTAACCAGAAAAGAGACACCAAGATGATGGCCGAGACCATTCTCCTCGGGGCCCCCGGTCCCAGCAAGAGCAACATCGAGCTGATATTGGACCAGCGGATTCGCCTCAGCTAAAAGGACCCGATATGCAGCTTTCACAAGCAATAGCCGGCCTGGAGGCCGCCGTCGACAACCAGCTCAGTGTCGCCGGCCCCGAAGCCACCGAACTGGGCGCCCAGTTGATGGCGGCCCTCCAGCCTGCGATCGAGAAGAGCTTCCTCGACGTGCTGTGCCTCGCCGCCACCGAGATCTCCAGCCAACTCCCGGGACACCGCGTCGACGTGAGGATCGTCGATGGTGAGCCGGAGCTGGTCGTCGCCTCCGACGCGCCCACTCCCCCCACGCCCCCGCCAGGTCAAGAGGATGACGAGGCGCGGATCACAGTCCGCCTTCCCGGCTACCTCAAGGAGTTGATCGCCGAGGCGGCCAGTGCCAAGGGCGACTCGGTCAACAGCTACATCGTCGAGGCGCTCCGCAACCCGATGCACACCACCCGGCACCAGGGACGCAGCCGGGTCCAGACCACAGTCGACCTGTGATGGACCTCCACGAGTTCTCCGTCGACGGCCGGCCCGAGCTGACCGTCTCCATCCAGTCCGGTCGCATCGAAGTGACGGAAGGCGCCGAAGCAACGGTCAAAGTCACCGTCGATACCAACGACCAGGACTTCTCGGTGGAGCAACGGGGCAACCAGATCATCGTCACCTCGGGACGAGCCCCCAGACGCTGGTCTGCCCCGCCGGCATTCGTCGTGATCGAGACCCCTCCAGGATCCGACCTCCAGGCCCAAACGGCATCGGCCAACATCGACGGCAGGGTCGGCTTGCGACGGGTCGAGGTGAAGAGCGCCTCCGGCAATGTCGACCTGATGGATGTCGAGACCCTCACCGTGAAGACCGCCAGCGGCGACGTCAACCTGGGCTCGGCCACCGGGTCGGTCCGGGTGACGTCGGCCTCCGGTGACCTGAGGAGCACCGGTCGCCTGCATGGCTCGGTCGAGATGAGCACCGTCTCCGGAGACATCCAAGTCGAGGACAGTGACGCCTCGCTGGATGTCAACAGTGTCTCCGGGGACGTCAACGTGACCCGCTTCGTGGGCCGTCACGCCAACTTCCGGACGGTGTCCGGTTCGGCCGAGTTCGGGGTTCCCCCGGGGACCAAGCTCCATCTCGACGCCGATCTGCGGACCGGAAAGGTGATCTACCCGTCGACCCCTCCCCCGACCAAGGAGGTGCTCAGGGAGATGTCGGTCAAGGCGAAGTCGATCTCCGGCGACCTGAAGATCAACCGCGTCGCCGGTTGATCAGGCCTCGGCGGGCTTCGGCGCCCGTCCCGGCCGCTTGCCCCGCTCCAGGGTGAGCGACTCGGTCTTCTCGTCTGCGGGCTCATCGGCGCTGGCCGCGGCGATGTCCTCGCGACGCTGAGGCAAAACCGGGTTCTCCGGGTACCTGATCCTCATAGAGCCATCTTTGACATGCTCCCACTTGGGCACGTCGTGGAAGATCTCCTCGACCCGGTTCCGGTCGACCGTCTCATGCTCCAGAAGGGCCTCGACCATTCTCTCCATGGCATCGCGGTGATATTCGAGGATGGTTCGGGCCTCCTCATGCGCCGCGGTGATCAGCTTCCTCACCTCGGCGTCGATGAAAGCCGCCACCTGGTCCGAGTAGTCCGGCTGGCGTGAGTAGTCGCGGCCCAGGAAGACCTCGCCCGACTTACGGCCGTACTGCATCGGGCCGAGCTCGTCGCTCATCCCGTACTCCATCACCATCTGGCGGGCGATGGCGGTCGCTTTCTCGATGTCGTTGCCAGCCCCGGTGGTGGGGTCGGCGTAGATGATCTCCTCCGCCGACCTGCCCCCGAGCAGCATGGCGAGCTGGTCGACGAGCTCGCTCCGTTTCGAGAGATACTTGTCGTGGGTGGGGAGGGCCAGGGTGTGCCCCAGCGACCGGCCCCGGGCGACGATGGTCACCTTGTGGACCGGGTCGGAATTGGGAAGCGCATACCCGACCAGTGCGTGACCGGTTTCGTGGTAGGCGATCACCTTGCGCTCATCGTCGGTCATGATCTTGGTCTTCCGCTCCGGACCGGCGATCACCCTGTCGATGGCCTCCTCGAGCTCGAGCATGGTCACCTGCTCCTTGCGACGACGCGCGGCGAGCAGGGCAGCCTCGTTGATCAGGTTGGCCAGGTCGGCGCCGGTGAATCCGGGGGTCCGACGGGCCAGGACGGCCAGGTCGATCTCGTCGGCCAGCGGCTTGCCCTTGGCGTGGACCCCGAGGATCGCCTCCCTACCTTCGATGTCGGGGGCGTCGACCACGATCTGACGGTCGAAGCGGCCCGGCCGCAGGAGGGCGGGATCGAGGATGTCGGGGCGGTTGGTGGCGGCCATCACTATCACCCCGGTGTTGCCCTCGAATCCGTCCAGCTCCACGAGGAGCTGGTTGAGGGTCTGCTCCCTCTCGTCGTGCCCGCCGCCCAGACCTGCTCCCCTGTGGCGCCCCACCGCGTCGATCTCGTCGATGAAGATGATCGCCGGGGCGGACTGCTTGGCCTGCTCGAAGAGATCCCGGACCCTGGCGGCTCCGACACCGACGAACATCTCGACGAAGTCCGAGCCCGAGATCGACATGAACGGGACGCCCGCCTCGCCGGCGACGGCCCTGGCCAGCAGGGTCTTACCCGTTCCCGGAGGGCCGAAAAGGAGGACACCCTTGGGGATCTTTGCCCCCATCTGTCGGTATCGGTCCGGGTTGGCCAGGAAGTCCTTGATCTCCTCCAGTTCCTCCTTGGCCTCGATGAGGCCGGCGACGTCGGCAAAGGTGATCTTGGGATGCTCCTTGCCCACCAGCTTGGCCCTGGACTTGCCGAACTGCATGACACGGTTACCACCGCCCTGCATCTGCATGAATATGAAGACCATGAACCCCAGCAGGAACAGCCAAGGCAGGAACCCGATCAACACCGACCAGAAGCCGGGTGGTTCCGGATCGGTGGACCACGGGACCCCGTTGCGATCGAGGGTGGCAGTCAGCTCGGCCTCGAAGCCTTCGACATAGTTGGCGATGTGGTCGAAGGATCCTTCGGGTGCCCTGTCGGCGGCCAGGCGCGCCTTCGCCTGCAGGGTGTTCTTGCCCAGCACCACCTCGCTGTACAGGCCCTCCTCGATGTTGACCACGAACTCGGAGATCTTTATCTCCTCAGGGCCGGCGACCTGGTTGATCCACCACTGGGCGAGGTAGGCCACGAAGATGATCGAGATGCCGTAGACCAGGAGCGTGCGGACTGTCTTGTTCAAGGGTTTCCTCGGGTAGGAGGGTCTAGACGGCCAATGCTACGTCGGCGATCGCAATAGGTGAACCCCGACGGCTCAACCGCCCTCACCCATCACGCCCACATAGGGGAGGTTCCGGTACTTCCCGGCGTAGTCGAGCCCGTAGCCGACCACGAATTCGGGGCCGATGTTGAATGCCACGTACTTGACGTTCAACGGGACCCTCTGGATGCCCTCCTTGAGAAGGAGGGTGGCCACCTCCAACGAGGCCGGCTTCCGGACGCGAAGGCTCTTGAGGAGGTAGTTCAGGGTCAGGCCGGAGTCGATGATGTCCTCGACGATGAGCACGTGGCGGCCGTCTATCTCCTCGTCGAGGTCCTTGAGGATACGGACCACACCAGAGGTCTGCGTCGAGGCCCCGTAGGAGGAAACCGCCATGAAGTCGAACTCGCAGGGCAGCTCGATGTGCCGGGCCAGATCGGCCATCACCATGAACGCCCCCCTGAGGACACCGACCAGGAGGAGGTCCTCACCCCGGTAGTCCTCAGTGATCTGCCGACCCATGACAGCCAGATTCTCTTCGATCTGCTCGGCAGTGATCAGGGGCTTGATGTCCATCCGCTTTCCTCTCTGGCGAACACGGAAAGGTAGCCGACATCGCCCGGGCGGTACCAGGCCACCGGGAGTCTCTTCTCCCCCGGCACCCAGGCCGGCTCACCATCGACGGTGACCACACCATCGGCAACGGTGAGCACCGCACCCACCGGGAACAGGGCGCTCCAATTCCCCAAGGGAGCAACACGGCACACCTCCCTCGAAGCCACCACCTCGAAGACGAGGTTCTCGTGGCGGTGCAACCCGGGAGTCAGCACCAGCTCACGATCGCCGGGGCCCGGCTGAAACCCGATCACCAGGAATGGCCCTTCGATCCGGGCGACCACTCCCCCCTTGATCTCCTGACTTGCCGAGGAACCGTCGATCACATCCCAGAGGCGGTCGAGATGCGATGCCTCCGGCTGCCAGCCCCCTACCGCACCCAAGAGGTCGAGCAGGGCGCGGTCGACGAGGGGGCGTGGCCGTGAGCGGAGAACCCCCACGGGAACTAGCGCCAGACGATCGCTGAATGTGACACGGAGACGGGAGAGGGAGTCGAGGATGGCGACGTCGGCGCCCACCACCTCGGTCATCCTCCTGACGGACTCCGCAATCGAGGGGTTCAGATCGCGCAGGAGCGGCATCACCGTCGTGCGGATTCGGTTGCGGGTGAGCCCGGGATCGCTGTTCATCGGATCGTCCACGAACGGAAGGCCGGCCAGGACTGCAATCTCCCGAAGGACGTCTCGGGACAGCCCCAGGGCAGGCCGGTGGATGTTGGGGTCACGAAAGGCGGGTATGCCCGCCAAGCCCTTGGTGCCGGTCCCCCGGATCAGATTGATCAGAACCGTCTCGGCGTTGTCATCGGATGTGTGCGCCGTGAGGACCGATTCCCCCGGGCCCACCGACGCTGAGATCGCCTGATAGCGCGCCTCTCTGGCCACCGCCTCAGGAGAGGCTCCTGGCCCAACGGTGGTGGCCACCACCTCCAGCGGAGTGCCGACCATGCCGGCCACTGCGATAGCAGCCTCCCGCATGACCGGTGAGCCGACGAGGCGATGGTCGACATGCAGGGCCCGAACCTCCCGGCCCATCCGACTCACCAACCAAAGGAGGGCGGCCGAGTCGGCGCCTCCCGACAGGCCCAACACCAGAGGCCCTTCAGGCAGGCGGAGGCCCTGGCTGGCGCGGTCCTCGAGCTCGATCAACCGACGCGTGCCAACCATCTGCCGGGGTTCTCGATCTCGTCGAGGTCGGGGAGACTGTCCGGCCCGGCGAAGGCCCGCAGCACGGCTTCCCAGCCGGCCTCCCTCTCCACCCCGAGGACGAACTGCTCGCCGAGCTGGTACTGCTTCACTTTCATCTCCAGGCCGGTGAACCGGAAGAAGGCCTCGGTGCGCTTGTCCATCCGCCGCTGGCGCAGGATCCGGCTCATCCGGGCCTGGGTCTTCAGGTGCTCGGCACCTATCCGGTCCATGACCACATGTCCGTGGCCCTCGAGGAGGGACATCAGTGCCTGGATGCGGTCGACCACCTCGTTCTGCTCGGGTGATCCCAGCAGCCCGAACACCCCGCGCTCGTCGACCATCGGCCGACCCGAAGACCGTCTCGCCTCGATCTCCCCCACCACCCGACGCCACCACCCCGGCTCAGGCTTGGAGTGGGACACCAGGTCCTCGACAAGGCCCAGGAAGTGGTCGCGGAGCCAGGGCACACCAACGAACTGGGCCCGGTGGGTCAGCTCGTGGAGCGCGACCCAGAAACGGAACTCGGAGGGACGGAACTGGTGGCGCCGCTCCATCTCCAGGATGTTGGCGCCGACGTAGACAACCACATCCCCGGCCTCCGTCCCCGGCAACACCAGCTCGTACTGGCCGAGGACACGTCGGGACAGCACCGCCAGCACCCCGGAGGTCTCCGCCTCGAGCAGCCGGCGAGCTATGCCCGCACCGGCGCCGCTCACCTCCGATTCCTCCTCGATGCGGCGGCGAGCCGGCTCGATCATGGCCGAGAACATCCTCCGATTGCGCTCGACCCACTCGATCCGGGTGACCACGGAAGTCTCCGGCGACCCAGGCAACTCGAGGCCGGTGCTCTCCGAGACGAGATCGGACACCCGCGGGGTCATCGCCCCCATGTCGACGGTGAGAGCATCGAAGAGGTATGTCTCGGCGAGCGGGTAGTTGCCGGCGATCCGGGCGACGATACGACCGGCCTCGGGTGGGGAGTCGTTCACTCCTCGACGATTCGGTACCGGCTGCGCACCACGTTGGTGAAGTAGCGGACGGTGGTCATGATCACCACTGCCACCGCGATCACCAAGGCCGTCGGGATCAGGTACCGGTAGGTCCAGTCGAGGGCGGTAGCCGACTCGACCGGAGGTTCGATCGGGATGGCCGGTTCGAGATCTCCCTCCTGGGCCAGCGCCGGGAGGGCGGCGAGGATCATGGCGGAGAGAACGAGGAGGGGCCCAGCCACCAGACCGGTTCGCTTCATCGGGTCAGCCTACCCAGGGCGTGCACCTCAGGCGAACCTCTAGGAGGGGTTGGCCGGCTCGGCTGCGAGAAGCGACCTGATGCGGTCGAAGAAGTCCTCTGGCGGGTCCTCTGTGAGCCTCTCCCGCACGATCCCGAGAAGCCGCTTTTCGAAGGAGTACTGGCCGCCACAGCCGTTGCACGCCTCGACGTGTGCTCGGACCTGCTCGGCGCTGACCCCGTCCAACTCGGCGTCGAGGTAAGCGTATAGATTGGCCAGGGCCCGGTCGCAGTCGCCGCTCATGGAGTCACTTCTTCATCGGGGAGTAGACCTCTTCTGCTTGCGTATTCCCACAACGCCTTTTCCATCGCCTTTCTTCCGCGATGGAGCCGGGACATCACCGTCCCGATAGGGATGTCGAGGATCCCGGCGATCTCCTTGTAGGAAAAACCTTCCAGATCGGCGAGCAGGACCGGGATGCGAAAGTTCTCGGGGAGATCCTCCACCGCCTTCTTGATGTCGGCCTCGACCAGCCCGTCGAGGACCCGGTCTTCGGTGGTCCGGGCGGCGTCGGCCGAGTCTCCAGATCCGATCCGCCGGTACAGGTAGAGATCCTCGACATCCCCCAGTTCGACCTCACTGGGGCGACGGGAGTCTCTCCGGTACTTGTTGATGAAGGTGTTGGTCAGGATCCGGTAGAGCCAGGCCTTCAGGTTGGTGCCCTCCTGGAAGGTGTGGAAGCCCCGGTAGGCCTTGAGATAGGTTTCCTGGACGAGGTCCTCGGCGTCGGCCGGGTTGCGGGTCATCCGCATGGCAGCGGAGTAGAGCTGACGTCCGTACTGGAGGGCTTCCTCCTCGAATGCAGCCCGATCGGCCATGAGAGCGGCACGCTAGTCACCCGACGATGTGACCTTGGTCCCTGTCGCCGGGGACGGCGGGTCAAATACCTTGTGGGGATGAATTCGAGAAACGTTGAACCGTCCTCGCCCGCTCGCGCCTTCGACCGTTTGCTGATCATCGTCGGGTTGATCGCCCTCGGCGCCATGACCCTGGCGGTGGTCGCCGCCCTCCGTGCCCCCGTGACAGAAGCCGCGCCACCCACGACCCAGACGGTCAACTACCGGCTCAACGAGTTCAGCATCGACGGCCCACTCGGCATCCCGGCAGGGCCCACGGTGTTCGAGGTGACCAACGACGGGGCAATACCCCACAACCTGGTGCTCGAGGGCGGCCCGGGGACCCCCGAGCTGGCCAACGGGCAGACCCACCGCCTCGATGTGGGCAACCTGGCCGCCGGCACCTACACCATCCTCTGCGACATCCCCGGCCACCGCGAGGCGGGGATGGTCGCCACCCTGGTCGTCGGTGGTGACGGCGGGCACGGCGGGCACGGCACGATCACCTGGGAGGAGATGGAGGAGAACATGCGGGCCTCGATCGCCGCCTTCCCCGCTGCCACCGAAGGCACCGGGAACCTGCCGATGGAGCCCAGGATCCTCCCCGACGGCACCAAGGAGTTCCACCTGGTGGTGGAGAACATCCGCTGGGAGGTGGAGCCGGGCAAGGTCGTCGATGCGGTGGCCTACAACGGCCAGATCCCGGGCCCGGTGATCCGTGTCGACGTCGGCGACCGGGTCCGCATAGTCGTCGAGAACCGACTCGATGAGATCACCTCGTGGCACCCGCATGGTGTTCGTCGCCATCCCATCGAGGCGGACGGGGTCGGGTTCGTCAGCCAGCCGAGGCCCATTCGCCCCGGTGAGACCTGGTCTGTGGAATTCGTCGCCGAGGAGATGTCGGTGGGGATGTACCACGGCCATGACATGGGACTCCACCAGGTCCCCAACGGACTGGCCGGGGCGTTCATCGTCGGCGAGATACCGGTGCCCGAGGGCTGGGACGTCGTCGGCGAGGAGTTCATGTTCCTCAACGACGCCGGGAACATCGGCTTCAGCCTCAACGGCAAGTCTTTCCCGGCGACCACCCCCTATGTGCTCAAGCAGGGCCAGGCATTGATGGTCCACTACATGCACGAGGGGTTGATGAACCACCCGATGCACCTGCACAACAACCGCCAGCTGGTCATCGCCAAGGATGGGTTCCCGCTCGAGTCGCCCTACTTCGTCGACACCCTCGACGTGGCGCCCGGGGAGCGGTACACCGTCTTGGTGCTCGCCGAGCTTCCCGGCGTGTGGGTATGGCACTGCCACATCTTCACCCATGTGGAGCGGTCCGATGGCTCGATGTTCGGGATGCTCACCGCCCTCATCGTGGAGGAGTAGGAGGGGGCCCGGGCACGGAGCCGGAGAGGGGGATCGAACCCCTGGCCTACCACTTACGAGGCGGTTGCTCTACCACTGAGCTACTCCGGCGGGACTGGGAATGATACGGCCGGTGGCCGCCCTGATCCACCTGCCGGGTCTGCTCAGACCCCTGTACCCAAAGTGGTGAACAGGTTGGCCAGGACCAACTCGCGTCTCAGGTTGGCCTCGATGTCGGCAACCGCGTCGAGACAGAGCCCGGCGTTGCGAACCGCCCTCCGGGTGGAGACCGCGGTGAGGGCCGCCAGGTCGACATCGGTGTTCCGCACCGGGCCCTCCATCTGGATCGCGGCGGCGTCGACGTACCAGGAGGCCAGGATCTCGAGACCGGTGACCAGGAGAGACATCTCGGCCCGACGACGAGCCCGCTGGGCCCTCTCCTTCGACAGGTCGTCGTCGATGGCCCCTTCTGCCATCGGCGCGATCTCCTCGAGGACCAACGAGGCGAGACGCTGGCCGTCACCGGGATGGGGCGTGACCCTCCCCGGGATCGAAAGCCACAGCCGCCTGAACCCGGCCACCTCGGGACTGGCCAGGAGAGAGAGCGCAAGCCCGGGACGGCCACCCGAGACGACTGCGAGCCCTTCCGCCTCAGAAGGGCCCAGACCCAGCTCGACGAGACCTTCGGCCAGCTCGTCGACAGGGACCCGCCCGAACTTCACAGTCCGGCAGCGGGAGGCCACCGTCGCCGGGAAGTCGTCCTCAGACTCGGACACCAAGAGGAAGATGACCGAGCTCGACGGCTCCTCCAGAGTCTTGAGCAGAGCGTTCGCCGCCTGCTCGGTCATTGCCCCGGCGTCGGGCATGAGAAAAACGGTTCGCCGGCTCTCCACCGGGCGCATTGCCGCCCGCCTCACCATCTCGCGAGCCTGGTCCACCCCGAGGCTGGTGGCCCCCTCCGGCTCGACGACCACCAGGTCGGGGTGAGCGCCTTCCCTGGCGAGACGCCTGCTCCTCGCCTGACGCTCCACCGGGTCGGCATCATCGACCAGCAATTCGGCGGCGAAACGGGAAGCCACATGGCCCTTCCCCACCCCGGCAGGCCCGACAAAGAGATAGGCCTGGGCGGGAGAGGCCAACTCGGCCTCCAGCATCCCGGCCACCCGCCGGTGGCCGATCAGGCCATCGAAGGGGCCCACTCAGAGCCACCCCATGATCGCCTCGACCAGGCTGTCCACGGGGAGGGAACCTTCGAGCACCTTGACCCGGTCGGGCTCCTCGTCCGCCAGGGCGAGGTACCCCTCCCTCACCCGGGCCTGGAAGTCGAGGCCCTCGCCTCCGATACGGTCGACGCGGTGCTGGCGGGCGAGACTCTCTTCGGGATCGGTGTCCAGGATGAAGACCAGATCGGGGACCACCCCCCGCAGGCCGGTCTCGTTGATCATCCGGACCTGTGCCGTCCCCAGGCCCCGTGCGTGCCCCTGGTAGGCAATGGAGGAGTAGTAGGAGCGATCGGATATCACCCAGACACCAGCTTCCAGGGCGGGAGCCACCACCGTCGCGGTGAGCTCGGCCCGCTGGGCGGCGAAGAGGAACGCCTCCGCCCAGACATCGAGCTCGGAGGAGTCGAGAAGAAGGCCGCGCACCGCTTCGCCAACGTCGGTCCCGCCCGGCTCCCGAACGACCATGACCTCTTCGCCACGCGCCTCGAGAAGACGTGCCAGGGCGGCGGCCACGGTGCTCTTCCCGCTCCCGTCGACTCCCTCTAACGCCAGATACCGGCTCACAATGCCAACGCTAACCACCGTCACCGACGCATCATCCGTATTGACATGACCCCCTCACATCGGTTCAACTCGCGCAAATGACCAGGAGCCTCGTCATCGTGGAGTCGCCGACAAAGGCGCGTACCATCGCTGCCTTCCTCGGCCCCGACACCAGCGTCGAGTCCTCCATGGGTCACATCCGCGACCTTCCCCGCTCGGCCTCGGAGATCCCGGCGCGGGTCAAAGGCGAGCCGTGGGCCCGGCTCGGGGTCAACGTGGATGAGGACTTCGAGCCGCTCTACGTGGTTCCCAAGGACAAGAAGGCCCAGGTCAAGAAGCTGAAGGACCTGCTCACCCAGGCGGACGAGGTCTACCTGGCCACCGACGAGGACCGCGAAGGCGAGGCCATCGCCTGGCATCTGGTGGAAGTCCTCAAACCCAAGGTGCCGGTGAGGCGGATGGTCTTCCACGAGATCACCAAGAACGCCATCGAAGAAGCCTTCGCCAACCCGCGCCAGCTCGACGACCGGCTCGTCCAGGCCCAGGAGGCGAGGCGGATCCTCGACCGGTTGTATGGGTACGAGGTGTCGCCGGTGCTGTGGAAGAAGATCCAGCCCAAGCTGTCGGCGGGACGCGTCCAGAGCGTCGCAGTTCGCATCGTGGTGGAACGCGAACGGGAGAGGATGTCGTTCCGGACGGCCGGGTATTGGGGCATCGACGGATCGGTGGCCCCCTCAGACGACCTCGACCGGGTCTTTGCCATTCAGCTGCACAGCATCGACGGTACGCGAGTGGCCACCGGGAGAGACTTCGACAGTTCCGGCCGGGCCAAGAGCGAAGTGGTGGTGCTCGACCAGGAGAGAGCGGTCGGAGTCGCAGAGGGCGTGAGAGATGCCGGATTCGAAGTGACCTCTGTCGAGGCCAAGCCTTACACGCGTCGCCCATACCCGCCGTTCCGGACCTCGACCCTCCAGCAGGAGGCCGGTAGGAAGCTCCGGTTCTCGTCGTCACGAACCATGTCCGCCGCCCAACGCCTGTATGAGAACGGCTACATCACATACATGCGGACCGACTCGCTGTCGCTGTCGCCATCGGCGGTGTCGTCGGCCCGAGACCAAATCACCAGGCTCTACGGGAAGGAGTACCTGTCCCCCGAGCCGCGCACCCACTCGGGCAAGGTGAAAGGCGCCCAGGAGGCCCACGAGGCGATCCGCCCGGCCGGGGAGGTCTTCCTCACACCGGAGCAGGTGGCGGTCAAGGTCAACAGCGACGAGGCAGCGCTCTACGACCTCATCTGGCGTCGTACCCTGGCCTCGCAGATGGCAGACGCCAGGGGGGTGACGGTCTCGGCCAGGATCTCGGCAACCACTGCGGACGGAGAGGACACCGTCTGGTCGGCTTCGGGTAGGACAGTCCAATTCTCGGGTTTCCTAAGGGCGTACGTACAGGGTTCGGACGATCCCGAGTCGGAGCGGGACGACAGCGAGAGTGTCCTCCCTCCACTCGCCGAGGGAGCCGGTTTGGCGGTGGAGCGACTCGAGCCGACAGGCCACGAGACCCGGCCACCGGCCCGCTACACCGAAGCCTCGCTGGTACAGCGACTCGAGGAGTTGGGCGTGGGCCGACCTTCGACCTATGCATCGATCATGTCCACCATTCAGGACCGGGGGTACGTCTTCAAGAAGGGGCCGGCGCTGGTACCGACATTCACCGCCTTCGCGGTGGTCGCCTTGCTCGAGCGGCACTTCCCCACCCTGGTCGACTACGAGTTCACCGCCTCGATGGAGAGCGACCTCGACAGGATCGCCGAGGGGGAGGAGGAGTCGACTCCGTGGCTGCGCGCCTTCTACTTCGGAGACGAGGGCCTGAAGGAGAACGTGGCCAGGCACCTCGACGAGATAGATCCTCGGGAGATCGGGTCGATTCCCATCGGCGAGGACGCCGACGGCCACCCGGTCACCGCTCGCATCGGCCGTTACGGGCCATACGTCGAGCGAGAGGGCGAACGGGCGTCGGTTCCCGACGACCTCCCCCCCGACGAGCTGACCGTGGACAAGGCCCTGGAACTGATCGCCACCCAGAACGCCGGGACCAAGATCTTCGGCACCGACCCGGAATCCGGGCTCACCGTCTACGGGATGACCGGGCGCTTCGGCCCCTACGTCCAACTCGGCGAGCAGGAGGAAGGGGCCAAGGAGAAGCCGAAGCGGGCGTCGCTCCTGAAGGCGATGGACCTCGACGGGATGAGCCTGGACGATGCCCTCAGGCTGCTTTCCCTTCCCCGGATCGTCGGGCAGGACGAGGCACGGGTCGACATCGTGGCTCTCAACGGACGCTACGGGCCCTATATCCAGCGAGGGGATGACAGGAGGAGCCTCGAGACCGAGGACCAGCTGTTCACACTGACGGTGGAGGAGGCGCTGGCCATTCTCGCCGAGCCTCCGAGGCGCCGCGGACAGGCGCGGTCTGCGGCCCTGGCCGAGCTGGGCGAAGACCCGGTGTCCAAGAAGACCGTGGTGGTACGTAGCGGCCGGTTCGGCCCATACGTGACCGACGGCGAGGTCAACGCCTCGATTCCCAAGACGGAGAAGCCCGAGTCCCTCACTCTGGAGCGCGCCGCCGAGCTGCTGGAGGCGCGCCGGGCGAAGCTGGCCGGCAAGTAGCACCGCTGGCAGGGTGAGCGGCCCTGAATCGGCAGCCGGGGTCCGGCGAACCCAGGGTTCCACACCAGCACTATCCAGGTCAGCGGCCCAGAGTTCGGCTAG
>CAYVTP010000005.1:25628-27241 GCA_964454615.1 uncultured Acidimicrobiaceae bacterium | reverse complement strand
GAACCCAGGGTTCCACACCAGCACTATCCAGGTCAGCGGCCCAGAGTTCGGCTAGAGGATCGTTGCAGCCATCTCGGCCAGGGGAGACCTCACCGATCGATCCAGTGTCACGTGGGCGAACAGCGGGGACCCCCTGAACCTCTCGATGAGAGCCGCCATCCCGCCGAACGGCGAGATGTAGGGGTTGTCGACCTGGGAGAGGTCGCCGCAGAAGACAACCTTCGAGTCCCTGGAGATCCGGGTGAGGATCACCTTCAGGGTCGGGAGCTCCAGGTTCTGGGCCTCGTCGATGATGACGAACTCGCCGGTGATCGAGCGGCCCCGGAGGTAGGTGACCGCGGCCATCTCCAGCTCTCCCCTGTCGACCAGCTCCTCGATGGCGCCCCTCGCCCCTTCAGGACCGGCGTCGGAGAACAGCGCGTAGAGGTTGTCATGCACCGCCGCCATCCATGGGGCCAACTTCTCATCCAGGTCGCCTGGCAGGAAGCCGACCTCCTGTCGTCCCACGGCGACCAGAGGCCGGTAGACGGACACCCGGCGGTAGCGCCCCTGCTCCAGGACCTGTTCCAGGGCCGCGGCAAGGGCGAGGAAGGTCTTCCCGGTGCCCGCCATCCCCATGAGGGAGACTGCCGGGATGTCCGGGTCGAGGAGTTGGTGGAGGGCAACCGTCTGGGCCAGGTTCTTGGGCTCGACGCCGAACGCCCTCACATGGGTGGGCATCCTCTCGACCACGCAGGCCGGCTCACTCTGAATGACGCGGGCCAGTCCCGACCGGGAAGATCCGCTCCTCAAGACGGCGAACTCGTTCACCGAAGCTGTGAGACCTTCGATCTCCAGTTTCCCCTCGTCATAGAGGCGGTCGATGAGCTGTGCATCGGTGTGGTGCTCGATGAAGCCCGGGTTGACCTGCTCCACGGGAACGGTGTCGGCCCGGTAGTCCTGGACCGGCACACCCAGCTGTGCTCCCTTGATCCGGAGTGATGCGTCCTTGGTCACCAGGATCGATCCGCTCAGGTTGAGACAGGTGGAGAGGATCCGATGGTCAGGGGTGTTCGGATCGAGGGCCGCGGGGAGACGATCAGAGGCTATCCCGTTCAGCTCGATCCGCAGGGTGCCCCCTCCCGGCAGGTCGACAGGCTCGCGAAGACCCCCGTCCTTCGACGCCCCCAACTCCTCCAGCAGGCGGATGGCCGACCTGGCGTTGGCCCCGACCTCGTCCATCCGGCTCTTCTTCCTGTCCAGCTCCTCCACCACGACCAGGGGAAGGACGACATGGTGCTCGTCGAATCGAAGTATCGACCTGGGGTCGGCGAGCAGGACGCAGGTGTCGAGCAGGAAGGTGGATCTCACCACGCCGTCAGTTTCCTCTGGTGCCCTGGCCAACCATCACAGCATCACAAGTCCGCCCGCCGAATACAAGGATCGTTGGCAGAAGAGCACCTCTGGACGGAGGCCGTGTCCCTTCGGGCTTTGGCAGGCCCCGACACCATGACCAGCCACGCCGAACCCTGGGTTCCACACCGGCATAGTGCTGGTCCACCACCCCAGGGTCACAAGACCCCGACACCATGACCAGCCACGCCGAACCCTGGGTTCCACACCGGCATAGTGCT
>CAYVTP010000005.1:0-25528 GCA_964454615.1 uncultured Acidimicrobiaceae bacterium | reverse complement strand
CCTGGGTTCCACACCGGCATAGTGCTGGTCCACCACCCCAGGGTCACAAGACCCCCTCACGGATGACGACAGGGGCTGGGAGTCACCACATAAACGGGTGGCACCAGCACATCGACGGCAGTTACCGAATCATCGACGGCAGTTACCGAATCATCGACGGGCCTGCACCCGACGGCGTACCTCGTCGACACCCATCGTGTTGAGGACCCGGTCGGGGGTCACCCAGGCACGCTGGGCGTAGAGGCAGCCATAGCCCATGCGGACAAGCTCACGGGTGTGGTGGGAGTCGGTGTCGATCACGAAGTCGACCCCGGCGGCCAAGGCACGACGGGTCACCTCGGTGGTGGCGTCGAGACGGTCGAGGGCGCCGTTGATCTCGAGCACCACTCCGGTGACCGCCAACCCCTCGAGCACCGCGTCGACGTCGAACTCGACCCCGGGCCTTCGTCCCACGTAGCGACCACTGATGTGCCCGATGGCGTTCACTGCCGGATCCTGCAAGACGGTCAACAGCCTCACCGTTTGCTCCTCAACCCCGAGATCGAAGTGGCTGTGGATCGATGCCACACACCAGTCGAACTCGAGGCGGAAGGAGGGGTCGTAGTCCAGTTCGCCGGCAGGGCCGATGTTGAGCTCGCATCCGAACAGGAGGTCGATCTCGGGATAGTCATCGTCGAGCGCACTGATCCTGTCGCGGTGGGCGATCATCTCCTCACGGCTCGAGCCGTTGATGGCGAGGTTCTCCCCGTGCTCGGTGAAGGCCACATACCGATACCCGGCGTCGATGGCGGCCTCCACCATCTCCTCCAACGTCGACCTCCCGTCGCCGGAGCGGTCGGAGTGGTAGTGGAGATCGCCCTCGATGTCCGACCTCGACACCACGCGGGGCAGCTCGCCATTGGCTGCCGACTCGACCTCTCCGGTGGCCTCCCTCATCGGCGGCGGGACGAAGGCCATGTCCAGTGCCTCGTAGATGTCCTCCTCCGAGCGGGAGGCAATGACCTTCTCTCCCTCCCACAGCCCGTACTCATTGAGAGACCAGCCGCGGTCGATTGCCCTTTGGCGCAGGGCGATGTTGTGAGCCTTGGAGCCTGTGAAGTAGACGAGAGCCGCCCCCATCTGGTCGGGGTGCACCGTGCGGACGTCGACCTGGAGCCCTTCCCTGGTGAGGAAGGAGGTCTTGGTGTCCCCCGATCCCAGGACCTCGGCGACCTCCCCGAACCCGGCCGCCGCCTCCGATACGGCGGCAGGATCGCTGGTGGAAACCACGATGTCGACGTCGCCCACGGTCTCGGAGAAGCGGCGCATCGATCCGCAGGGGACAGCCTCGACGACTCCGGGAACCCCGATCAGACGGTCGACCAGAGATGCGGCGAGTCCCACCACCTCGATGAGAGGCGTGCGTTTGTCCTTTCCGTGGAGGCCGAGCCGCTCGATGGCCCTGGCGATCTTCTCCTCCGACTTCTCCCCCATCCCGGGGAGCTCACGGAGACGCTCCTGGGCGATCGCCTCCTTCAAGTCTGCAATGTCTTCGACCCCGAGCCTCTCGCGAAGCATTCTGAGCGACTTGGGCCCCAGACCGGGGATCTTGGTGAGCTCGACGAATGCCGGTGGATAGGCCTCCCGCAACGCCTCCAGCTTGGCCACCTTTCCGGTCGACTCCAGCTCGAGGATCTTGTCGGCGGTGGAGCTGCCGACACCTTTGATGGCGGTCAATTCCGCCTTGGTCATGCCGGCCAGCTCTCCCGGATGGCCTTCGATCCCGGCAATGGCGTTCTCGTAGGCCCGCACCTTGAAGGCCTGGGGGGACCCCTCGTCCAGGGTGGTCAGGCGTGCCATCTCCGCCAGCATCCGGATGATCTCGGATCGGGTCGCCATCGGGTTGAGCCTATAGAGATGCCGGAGGCACGACTGCCCTCCCTCGCTGCCATCATCGGCCCAGCCAGGCCATCGGGTCGAACTCGGCCCTCGACTCCCTGATCACCCGCACCCGACCCAGGATCGGGACGTTCACTTCGATGGCGACCGCCACTCCGGCCCAGCGGGTCTCCATGGAGACATCGACCCGACACTCGCATCGGAGAAGGGTGGCACCGTTCAACACTGCCACCCGGCGGGCCTCCCACTCCGGGGACTCCCTCGACGTCGAAGGATGAGTGGCAACGGCGGCGGCCAGCGCAGCCGCATCGGCAGCAGCACCGGCCCTGGCCCCGGCCACCATCAGGCCACCCAGGGCGACAGCCCCCAAGGCGACCGCCACCAGGAGCGTGGCGACTGCCGCAACGGCGACAGTCGCCGAGCCCCTCTCCCTCAACGCTCCACCAACATGCTGGACGAGGCCACCAGCCCGATCCCCATGCCCGCCGGGAACGGTGCGCCGAACTCGTGGCGCACACGCACTTCGACCCGGTCAGGCTGGCCCACCACCGACGGGCGGGCCACCGAGACCCGGACACGGTCCCGCATGGACGGGGGTAGTGACGCCAGGACCGCTTCTACGGCCCTGGCCGGGTCGGGCGTGGTGGCTGCTGTCCGGGCACCGTCCCTGGCCGCGCCGACCAGCTCGAGCTGGGTCACGGCCATCCCGACCCCCTGAAGCCCGGCCACCAGGACCAGGAGTATCAGGGGGATGACCAGGAAGAACTCCACCGAGGCGCTCCCGCGGCCTTCCCTCAGATCCGGACGATCACCCAACGCAGCACGCGCATGAAGAGGTCACCGAGAGCCCCGCTTCCGCTTCCCGACTGGAGCCACCGCAGTGCGAACACCGCCAGGGCGGCAGCGGCCAGGATGACGAGGAAGTACTCGACTGTCGCCTGCCCTCGATCCTGGCCAAGCCTGACCTGCATCCAGGTCCAAATGCGTGTCATTCGACACTCCTTCCATTCCGGTTGCCGACCGGTGGCGGGGAGAAGTGCGGATCTCGCTCATGGCCACGCTGAGAAGAGGCCGTGGTACAGGTCGACCACCGAAGGCCCGTAGACCAGGAGGACGGTCCCGGGCAGCATCAGGAGAGTCACCGGGATCATGAGACGCGCCGGGAGCGACCTGGTCCTGGCCAGCCGTCTGGACCGCTCCTCGGCGAGGTCTGCCTCGAGGAGCCGTCGGACCGTCCCGACCAGGGAGGCTCCTGATGCCTGGGCACGGGCCAGCTGGGCCACCACCGGACGCAGGTCGTCAGGGGCGTGGGCCACCGCAGCTGTCAGGCCAGTGACAGCTGCCACCCTGGCGACCCTGGCGAGACCGGCGTGGTCGGGCAGGGCAGTGGCGGAACGCTGCAGGGCCCCGAGGACGGACTGGCCGGACCTGAGCTCGACCAGAAGCAACACCAGAACGATCCGCAGAGGCGGCTCTTCGACCGGCTCGGCCCGGCGGCGCCAGGCCAGCCAGCCGGCCAACACCAACAGAGTGGTGGCGGCGATCACCGCGCCCTCGACACGAGAAACAGGGCCACGGCCAACCCGACGGCGAAAAGCGCCAGTCCAGCGACGGCCATGTACCGCTGTGCCTGAATGCTGAAGAGCGACTGAAGGTCCCCGCCTGCCCAGCGGGACAGCAGGTAGCCGGCGGGGAGGACGATGAACACCACGGTGGCCGCCTTGGCCGGGGCCGCGGCCACCCGCACCTCGCGACGTATCTCCTCCTGGGCCAGAGCGAGCGACCCGATCTCGTCGAAGAGGTCCGCCGCCGACCCTCCCGTGCCCGCGGCCCGGGTGATGGTCAGTTCCAGCTCCGGCGCTATCGCGGGAAACTCCCGGGCGGCCGAAGACGCCGCCGGGCCGATGTCGCCGGACAGGGCCAGCGTCTCGAGGTCATCACATCCGACCGATTGGGCAGCTGCGGCGACAGCGGACGGTAGCGAGGCACCTGCGCGGAGCTCGGCCGCCACACCCTGGCAGAAGAGGATTGGGCGGGAGTCGGTGGACCTCGCCTTCTCCCAATAGGCCAACCCGGCGGGAACCATGACCAGGGGAGGAAAGGCGAGGATCACTCCGAGAATGAGAAGTCTCCTCGGATCGGCCCCGAGGGCGAACCCGAGTATGAGAAGGAGCAGGATCATCAGGTGGCCTGCCTGCCCAACCGGGCCCGATCGGCAATCGAGGTGATGACACGCCGCCCCTGTGCTCCCCGGTCCACCTGGACCACCAGGTCGACGGAGGTCTGCAGTTGTCGCACAACGGCCTCCCGGGACACCACGCCCGATGTCAGGGCGAGGGTCTCCAGTCTCCACATCGCCTCCTCGGGCGAATTTGCGTGGACGGTGGTCATCGAGCCGCGGTGGCCGGTGTTGAGTGCCGAAATGAGGTCTAGGGCTTCGGGCCCCCTCACTTCGCCGACGATCAAGCGATCGGGGCGCAGCCTCAACGACGACCTGAGCAACTGGCGGATGGTGATCTCCCCGACGCCCTCGACGTTGGGGGGGTGGGCCTCGAGACGCACCACATGTCCCGGCAGGGACAGCTCGGCGGCGTCCTCGATGGTGACCACCCTCTCGTCGGAGGGGATCAGCCTGGCGAGGAGGTTGAGCAGGGTCGTCTTCCCGGCCCCGGTACCGCCCGACACCACGATGGTGAGCCGTTCCCGGACCGCCGCGCCGAGTGCCTCCACCTGCGCCCCGGTGGCGCTACCCGCAGCCACCAGGTCCTCGAGGCTGGTCACCCGCTGGGTGAACCTCCTGACAGCAACCAGGGGCGAGTCGACAGATGCAGGGGGAAGGACTGCGTGGAGGCGGCTCCCGTCGGGGAGCCTGGCGTCCACCATCGGCATGGAGCGATCGATTCGTAACCCCAGGGGAGCGATCGCCCGCTCCACGACGGTGACGATCTCCTCTGACGACTCGAACTCGGTGTCGGTTCGCTCCAGACCTCCACCCCGGTCGACCCAGACTTCCCGGACACCATTGACCAGGACATCGGTCACATCCGGATCGTCCATCCAGGGTTGGATTGGGCCGAGCCCGAGCACCTCGCCGACCACCCGACCGACCGACTCCCCGGCCATCCATGGAGACTCGTATGCGAGAAGCCGGCCCGCTTCGCTCGCGACGGCGCCCGGATGCATGGCCACCCCGCCCAGTGCAATGGTGCGGCTGACGCGCTCGATCACGCCCACGGCAGCTCCCACACTCGCTCCCAGACCGATAGCCACCGACCCTTCGAAGGCAGCCCCCCACCGAGGACCCACCTCACCTGCGCGGTTCGCAGTGGAGGGAGCACAGGCCCCGGACCGGGAGGCCTGCTCAACGGGCCGAGAGACTGCCACACCGAGGGCCCGGAGTCGATCGGCGCCAGCCAGCCTGGATAGAGAGGAACAACCGGGACCACCGGCCACGAGGTCTCTGTCGTCGAAGATCGGAGGACCAGGGCCGGCCAATGGCGCGACAGCCGCTCGATCACCTGTTCCGTGTCGTGAACGCCCACCCCTCCGGCCCTGATCACGGCCACACCGGGACGTCCGGGACTCAGCTCGTCGAGTCGGGGCCCCTCCTCGAGAAGATGGGCGAGGGTACGCCCACCAGGGGCGGCCTGATCCGCGAAGTCGATGACCAGGGCGGTACCGGCAGCCGCCCCCAACCCCAGGGACCCGACGAGTGAGACCACGGGGTCGGACGAGCGGATGCCGAGCACGCGCCTCCTCTCCCTTCCCATGTGGCGAACATATGGGCACCGGGGCGGCCCGACAAGACCCCTGTCCTCCGATGAGGAGAGTTCCTTTCAGAGATGGGAGTAGGTCTCGGGGCCATGTCGGCGCCGACCGGGAATCTCCGTTGCCTGCCACACCACCCCGAGAGCGCTAACCGCCCGATAGAGGGCCTCGCCCACGGGCGGCCGCGGGCCTAGTCGCGCCGCGGTCTCTGGGTCTACGGCGAAACCTGCCACCAAGGCAAGCTGATCGCGGTCAACGCCCCCCAGGACCAGGCCCTGGTCGACTTTCTTCAGGGCGTCGGCGACCGGTGCCAGCAGGAGGGTCGCCGGGCCCCATCCCGGCTGCGGGAGCTCTCCCAGCGGGCCGCCTTCGAAGTCGACCACCAGTGGCTTCGGTGACATGCCCCAAAGGTACCCTCCCCGGATGCGGAGGGCGATGATCGTCGTGGCCGCCGGGAAAGGCGAGCGCTTCGGTGATGACAAGATGCTGGCCGAGGCCCGGGGTATGCCACTGGTGGCCCTCACCGTGGCTCGCGTGTCACCACATGTCGACAGGTGTGTCCTGGTGGCGCGCCCCGATCAGTTCGAGAAGATCGTCTCGTGGTGCCCTGGAGTCACCCTGGTCGAAGGTGGGCCGACGCGAACCGCCAGCGAGGTCGCCGGGCTGGAGGCGCTCCACGAGATGCCCGACCTGGTCGGGATCCACGACGGGGCCAGGCCCAACGTCCAAGCCGACCTGATCGAGGGCCTGTTCGCCGCAGCAGCCGAGTTCGGGGGTGCGATACCGGTTGTGCCTCCGGCGGCGATGATCGTCCACCGGCAGACCCTCCAGCCGATCGAGGGGCTGGCCGCGGCACAAACCCCTCAGGTCTTCAAGGGAAGAGAGCTCTATGACGCCTACCGGGCGGCCGTAGCGGCCGGTGACGCTGGTCACGACACCGCCGACATCTTCATGCGGCACTCCGGCGGAACGGTTGCCGCCGTTCCCGGCGACCCCCTCAATCTCAAGGTCACCTATCCGGAGGACCTGGAACGGGTCATCCCCCTCTGAACAGCTCCCGGCATCACTCCTCCTCGCCGGCAGGCGGCTCCTCTCCGTCCCGCCCACCCAGGACCCAAAAGGCGAGGGCGGACAATGAGGCCGCGGTGAAGGCCAGGGCGAGGAACCCCCAGCGACGCGCCTCGTCGACGTCGGAGCTCTCAGAGGGGTCATGCTCGAGCGTTGTCGATGTCGGCTGGCCCAGGTCGGCTCCGAGAAAGCCGAGCGTCACCGGCTGGGAGAGCTCGCCCTCCGGGCCCAAGATCTCGAAGACGACTATCCAGTTCTTCACCGCCATCTCGGTACGTATCCCGTAGACGCCCTCCCCACGCTCCACCAGCGGGATCACCATCGTGGCCTGACCGGAGGAGAGGTGGGCCAGCACCGCGTGGGCCTCGATGTCGACCGCAACTCGCAGGTCGATCACCATCGATTCGGCTGTGAGGCTCACCGTGGTGGCCTCGGCGTCCCCAAATGAGCCGCCCATGGGCACAGACAGGAGAAGCGCCAGAAGGGCACCGGTGATCACACCTGGCCACCCTCCTCGATGACCGCTCCGACAAGGTCGGGACGGTCGGAGATGACCCCGTCGACTCCCATGTCGAGAAGCCGCCTCATGTCACCCACCTGATTCACGGTCCACACGTGAACGTCCAGGCCTGCGTCGTGTGCCACGGAGACCAGCCGCTCGTCGACGACCACCACGCCACGTGACCGCAGCGGCACCTGGAGAGCGGAAGCCTGCCCCCGGGCCGGGCGTCCCATCCGCGAGGCGATCAGCCAACGACGGGCGGCCGCCTGGCCGACGGAGGTTGCCACCCGACCTCCGGTCGCCTCACGGAACTCGGCGAGCCGGCGATCGGAGAAGGAACCGACGATCAGGCGGTCGTGGAGGTCGTGCTCCTCGACCATCCCGGCGAGGGCGACGGCGGTGCCCTCAGCCTTGAGGTCGACGACCAACCCCACATCGGGAAACGCAGTCACCACCTCCTCCAACCTGGGGACCCGCGATCCGGAGCCCCGGTAGGGGAAGCCTCCCGCGGCGTCGTGATTGTGACCGGCGTCCAGGGACGCCAACTCGGCCCAGGTGCGGCCGACCACCGGACCACTCCCATCGGTGGTTCGATCGACGAGGGCGTCGTGGAAGCAGACCAGAACTCCGTCGGAGGACATCCGCAGGTCGGTCTCGAGATGAAGGACACCCAAGCCGACCGCACCGGAGAAGGCCTCCATGGTGTTCTCGGGCCAGAGCACGCGACTGCCCCGGTGGGCAATGGCAAGGGGTCCATCCCAGAGATCATTGGTCATCTCCCAGCAAGATACGACCGGTGCTCGACTATGGCGGAAACGAAGGCGGGGCCCCGGAGGGCCCCGCTGCGGATTCCAGTGCCAGGGGTTCTACTCGACGACCCGGTCCTTCAGGCCCTTGGCCGGGGCAAAGTGGGCATATTTCCGGGCGGGGATGGTGATCGTCGCTCCAGTGGCCGGGTTGCGGCCCTGTCGCTCCGAGCGGCTCCTCGTGCTGAACGTCCCAAACCCGGTGATGTTCACCTTGCTGCCGGCATCGAGCTCGACGGCGATGATCCCTTCGCCGGACTTGGTCGAGAAGATGATGTCGATGATCTCTGTGGCCTGTGCCTTCGAGATGTCCGCCTTCCTGGCGAGCTTTTCCGCCATCTCGGTCTTGTTCACGGCCCCTCCTTTGGGTCGATTACTCGCGGCATTCTGCTGCGACAATGCCTCACCACGATAGGGGAAGAGCACGCGATTCCCTGCGCTTTCCGCGGTTTACGATTCGCGAGGAGGATGCGAGCATGAGTGTCGAGTACGAGGTCCGCGACGACATCGCCGTGGTGCGGTTCAACAGGCCCGACCGCTACAACGCCATCGAAGCGTCCCTTTCCCGGGCCACGGTCGAGGCCCTCGAGCGTGCCGGCGCCGAGGCCAGGGTGGTGGTGCTGACCGGTGCGGGCAAGGCGTTTTGCTCCGGCGCCGACCTGGCTGACCTGGTCGAGGCATACCAAGCCGAGGGGCCTGACCTGTTCGGTCATCTCGAGCGCGTGTTCCACCCCATGGTGAAGGCCCTGGTCGAGTGCCCCGTACCCACTGTGGCCGCAGTGAACGGGGTGGCCGCCGGAGCGGGCCTGGGCATGGCCCTCGCCTGTGACATCCGCATCCTCGGCGCCTCCGCCAGCCTCACCTCGGCCTTCACCGCTATCGGCCTGGTCCCCGACTCGGGGACAACCTGGTGGCTCACCGGGATGGTGGGCATTTCGAAGGCCCTGGAGTTGACATTGACCAACCGCAGGGTGGACGGAGCCGAAGCGGTGAGGCTGGGATTGGCCATGGAAGCCGTAGACGACCACCTCCTGATGGATAGAGCCCTCGAAGTCGCAGGACAACTTGCCGACCTGGTCCCGGACTCGCTGGTGACCACGCGGATGCTGATCCGCTCTGCATCAGCATCCACATTCGATCAGGCACTCGACGCCGAGCAGGCCGAGCAGGGACGCCTCGGGCGAACACCCGAGCACCTGGAGGGCGTTGACGCTTTCCTGGCCAAACGCCGCCCGAACTATCGGAGTGCCGACGCGTCGGGCCGCTAACGGACCACCAGAAAGAGCTCCAGTTTCAACTTCCCTGCGGCCCCTGAGCCGATGGCCACCCCGATTCGGTCATTGAGCCATGCCAGGTCCTCGTTGCCGGTGTGGAAGGTGATCAACTCGTTGATGTCTGCCGACTGGTCCGGATTCATGGTGGAGACCCCGGTGGCCCTGTATGCCACAGACTCCCGCTTCTCTCCGATGACCCCATGGATGTCCAGGTCCATGTTCCCGTCGGCCCTGACCGTCGAATAATCCACCCCCCTCACCGACCGCTCCCCCTCCCAATGGGGGCCGACCGCCGTCCCCTCGAACGGGAAGTCGATCCTCATCCCGGCGGGGCCTTTGCCCAGCACCTTCATCCCCATGTCTGCCTCTATGGTGCAGAACTTCTCCAGTTCAGGCATTGCGATCCCTCTCGACGTTGAGTGCGTCACCGTAGCCGGGAGCTCGCCAGGAGATCCCCGACCTCGGTGTCCGATGTCTGATCGAACCTGGCATACCAGTAGCCGACCGCAGTGAACCTCTCCGGCACCTGCAGGACCACCACCCGGTCGGCCTCCTCCTCCATGGCGGCGACTGTGTCGGATGGCGCCACCGGGACACACAGCCAAACGGCCCGTGCGCCCCTCTGGCGGATGGCGCGAATCCCTGCGAGAGCCGTGGCGCCGGTGGCAAGCCCGTCGTCCACGACGAGCACCGTGTGCCCCGAAGGGTCGATCGGCTCGCCAGCTCCCCGCATCGATCGAGCGCGGTCAGCCAGCTCCTCCTCGGCCTTTCCCAGCGCCCGATCGAACTCCGACTCGGACACCCCGGCGAGGTCGATGATGCCCTGATTGCGGATGACAACGCCGCCCTCGGCCAATGCCCCCATGGCCAGCTCAGGCTGGCCGGGCACTCCGACCTTCCTGACCAGGAGAATTTCCAGGGGGCAGCCGAGGGCGACCGCCACCTCGTACCCCACGGGAACCCCACCTCGGGGAAGGGCCATGACCAGCGGATCCTCGGGATGGAGGCCGACCAGCGCCTCTCCGAGCATCACCCCGGCGTGGCGGCGGTCGGCGAACTGCATCAGCCGTAACGCCGGGTGTAGTCGTCCAGCCAGGGCATGACAGAGTCGATGTAGTCGCGCGCCTCGTTGACAGGAAGGGTGCGGGCCGCATAGTTCATCAGCATGATCTGACGGGCAGCATGGAACCCGTCCAACTGGGATGCGTCTCTTATCGGCCACGGGGCCACCGACTCGAACCCGCGGCGGAAAGCTCCTTGGATCTCCTCCGCACGGGAATGGCTCCGCGACTGATAAAGGCTGATGGCAACGTCCTGGGCCGGCAGGGCGACCATCACGTCCTCGAAGTCGAAGGCATAGAGGCGGCTGGCCGCCATGTGAACATTCCACTCGTGGAGATCCCCGTGGACCACCTGCTCCCCTCCTTCGGCCCAGGATTCCTTGATCACCCGGATAGCCAGGTCGCTGGCCTTGAGGATGATCGTCCTACGTTGGATCTCGAACAGATGCCCGTACACAGGATTGCCCACCACAACCTGGTCGACATCGGTCCCGTAGTAGAAGAGGCGATCCCACCTGCGCATCCCGCCTGTCCCCTCCGCAGGCTGCCAGCTTCTCCCGTGCTCCTGCAGTGAGGCCGCCATCTGCCCCAGGAGCCTGTATCCGAAGGATCCGGCCCCGGTGCCCAGGGGAGCCCCCGGGACCCAGGAGAACAGGACGCATGATCGGACCTTGTCGAGAGCAGTGTCGTGCTCGTCGACGATCAACGAACCGTCGACCGTCTGTATCGGCCTGACGACATCGAGGTCGGTCTCCCTGGCCAGGGCATCGAGCCATTCGACCTCGAACTGGATGTTGGTCCTGGTGTTGGCGTGGGGAGTTCCGATGCGTAGGACCATCTGTTGGCCGATGTCGGAGATCACTCGATACATCACATTGGAGTGGGTGGCCAAGTGAGTCACCTCCCTGGCCTGGAACGGGTACCGCGCCAGGACTCTTTGGGCGAGCGGCAGCAGTTCGCTTGCCTCTCTCTTGATGCGTTTCATGTCCATGGGCTCAGGCGACTCCGAAAGACGGCGCCCAATTCTTGCGCCTAGGGCGTTCTGCCGGATGGAGCGGCAGCCTCATTCTCCCGTAAAAGTGCCCTCGCCCCCTCCCGCCGACGGTGGTATCGGTCCCACAAGGCCAACATCGAGGGAAGCACGGCAACGGCCGCCAGCAAACAGAGCCCAATGGCGAAGGAGGTGACTTGGCCCATCTGCCGAAAGGGCACCAGGCTGGCAGTGATCAACACCCCGAAGCCGGCGATGGTGGTGAACGCCGACCCGGCGAGGGCCCCTCCGGTATGGCGCATCATCCCCCTCATCGCCTCCTCGATGGTGTCCTTGGCGACCCTCTCCTCCTGGAATCGTCGCGCGATGTGGATGGTGAAGGGCACCCCGATGCCGATCGACAGCGCAGCCAACGTCGCAGTCACCGGGCCGAACGGAATCCCCAGGGCGTACATGAGGCCGTATGTCCACAGCACGACCAGGGCCACCGGAGCGATGGTGATGACACCCAGGAAGGGGCGGCGCGACTCGACCAGGAAGCTGATCATCAGTACCAGGCCGGCAACGACCAGGGTGATCACCAGTGATCGGGTCTGGGAATCGGTCAATTCGATCACCACCGAGTCACCGATGATGTTGTCGGAGGTGGCCACGGCAGAGCCGCCGAGGTCGCGGACCCCTTCGAAAGCGGTATCGAGGCCGGCGCGGAGGGCAGTGACCCGCTCACCTGCAGTCGTCGAGATGTCCCACAGAAGGGCGTCGAGGCGGTCGCCCTCGAAGTGGACCACCCGGGCGACACCCTCCGGATCCGCCTCGAGCATGGCCGCGTAGAGCACGGAGACATCCGAGCCGGGGGCCACGCTCAGGTCCTCACCGAGACCCACCTCGGCTGCTGCCTCGAGGAGAGAGGGTGGAATCATCTCCGGTCCCAGGGCCATCATCTGACCGAGAATCCCGACCGGCGAGAGGGCATTGGCGAAGGTCCCATTCACGGTCTCCAAGGTGGACACATCCGGCACCGCGGAGAGGTGTGTGTTCGCAGCCACCAGGGCATTGTGGACTTCGGCATCCACCCCTCGTCCCTCGGTGGCCTCGACCAGAACCATGGTCTGCTCACCGAAACCGCCACCGAACTCGGACTGGAGGATCTCCAGGGTCTCCACGTACACCGAGTCCTCGGGTAGGAAGTCGGTGAAGGAGAAGCGCGTCTCCAGCTGAGAGAACCCGTAGTAGCCGGCGGCCCCCAGGCCGATCGCCACCAGGAGAGTGGCAACCGGCGCCCGAAGGGCGAGCACGGCCAGCTTCTGCATGAGGCGTGGGACCAGTCGGTTGCCGTGATCGGCAAGCGATCCCACAGGAAGGGTCCCCCGGCGCTGGGCCCGACGGTCGGCCACGATCCGGACCGCCGGGAGGAATGTCAGCATCAACAGGAAAGATGAAGCGATCCCGACTGCGGCCAGCACACCGAAGTCGGTCAGGGCCGGAACCGGGTTGACCAGGTTGGTCAGGAAGCCGATGACGGTCGTGATCGTGGCGAGGATCAGCGATATCCCGACGGTGCGAACCGCCCGGCCGACGGCCTCGTCCACCGACAACCCGGATCCGATCTCCTCCCGGTAACGCGAGTTGAGGTGGATGGCGTAGTCGATACCCAACGCCACCATCAGGATTGGAACGATCTGAGTGGGCGCGGAGAAGGCGGTGATGATCCCGACCTGCTCCATGAGATATCCGATCCCCTGCATCCAGACGATCGCCATGACCACGGCCAGGAGGCTGAGCAGGGCGTCGGCCACGGTACGGCGGGCCGAGATCCACCACCCGCTGGACCGCCCGGAGGGCAACCAGTACACGAAGAGCAGGAGGACGAGGATCACGGTGAACGCCATCCCGAAGAGCCTCCCCACCTCCTCGGTGAATTCATCCACTCCGGTGAGGAGGAGCGGGAAGGAGAATGGTCGCAACTCGAGCGTGGTCTGGATCCCCTCGAGTTCCACCGCCATGTCGCGCTCGGCTGCCATTTGAGCGTTCCAGGCCTCTTCGGGATCGCCGTCAAAGCTGTTGACGAAGGCCAGGACCAAGCCGCCAGAGGCTGCAGTGGTTCCCGGGTCAAAGTCCCCGGAGACCAGTCGGATGATGAACGAAGCCTCCTCAGGCGTCGCCCGCTCCGGGTCGATCGAAGCCCGAAAGTACTCCTTGACGACATCGTCGGACATATCGGACATGGTCAGGCCGTTGGCGGCCATCGCCTCCTGGACACCCATCAGGAAGTGGAGGATGGCGGGGCGCTCGGGCCGATCGGATAGCTTCGGGCCCACGTCGGAACCGGAGATCACGCCGGCGGTGTCGATGGCAGCCTGCAAGCCGGCAACCGTGATCACATCGCCGCCGGCCTCGTCGAGCAGGACGATCTGGATTGCCGATTCCTGACTGCCCTCCCCGAACTTCTCCCCGATCCTCTGGGCGGCGGCTATCTCGGCACCTTCCGGTGCGAAGCCTTCGTTGCCCGATGCGATGGTCACCTGGCCGGCGAACTGCCCGAACAGGACAGTGAGCCCTATCGCCAGGATGATGACCGGGAGGGGGAAACGACGCGACAGGGAGGCAAGCGCCCCCACGATTGTTCTCAACGAGACTCCTGGCGGTCTGGATGCGGTTGTGCCACCAGGGATATTGGCGGCAGAACCCTTACTACACCAAACTTCCCGTTGTGCCTTCGGCCACCGAGCCAGGGCCTGCCCCGGTGATCACAGAATGGTGTCGAGGGCGTCCACGAAACGCCTGTTCTCCCGGTCGGTGCCCACCGTCACCCGGAGCCATCCCCTGGACATTGGGCGGATGATGACCCCCTGGCGGGTGAAGAGCTCGGCGACCTTCCGCTCGTCTTCGATCGGAGTCCTGAAGAAGACAAAGTTGGTGTGACTGGGAATCGACACGACTCCCCGCTCCTCGAGTGCCCGGTTGATGAGATCGAGCCCTGCCCGGTTGGAAACCACCCTACGAGCGATCTCTTCGGGCTGCCCCAGCGAGGCCAGGGCCGCTGCCTGGGCAACGGTGCTCACCGTCATGGGCGCCTGCACCTTTCTCAGGGCGGCGATGGTCTCGGGGTGCCCCACCGCATAACCGATCCTATGGGCAGCGAGCGAGAAGATCTTGGAGAATGTCCTGAACACCAGCAGGTTGGAGCGCTCCGCAGCCATCGGGAGGAGCGAGCGGTAGGGGTCTCCGGCGAACTCGTGATATGCCTCATCGACCACCACCAATACGTCCTCAGGGACCGACGAAACGACGTCCTCGACCTCGGATGCGGGACGCACCGTCCCGGTCGGGTTGTTTGGGTTGCAGACGTAGATCAGCCTGGTTTCGCGGTCGATGGCATCCAGCATGGCGGGAAGGTCCAGCGAGAAGTCGGGGAGGAGGGGCACCTCCCGCGGGGTGCTCCCAGCCCAGATGGCGGCGAAGCGGTACATCACGAAACTGGGCCAGCCGTAGACCACGTTCGTCCCCGGCCCACCGACGGCGCTGGCCACGTCGCTGATGAGGGCCACGCTGCCGTTGCCGAGCAGGATCGAGACCCGCTCCACACCCAGCTCCTTGGAGAGAGCCTCGGTGAGATCCCAGGCGTCGTTGTCGGGATAGCGGTTGGACCCGGCAATGATCTCAGCCACGGCGTCGACCACCCCCGGGAAGGGGCCAAAGGGGCTCTCGTTGGATGCCAGCTTGACGACTTCGGAGGGATCGATGCCGTGTTCCCGCACCACCTCTTCGATCGGCCTGCCCACGACGTAGGGGCTCAGGGCGGCGATCTCCGGACGGAACACGGGCATCGGGGCCAACATAGCGAACCCTGCGACGACCCCAGTCGAGATGTGGCACACTCGGGTGATGGGCCGATATGAGACCCTCACCATCATCGACCCCGACGGGAACCTGGTGGCCGACGACCCAGGCCTCGATCCCGAGCTGTACCAACACATGTACCGGAACATGGTCCTGGCGCGGGAGCTCGACCGTCGCATGCTTGCCCTGCAACGTCAGGGCCGTATCGGCACCTACGCCATGCTGGAAGGCCAGGAAGCGGTTCAGATCGGGTCGGCCCTGGCACTCGAGCCGGAGGACTTCGTGTTCCCGTCTTACCGGGAGCACGGGGTGCAGGTCACCCGTGGCCTCCCCATGGAGGTGCTGCTCGCCTACTGGAAGGGCCTCCCCAACGCCGAGTGGGACATGGAGAAGTACCGGACGGGGATCGTCACCGTGCCCATCGCCAGCCAATTGCCGCACGCCGTGGGCTACTCCTACTTCGCAAGGCTGGCGGGGGAGAGGACGGTGGCCGCGGTCTACTTCGGCGACGGTGCCACCTCCGAGGTCGACTTCCACTCGGGGATGAACTTTGCCGGGGTGTGGAACACACCCACGGTGTTCATATGCGCCAACAACCTGTATGCCATCTCCGTCCCTTACGAGCTCCAAACCGGCTCTGAGACCATCGCCCAGAAGGCCGAGGCCTACGGGTTCGAAGGCCTGAGAGTCGACGGGATGGACCCGATCGCGGTCTACCTGGCCACCCGCCGCGCTGTAGACAAGGCGCGACAGGGTGGTGGCCCGACCCTCATCGAGGCCATGACCTACCGCTATGGCGCGCACGCCACCGCCGATGACCAGTTTCTCTACCGGACCCAGGACGAGGTGGACAAATGGAAGCGGAAGGACCCCATTGAGCGTCTCCGTCGGTTCCTCCAACACCGCGGGGAGTGGGACGAGCGGACCGGGGAGAAGGTGGCGATGGAAGTCACCGACTCGGTGAACGCGGCCATCACCGCGATCGAGGCGCAGCCCCTACCCGGCCGGGACGACGCGATCAGGCATGGCTTTCACAAGATCCCCTCCCACGTGGTCGATCAGCTCCACGAGATGCAACGGGCCCACGGCGAGGAGGAGACGGCCTTCGACAATGGTGAGGTCTGGCAGGTGGGACGGGACGAACTGCCCGACGGCCCCACCGAGTCGTGGACCATGGCCGAGGCGATCAACACCGCCTTGCACCAGGAGATGGAGCGGGACCCCACCGTGATCGTCCTCGGGGAGGACGTGGGTGTGGCCGGAGGCGTCTTCCGGATCACCGAAGGCCTGCACTCTCGGTTCGGCGCTGAACGGGTCATCGACACCCCCCTCAACGAGTCCGGGATAGTGGGGAGTGCGGTGGGAATGGCCCTGGCCGGTGCCCGACCGATCGCCGAGATCCAGTTCGACGGTTTCGTCTACCCGGCTTTCGACCAGCTCGTCAGCCACCTGGGCCGCTTCCGGTTCAGGACCCGGGGCAACTCGTCTGTCCCGGTGGTGGTCCGCTGGCCGAACGGGGCAGGCATCGGGGCCCATGAGCACCACTGCGACTCCCCCGAGGCCTACTTCGTCCATGCACCTGGGCTGGTGGTGGTCTGCCCCAGCACCGCCCTTGATGCCAAGGGGCTCCTGGCTGCTGCCGTGGAGTCCGAGGATCCGGTCATCTTCCTCGAGCCCAAGGTTCTCTACCGGGCCGGGAGGGACCAGGTCCCGACCGAGCGTTACACGTTGCCGATCGGCAGGGCGCGGGTGAGAACGGAAGGCTCCGACCTGACCCTCGTCACCTACGGGGGGATGGTCCCGGTCTCACTGAAGGCTGCAGCCCAGGTGGAGGCTTCGGTGGAGGTGATCGATCTGCGGACCCTGTTCCCGTGGGATCGGGAGACGGTGCTCGAATCGGTGGCCAAGACCAGGCGTCTCCTCCTCGTCCAGGAGCCGCAGGGCTCCGCCGGGGTGGCTGCCGAGGTCGCCGCGGTGGTGGCCGAGAAGGCCCTCTACGACCTGGAGGGACCGATCGTCAGGGTCACCGGATTCGACATCCCCTGGCCCCAGTTCGCCATCGAACGCCACGCCCTCATCGACACGCACCGCATCGTCGCGGGAATACACCAGGCGCTCGACACCTGACACATCAACTTGGTTCCTTAGGATCGGGCAGCCAGATGTGGCCGGGAACGGGTTTTGTTCACGCCCAGTGCCCAAAATTATCCACAGACGGTCCTTTGTCGCACACTCTGCGTCGCATAGCCTCTCTCTCCGTGAGCCATATCAGCTACGACGAGAAGAGGGAGAGGCACAAGAAGGCCGAATGCCGGAAGGGTCGACACCTCTACGGGGCCAAGCAGAGCGTGGGCGCCGGCATCTACCGCCAGGTGTGTGCGACCTGCTCGGCGGTGACCATCGACCTGACCAACGTTCACGAGTTGGCGGGTCCGGTGATGACCTCGCAGCGCTCTCTGTCAGCAGCGGGTCGACGCGGCGCGTAGGCGAACTCCGGGCTTTACCCTGGCAGGGTGAGTCAGGTCATACCTGCTGCCGGGGGTCTCGTCTTCCGCAGGACCTCCAAAGGCCGGGTCAAGGTGCTGGTGGTACATCGCCCCAGGTACCCAGACTGGACACTGCCCAAAGGCCACAGGGAGCGGGGCGAGACCGTCGAGGAGACCGCCATCAGGGAGGTCCTAGAGGAGACCGGGCTGCGTTGCCGGATCGTGGCACCCCTGGCGACCACCCGCCACCGAGTAGACGGGGGTGACGTCAAGGAAGTCGCATGGTTTGCCATGACTCCCCTCCCCGGCAGCCCGGGCTTTGCAAAGAACGGGGAGGTCGACTCGATCGAATGGTTGGCGCCCAAGGACGCTCGCAAGAGGGTGAGCTACCAGAACGACCGCGAGTTGATCGCGGAGGCGGACCTCGGGTCCTTGAGCACAACCGGGACCATCCGGATGGTCCGCCACGCAGTCGCCGGAGAACGATCCAAGTGGAAGAAGAAGGACCACGAGAGACCACTCACCAAGAAGGGCTACCGGGAGGCCCGGGCCATCGCCGACCTCCTGGCAGACGCCTCGATCGATCGAGTGGTGAGCTCACCATATGTGCGGTGCGCGCAGACCCTCGAGCCGCTGGCCTCTACGCTGGGGCTGGAACTGGAGCTCGACCCGAGACTTGGCGAGGGCCCCGGAAACCGGCCCGGCATCGAGGTGTTGGCAGAACTGGTCGGCCACAACGCGGTCGTCTGCTCGCACGGGGGAGTCATCCAGGCCGCCCTCCGCGACCTCAAGGAGGCGGGGATGACGGTCCGCGGCCCGATGTACGCCAGCAAAGCGTCCATCTGGGAGATCCAGGTCGAGGCCGGAAGGTTCACTTCGGCGCGTTATCTGCCGCCGCCGAGGGTCTGACGGCCCTGATCCAGCCCTAGGCGCATGCCTCGACCGCCGACGGGGCCACCGACCGGCCCGGGTCCCGCAGGGTCTCCCCAACCGCCTCCCGAATCCTGGCCACATCGGGCACCAACTGCCCTCTCTCGTTGACCCCGAGACTCCAGTCTGGCCCGAAGCCGATCACCCGGACATCGCCGTCTCTGATTCGTGTTGCCAGGCGCACCAGGTCCGGGGCGAGTTCCACAGGGAGGCTGGTGGTGACGTTCCGCTCCACCACGTCGAGCAGCCTCGGAAGCCGCACCAGGGTAGAGAACAGGTCCAGCTGTCCCACCATGGCGGCCAGGATGCATCGCTGCCGGCCCATGCGCACGTAGTCGCTGGAACCGTAACGGGCCCGGGCGTACGCCAGGGCGTGGTCGCCGTCCATCGTCTGTTCACCGGCCGGGATCCGGACCATCGTGTACGACCCGTCCACCGTGTCGTACAGCGGCCCCTCGACCGGCACCGGAACCCTCAATGTGACCCCTCCGAATGCGTCGACAATGTCGGCGAACCCGGTCAGGTCGACGAGGACGAAGTGGTCGATCTTCAGCCCGGTCAGGTAGGCGGCCACGTCCGCCACCGCGATGGCGCCCGGATCGATGCCCGGGAAATGGTCGGCACGATCCCGGCTGGCCCAACCGTAGACCTCATTGAGGATGCGACCTGGCACCGGTGTTCCATCGGCCAGATGAAGCTCACCGAGGTTGCGCGGCAGCCCGAAGATGGCGGTGTCGCCGGTCTTGACGTTCACCGAGGCCACCATGACAGTGTCGGTGCGGAGTCCCCCACGCCCGGGCCCGGCGTCACCTCCGAGAATGACCAGATTGAGACGCTGGCCCAGTGGGCCGGGAGCGGTCTCCGATGGCGCCGACATGTCGACCGTGGCCGACCCGTGGCCGGCAGAAGTCCGAGGTGTTGGCAGGGTCGTAGAGGCGGGCGTGGTCGTCGTCTCGAAGGGGGGAAGGGCGGCGACCTGGGCCGGCGGGGGCGTGGGGGAGAACACGGTCATGACGGTCTCACGAACCTGGAGTGTGAGCCATCCTGCTGCCAGGTGTGGGCTCATCACCAGGACCCCCAGCAGCATTGCCACCACAAGGCTGCGGCCTCCGGCGAGCCACCAGGCGTGCCCCGTCGACATCAGCCTGGCCACAGCCACCAGGGTGTTCACTGCCAGAAGGGCGAGCAACGAACCCGGATTGATCAGGCCGCTCAACACTTCGAGCGGCCCGAGGAAGACGATGGCGCCAAGGGCGATGTTGGCTACCGCCAAGCTGAGCAAGACCAGTGCCCGACCGAGACGCGCCCCGGTGACGGACAGCTCACCCCACCCAGGTATCACCACCGACCTGAGCCCGGCGAGGACCGGCGATCTGGCAGCCGAATGACTGAACCCCATGGACGCGTAACGGAATCCGGTAGGCCCGGGTTCCGTGGCCAACACCGCAGCTGGTGACGGTGGCGGCCACGACCTTGCTCAGACGGTCTTCGTGCCCGCCGACCAGTCGGCGTAGAGATCCGAGTAGACACCACCCCGCTCGAGGAGCTGTCTGTGGCTCCCGCGCTCGACCAGGTGTCCGCCATCGAATACCAGGACTTCGTCGGCAGCCTCGGCCGTCGAGAGCCGGTGGGCGATCGTCACCGAGGTCCTACCCTCGGTGAGGCGCCCTATTGCCTGGCGGAGGGCTACGTCGAGAACCGGATCGACCGCCGACGTCGCCTCATCGAGCACCAGCAGGTCGGGGGAAGCTATCCAGGACCGGACGAGGGCGATCAGCTGCCGCTCCCCGGCGGACAGGTTCCCTCCGCGTTCGCCGGTCACGGTGTCGAGTCCGTTGGGGAGCCCTTCGACCCAACGGTCGAGACCGAGCTCGTGGAAGGCGGTGAAGATCTCGGCATCGTCGGCATCGGGTCGGCCGTATCGCACGTTGTTGGCCACGGTGTCGTCGAAGAGGAACCCTTCCTGCGGGACGAAGCCGACCCGGCTCCGTAACTCCGCAAGCCGGACGTTCGAAGCGGGCACTCCGCCGATGTGGATCCTGCCCCGGGAAGGGTCGACCAAGCGCACCAGCAGCTTGGCGAAAGTGGTCTTACCCGAGCCGGTCTCCCCGACCACGGCCACCCTCGCCCCAACGGGGATGTCCACCGTGACGTCACTGAGGACCTCGGGACCGTCGGGGTAGGCGTAGCTGACCCCTTCGAAGCGCACGCTCAGCCCCCCGGGCCTGAGCGGCTCGGGATCGTCGGGCTCCTGGATCTCGACCTCGGAATCGAGGACTCCCAGCACCCGCCGGAGACCTGAGGCGGCCGACTGTGCGAAGTCGAGGGTCTCGACCACGATCTGCATCGGCTCGATGAGCAGATTGACCAGGAACAGGAAGGCGACCAGGGTGCCCGCGGTCATCCCACCGGTGTTGATCCCGACGAAGATCCCGGCGGCGATGATGGTGGCGGTGAGCATCCCGGCGAAGACCTCAGCGGTGGAGAAGAGCACGTTGCCGAAGCGGGCGGTCCGGAACTCGGCCCAGAATCGACGATCCAGTGCGTGGGCTACCCGCGCCTTGGTCCTCCCCTCTGTCCCGTACGCCCTCACCACCGGAATCGAGGTGATGGCCTCACTGAGGACTCCCAACGAACGGCCCACCTCGTGGCGGACCTCGTCGTACTTGCGGGCCAGGATCTTCTGGAACCAGCGCATCATCACCAGGTAGAGGACCACCCCGACCAGGGCTATCAACGCCAGCCTCCACTGATATACCGTCATGACGACGGTGGCGAGAAGGACCTGGCTGGTGGCGATGATCAGGCCGACGCCACCCCACTCCATGAACTCCTGAAGGGTGGTGATGTCGGAGGTCACCCTGGACACGAGGTTGCCCCGCCTCTCCGCCTGTACATGGAGGACCGACTGCCTCAGGATGTGATCGAAGGTCTTGGTCCTGAGGTCGGCGAGACCTGTCGAGGAGGAGCGCACCAGGCGAAGCTGGGCAGTCCTGGCCAGCACAACCCCGACCGCCAGTGCGGCGAAGGCGATCGACGCCTTGACGATGACGGAGCCGAAGTCGAACTCATCCGCCCCGAGGAGGTCGGAGTCGATGATTTGCTGGAGGATGATCGGGGTGATCACCGTGATCACCTGCCCGCTCATGGCCAGAAGCAGGGTCAGGCGGAGGCCCTGTCGCAGGGACGGCGCCTCCGACAGGGCACGCCGAATCACGGCCCCGGTGGTGTACTGGCCCTTGGGCAGGGTGTCCTGCGCGTTGAAGTCGAGGCCGGAGGTCACGGCGCCTCCTCCCTGAGTCGACGCGCCTCCTCCTCGTATGCCTGTACCAGGCGGGCATATCCCGGGACCGTCCCGAGGAGGTCGGCATGGGTCCCGTGCCCCAGGATCCTTCTCTGATCGACGTATACCACCTCGTCGGCCAACTTGATCGAAGAGGGTCGGTAGGCGACGACCACGATGGTTGATGGCAGCTCTGCAGTCTTGAGCGACCGAAGGATCTCGGCCTCCACGGTTGGATCCACCGCAGATGTGGCATCGTCGAGGATCAGCAGCCTGGGCTTCCTCATAAGGGCCCGGGCAAGGGCGATCCGCTGTCGCTGGCCCCCCGAGAGGGTCGCCCCTCGTTCCCCGAGCTGGGTGTCCAGGCCTTGGGGCAAGGCGGCTACGAACCCGGCCGCACCCGCCAGTCGGACGACGGCCTCCACTTCCTCATCGGGGAACGGGTCGTCAAGGGTGATGTTGCCTCGCACCGTGGCATCGAAGAGGAAGGCCTCCTGGGACACATACGCCACCTCGCGTGGGAGCTGTGAGGGAGCGAAAGACCGAAGATCGCGACCCTCGAGTCGAATCGATCCCGTGTCGGGATCCCACAGCCGTGCCAGCAGGAGGCAGAGGGTGGACTTCCCGGAGGCGGTGGGACCGACCACGGCAAGGGTGGTGCCGGCGGCGAGCTCCAGATCGAGGCCCTCGATGACGGGCCCGTCGCCGTATCCGAAGTGGACGGCTTCACCGGTGACCGGGGCAGGCCCGCGGTCGGGAGCTGCCATGGCATCCCCGTACAGCACCTTGTCGTCGGCGTCGAACACGGACTGGACCCTGCTCCACGCGGCCAGGCTCCCTGCAAGGTCCCAAAGGACGAACCCGATGATCTGGACCGGGAAGGCAAGAAGTGAGAGGAGGTAGACAACCGTCACCACGTTTCCCGGTGTCAGGTCGCCCGAGCCGACCCGGTATGTCCCGATGACGAGGAGCACCAGTATCAAGGCCTGGGGGAGGGCGCGTATCACGACCTGGTAGCGGGTCCAGGTGGAGAGAACCTCGATGAGCCTGTCGCGAAGCCTGTTGCTGGCACCGCCAAAGACATCCGCTACCTCCTGCTCCCGGCCCAGGGACTTGATGGTGAGGGCCCCGTCGAAGCTCTCGTGGGCTATCGACGACACCTTCCCTCGGGCGGCCTGCACGAACTCCCACTGCCCGTAGGTCACCCAGCTTCCCTTGATGTCGATATAGATCACGACCGCAAGGCCGACGGCGGCGCCGAGCGCCAGCCAAGGGTCGATGACCGCGATCATCACCATGGCCCCGACCAGGAGTATGGAGACGCCGGTGGCGAACGGCAATGGCGACAGGACGCCGGTCCCCTGTTGCGTGTCGGAGTCTGCGACCGCCAAGAGGTCTCCTATGTGCTGCTTGTCGAACCAGGACAGGCTCAGGGAGAGCTGGTGGTCCACCAGGCTGTTCCTTATGTCGTTGCGGGTGGAGAACTGGAGCCATCCGGCTGCGGTCCGGCGGATGACAATGCCCACGGCCTTGAACATGGCCACACCGACGAGGAGGAGCACCGAGAGAAGCAGCGTGTCGGGTGCCTCGCCACCATCGAGAACCGGGATGATCAGGTTGTCGGTGATCCATCCGACCACGAGGGACGAGGCGATGATCGCAGATGCGTACATCGCCGCGCCGCCGGCACCCAGGAAGTAAGACAGCGGATGGGTTCGAACGAACCGGACTATCAGTCGTGCGCCATCCCGAAGAATTCCTCCGGGGGTCATCTCTGTGATCTGTGTGTCCAAGGTCATGCGCGCAGGAAACCTACAACTTCAACTTTGCTTCAGGTCAAGCCCTGGGAGGCGTTTTCGGGCCGATTCGGCATCCTAGAGGGCAATCGGGACACTCACGCCCGAATTACGACGCTGTCAGCTTTGGTAGGTTGCCGACGGTGAACACCGAGCGAGGAAGGATGTACCTGGGCCCTCGAGAACGACCTGCCAAGAGAGATGGCCGCTGTTAGCTTGTTCGCCGGGCCGAGCCCTGGAATGACCCGACGAGAGGATGAGCACAGATGATCACCGACTACCTGCCGGACCTCAACTGGCCGGCGGTGCTGGTGGCCGCAGTCGCCTGGTTCGCCTTCAGCGCCATCTGGTACTCGATCCCGCCGCTGAGCAAGGCGTGGCAGGCGGCGGCCAGGGTCGATCCCGACGAAGGAGGGAACTTCGCCCTGATCATGGTGAAGACGTTCCTGACCTACCTGGTGACCACGATCGTGGTAGCCCTTCTCGTGGTTGGCCTCGATGTCTCCGATGCGGCCGGCGGGATCGCCCTCGGAGCTCTGTTGGGCCTGGGGTTCGGGATGGCCGGGGCCAAGGTGACCCAGATGTACGAGAATCGTGCCCGCGGGTACTGGCTGATCAACGGGCTGAACAGCGTCATCGCCATGAGCATCGTGGCCGCCATCCTCGCGGTTTGGCGGTAAGCGGGGCTAGCCCGGGACCGGCCTCAGACGGTGTTGACCAGAGCCCTCAGCAAGTCGCGCAGCGAGACCACCCCGAGTAGGGAGCCCTCGTCGTCGACTACCGGCAGGTGCCGGTAGTCGGACTCCGAGATCCAGGTCGCTGCATCCCAGACGTCGAGGTCTGGGTCGAAGGTGTCGGGATCCCGGCTCATGACCTGGGAGACCATTGTCCCCTCGAGGTCGATGCCACCTGCGGCCGCGGTGCGGATGTCGCGTTCTGTGACCAGCCCGAGCAGGGTCATCCCCTCGACCACCGCCAACGAGCCCAGATCCGCCTCGGTCATGGCCCGTGCCGCCTCCCCAAGGCTCGTGTCTGGGCCACAGAGGTACGGGGCCCGACCGACCAGCTCACCGAGTTTCACGACTCCAAGGTAGTCGGTGTGGAGGACTCCAAGTACCCCGTATCCTTCACCTGGCAACCCGGGTGGAAAGTTGCCCCCAAAGGGTCGAAGAGATCGCTAGACCAGATCGGCTTCGCGGATCCCGAACGAAGGATGACGGAGCCTGCAGAGAGCGAGCTTCTCCAGTTGGCGGATCCGCTCACGGGTCAGATTGAACTCGTCGCCGATCTCCTCGAGAGTTCTCGGAACGCCGTCGTAGAAGCCGTAGCGAAGCGCCAGGATGCGACCCTCGCGTTCGGGAAGTCGTTCTATGGACACCCGGAGCGAATTGGCAACGTCCATCTCCTCGGTCATCTGCACCGGGTCGGCGGCGTCCTGGTCCTCGATGAAGTCACCCAGCTGGGCACCGTCTTCCCCGATGGGCTGCTCGAGGGAGACCGTGTCGGCAACACTGAGGGCCAGCTCCACCTTGTCTACCGTGACGCCCGCCTCTTCGGCGATCTCCTCGGGACGGGGATCGCGGCCCAGTTCGGCCTTCAACGAGGCCTGGGCGGCGCGAACGGCGGCGAGGGTGTCGTGTAGATGAACGGGTATCCGGACCGTCCTCGACTTGTCGGCGATGGCACGGGTGATCGCCTGACGGATCCACCAGGTTGCGTAGGTGGAGAACTTGAAGCCCTTCCTCCAGTCGAACTTCTCGACGGCGCGTATCAGGCCGAGGTTTCCCTCTTGGATCAGGTCGAGGAAGTCGATGCCGGAGGTGTTGGCGTAGCGGCGGGCGTTGG
>CAYVTP010000004.1:0-51501 GCA_964454615.1 uncultured Acidimicrobiaceae bacterium | reverse complement strand
CCCGTACCCCGTACCGGGCTAATCCTTGGGGTCGTCATCAGTCGAGTCGCCATAGTCGTACTGCTGCAACGGCTGTGGTTCTGATCGTCGGAGGTGGTGTCGGTACTTATCGCAACACCGCAGGCCGACATCGTTTGAAGAATCGTTCCAACAACCGTTATCTCACCCAAATCTGTCACACCCACCCCGTAGCGTTGCGGGTATGAGGAATTTGGAATGGTTCTCCACAGATCAACTGGAACAGAGGCTCAGGGCCAATGCCGAGCTCGCCTCGAAGATCGCTGCTGAGCAGCTTGTCCTTCTACAAGAGCTGGACGGTCGCCAGGTGCCACTCGGTGACGGATGTCGGACCATGGCCGAGTGGGTCGCCCGGACACTCGATGTTGGCATCGACACCGCGAGGGCGCTGGTCAGGACCATGCGTCGCACAGCGGAGCGCCCCGACCTGAGGGGCGCATTGGCGTCGGGCGTCTCGTTCGATCGCGTGGAAGCCCTTTCGAGGATCCCCGAGCCCGTCGGACTCTGGGAGGCGATCGACGTGGGCGCAGCTCGCCGGGAGGCTGCTTTGCGCGGACATCTCATTGGGTCGGGCCTCGACAAGGGGCCGGACGACCGGTTCTTGGTGCTCCAGCCCAGTCTCGACGAGTCCTGGTGGAAGCTGTGGGGTGGTCTCGATGCGCATGCCGGGGCCATTGTGGACAAGGTGCTCTCCGAAGCGGCGGATGAGCTTCCCGGGTTGCCCGATGATCTCCTCGCCGACAGCGGATGGAGACGGGCCACGGCTCTGGTCGAGCTCTGTGTCGGCGACGATCCCCCACCGGCCCACATCTCGGTTTTCGTCGACGCCCGGCACGCAGCCGCCACCGACGGGGACACCGGGGTGGTCATCGAGTCTGGCCCAACCGTGGGCCGGAGAGCCCTCGAGGCCATCCTCTGTGATTCAACCACCGAAGTGATCGCCCGGGCCGGGGACGGCAGGTACATGGACTATGGCCACAAGCACAGGATCGTTCCGCCATCGTTGCGGCGGGCACTGGTGGAGAAGTACCGGGGAACGTGTGCGGCCGACGGTTGCGTCTCGAGGAATCGTCTCCAGGCGCACCACGTCGTTCCCTGGTCGAGGGGAGGCCGAACCGATCAGGACAACCTGGTGTTGCTCTGCTGGTTCCACCACCATGTAGTGGTTCACGAACGAGGTATGGAGCCGTACCCCCATTCCGGGCATGGTCGGGTCCGGTTCCGTCGGTCCGCCCATCCACTGCTGGCTCGAAGACCGTAGGGGCCATTCGCCCCCGACCTCTACTTCCCCCAGGACCCCCGCACCCGGTACCACGTGCCAGGCTCAGTGGCCGGATGCCGCCTCAGAGCTCCACCACCGGCATCTCCTGGGTGTCCTCGATTCGGACCCCGGGCACCAGCAGCACCGGCAGCCGGGAATTGACCATGACCCTGGCGGACACGCTGCGCCATGCTTCCTCGGTGAACAGCCTGCGGGTGGCCCCCAGCATGACCAGGTCGGCCCCCATGTCCTCGGCGGTCTCGATGATGGCCTCGGCTGGGTCGTCTCCTTCGACAAAGCGGACCTCCGACTCGATCGCCTCCGCAGCGAGGGCGGCACAGATCGGGTCGACTGCCCGACGCCCTCTCTCCTCCAGGTAGCGGGCTGCCTTCTCCTCGGCCGCCTCCGAGTCGTCGGGTGAGTCGTCGAGGAAGGAGCGACGCACTGTGTCGTCGAGTGACTCGAGGAACGAGCGGGGAACCCGTACCACCGTCATCACGGTCACCGGGCCCTGATCACCAATCAGCATCTTGCAGAACTCGGCGACAGGGGCTGCGGGCAACACGCCGGTGGTGGCGACGAGGATTCGCACACCATGACACTAGGGTCGTCGTTGCCCAACTGCGCCCCCGGAGCATGGAACCCGAGCTGCTCAACAAAATCACCTGGATGATCCCCAATCCACTGGTATTGGTCGGGTCGGCGGACGGCGACGAGTGGAACGGGATGACTACCAGCTGGGTGACGCAGCTCAGCATGGAGCCTGTATTGATCGGGATCGGAGTGGAGAACACTGCGGTGACCCACAGACTGATCTCGGGGGGCAGTTCTTTCACCGTCAACCTGTGGTCCTCCGAAGACACACGGGTGTTCGTCAAGTTCTCCAAGCCGGCCACCCGCGAGGGCGACACGCTCAACGGACGCCCGGTGAGGGCAGGCGTCACCGGCGCTCCCATCTTCGAGGAGGCGATCGCCTGGATGGACTGCGAGGTCCGTGACAGACACGACCTGGGAACCCACACGCTGTTCATCGGCGAGATCGTCGACGCCGGCGTCAACGACGAAGAGACCAGGGCTGCGGCGATGTCGGACACCCGGATGAAGTACGGAGGGGTCAAGCGGGGCGGCCACGGTTGATGACACCGCTACCTTTGCGCCGATGAGAGGGAACTGTTGAACGTCTCTGTGGATGGCAAGGTGGCCCTCGTCACCGGTGCGAGCCGTGGCATCGGCCTGGCTGCGGCCCTGGAGTTCGCCCGTAGCGGCGCCACCGGGGTGGCGATCACCGCCCGCCGCTCCGAGACAGTCGAGCAGGCACACGAGCAACTGGTCGAGGCGGGCGTCGAGCCCGGCAAGGTTCTTGCCCTGGCTGCCAGGGCGGATTCCGAGGAGGCCGCCGAGGAGGCGTCGTCTGCCGCCGTGGAACGGTTCGGGCGGCTGGACATCCTGGTGAACAACGCCGGGACCAACCCTGCCGCCGGGGCGTTGATGGATGTCGATCTGGGCGCCCTCGACAAGACCTGGGCGGTCAACCTCCGTGCCCCCCTCCTATGGGTCAGAGCGGCTCACCGTGCCTGGATGGGGGAGCACGGCGGCTCCGTTGTCAACGTGGCCTCGGTCGCCGGCCTCCGTCCCAGTCCGATCATGGGCGCCTACAACGTGTCCAAGGCCGGGCTGATCCATCTCACTCGGCAACTAGCCCACGAGCTGGCCCCAACCATCCGTGTCAACGCGGTCGCTCCCGCGGTAGTGCGTACCCGCCTTGCCGGGATGCTCCTCGAGAACGAGGAGATGACCGCCCGGATGCACCCTCTGGGGCGGGTGGGCGAACCGGAGGACGTGGCCCGGCTCATCGTATTCCTGGCCTCCGACGCGGCATCCTGGATGACCGGGGCCATCGTGCCCGTCGACGGGGGAGTGGTCGGGGCGTCCTCCTCAGGCATCAGCTGACATGTCGGCGCACCCGGCTCCCGAACCGGGCCTCGCTCTCGACTACCTGGAGGGTCGGGCGCCGGAGGAGAGGCTCTTCGAGCATGCATCGGCACTGCGTGACGAAGGCTGGGGGCGTCGGGTCACCTACAGCCGCAAGGTGTTCATACCACTGACCACGCTGTGCTCCGACCGGTGCTCCTACTGCACCTTCGCCAAGCCGCCCGGGGCGGGTGGCGCCTACATGACCCCTGACCAGGTGTTGGAGGTGGCGCGCGCCGGGGACGCAGCCGGATGCACCGAAGCCCTGTTCACACTCGGCGACCGACCAGAGATCCGCTGGCCCCAGGCCGAGGAATTCCTCGCCGCCCAGGGGGTGGAGTCGACCATCGAGTACCTGGCCCGGATGTCGGCCCTGGTACGCGACCAGACCCGGCTCTTCCCCCACGCCAACCCGGGGCTGCTCGATAACGGGGCAATGAGGATGCTCCGTCCCACCAACGTGTCCATGGGGATGATGTTGGAGAACATCTCAGACCGGCTCACCGGGCCGGGCATGCCCCATCACAAGGCCGCCACCAAAGAGCCCCGGCGCCGGGTAGAGACCATCGAGGCGGCGGGACGGGTCAGGGTCCCCTTCACCACTGGCATCCTGGTCGGGATCGGAGAGATGCCCAACGAGATCGTCGATTCGCTCTTCGCTCTTCGCGGGCTGGCAGACGAGGGCGGGGCCATCCAGGAGGTGATAGTCCAGAACTTCCGGGCCAAGCCGGACACCCTGATGCGTCGCTCGCCGGAGCCCGTCCCCAGGTGGTTCGCTCGCGTCGTCGCGGTGGCCCGATGGGTGATGGGACCGGAGGCCAGCATCCAGGTCCCCCCGAACCTGACAGAGCGCTACGAGATGTATCTGGGGGCGGGTATCAACGACTGGGGTGGTGTCTCCCCTGTCACCATCGACTACGTCAACCCGGAAGCACCGTGGCCGCACCTGACCGAGCTCGAGGAGCGAACCGTGGCGGCCGGGTTCGAGCTCCGTGCCCGTCTCCCGGTGTATCCCTCCTACATCGACCCGGAATGGGTCGACCCCGGTCTGTTGCCGGACGTCCTGGCCGCCGCGGATGATGACGGCCTGGCCGCGATCGGTGCCAACATGGGCTCGGCATGAGGGTCACCTTTCTCAGATCGAGGCCGGCGGAGAGCCTTGCCGAGCCCACAGCCAGGGCCCGACGCCGCGAGGGCACTACGGCCATCGAGATCGAGGCTCCGACCAAGGCCGACCTGGCCGCGGGTGCGGCTGCCGGGGTCATGGTTGTCTCTTCGACGCCAAGCGTCGCCGAGGCCTCCGGATGGGTGGTGCCCCCAGACCTTGCGGGAGACCTGGAGAAGGCCGGCGCCGCCCCATGGAGGGTGACCATCCTCGACCAGGGGCCCATGGAGTCGGTGCTGGACGCCCTGGCCAGAACCAGGGCCGCGTACCTGAGGACGGGAAGGTCGGATGTCGCCAGGGCATACCGGATGGCGTCGCTCCCCGGCATTGGGACATCGGTGTCGGTGTTCGTCGACGACATCGAGCAGGCAATTTCGGCAGTGGCAGACGGCGCCACCGACTTGGTCCTGCGCGACTGGAGCGTGGATTGGATCGGAGAGCTGAGAGAGGCCCTCGACATCCAGCTCGTCGAACGGACCGCACTCCCTCCAGGCGTTCTGATCGACGAGGCGAGGTCGGTGTTGCCGGCTCCGGTGTTCACCACCTGGCTCGGGCTGACCGACGGATCGGGGGCAGCTCGGCCAAGGTACGAGTGGGCTCCCGGGCGTGATCTCGACCCTCCGGTCCCTGACCGTCGACTCTCCGGCGAGTGGCCCGACGCCGTTTGGGTCGGCGGCAGATCCCCACAGGGTCTGGAGGCGGCAGGTGACCTCAGGCCCACTCTCGAGGCGGCACTGGCCGGCACACCGCCTACGACCGAGGAGACAGTGGCGTTGTTCGAAGCGAGGGGCGATCAGGTCGACTCTGTGGCCCATGTCGCCGACATGCTGAGGCGGCAGACCGTGGGTGACACGGTGACCTACGTGGTCAACCGGAACATCAACTACACCAACCTCTGCTACTTCAAGTGCGGCTTTTGTGCCTTCTCCAAAGGCCCCAAGTCGTTGAACCTGCGCGGCGACCCCTACCTGATGGGTGTCGAGGAGATCGTCGACAAGGCACTTGAGGCATGGGATCGGGGGGCATCCGAGGTGACGCTCCAGGGCGGGATCCATCCCGACTTCACCGGCAACTTCTACATGGAGGTGGTGAAGGCGATCAAGGACGAGCTGCCGGGCATGCACATCCACGGGTTCACTCCGCTCGAGGTGTGGCAAGGGGCGGAGACCCTGGGCATACCCGTGGCGCAGTTCCTCACCGAGTTGCGGGACGCCGGCTTGGGCTCCTTGCCGGGGACCGCCGCGGAGATACTCGACGACCGGATCCGACTCCATCTCTGCCCGGACAAGATCCGGACAGCCCAGTGGGCCGAGGTGATGATCACCGCCCACGGCCTCGGTCTGGGATCGACGGCCACCATCATGTTCGGCCACATCGACGATCCGCGGTCGTGGGCCAACCACCTCGAGGTGATCAGGAGGATCCAGACGATGACCGGCGGCTTCACCGAGCTCGTCCCGCTGCCCTTCGTTCACATGGGGTCGCCGATCTACCTCCGGGGGCGGTCCCGTCCCGGGCCCACCTGGGATGAGGTGGTCCTGGTCCATGCCGTCTCACGCATAGCGCTCCACGGGCTGGTCCCAAACATCCAGGCGTCGTGGGTGAAGCTGGGTCTCGACGGGGGGGCCAGGCTCCTCGACGCAGGGTGCAACGACCTTGGTGGGACCCTGATGGGGGAGATCATCACCCGGTCGGCTGGCGCGGCACACGGTCAGGAGGTGACCCCCGCCGAGTTTCGGGAGACCATCGTCGCCGCAGGTCGGGTGCCGGCGCTGCGCAACACCGTCTACGAGATCCTGGAGCCGGCCGACCTCTAAGGGCTGAGAGGTCCTCGCCGTCTCTGGAGGACGGCCACTGCGAACATGATCAGGGCCGCAGCCGCCATGAGAGCGAAGAGGGCGACGCGGCTGTCGGCGGCGGCAGGACTTGCGGTGGCGTCGATGATGAGCAGGGCAACGTACGCCAGGTAGAGGCCGAGCATCATTCCGCCCTCCCACCTCTCGATGAGCAGACCGCTGACCAGGACGGGGAGGGCGATCACGGTTGCCAGAAAGGCGACCGGGAAATCGATGGCAATGACCGCCGCCGGGATGTCGACTCCATTGCCGACCAGTGCGGCGACGCCGAACACTCCCATCAGGTTGAACAGGTTGGAGCCGAGGACGTTGCCCACGGCGATGTCGGCCCGACCTCGACGGACCGCCACCACCGAGGTGACCAGCTCGGGAAGCGATGTGCCCACAGCGACAATGGTCAACCCGATGAGCAGGTCGGTCACCCCGAGCCCGGCGGCGAGGTCTGTGGCCCCGTCGACGGTGAGCCGGGTGCCCGCTACCAGCCCGAGGACGGACACCACCAGGATCCCCAGGTTCCGGCCCAGCTTGCCCTTGGTCTCCTCCTGCTGCCTCCTCATCAACCGGGCGGGGACGAGAGCCCGCTTCTCGGCACGTCCCACCCGGTAGGCGAGGACGATGTAGGCGAGCAGTGCGGTCACCAGGACGGCACCCTCCCCTGGAGAAATGCTGCCATCGGACGCCGCCCACCACACCCAACCTGTGACCACCACCAACACCGGGACCTCGAAGCGAACCAGCCGGTGATGCACGGCGAGGGCCCCGACCACGGCGGTGATGCCGAGAATCAGGAGGATGTTGGCGACGCTCGAGCCGACGATATTGCCGGTGGCGACTTCGCCTCCGGTTCCGACCACTGCGGCCCAGACGCTGAGTGCCATCTCCGGGGCGCTACTTCCGAAGGCGACAACGGTGAGTCCCACGACGAGGGGAGTCACACCGAAGGCGGTGGCTATCACCACCGAGCTCCGGATCAGGTACTCGGCAGAGATGATCAGCAAGATCATCCCTACGGCGACGAGGAGGATGGCTAACCCCACCAGGAGGATCGTAGATCGGGCCCTGCCCGGATCCGCGGTCGAACGTCAGGCGATGAGTTCGACAGCCGGCAGCCGAAGCTCGACGGCGAGGCCGAGGAAGACTTCGACTACCTGGGGGTCGAACTGGGAGCCGGCGTTGCCCCGGATCTCCTCCACGGCGTAGTCCACGGGGAGGGCGGGTTGGTAGGCCCGGGTGGAGGTCATCGCGTCGAAGGCGTCCGATACGAGGACGATTCGGCTGAGGATCGGGATCTCCTCGCCTGACAGTCCGAAGGGGTAGCCCCTCCCGTCGTAACGCTCGTGGTGGTAGAGGATCGCCTCTGAGACCTTGGAGTCGAGCCGGTTGCGGGTCATGGCGAACCCGAGCTCGGGGTGCCGTCTCATCAGCTCGAGCTCGTCGGGCCGGAGGGGCCCGGGCTTGCCCAGGATCGCCGGGTCGAGGTGGATCTTCCCTACATCGTGAAGGATGCCGGCGAGTCTGAGCCGTTCCAGGTCGTCTTCGCGCAGGCCGAGCCCGGTTCCGAGGTCGACAGCGAGGTCGGCGACGCGATGCACATGGCCGTGGAGGTCCTCGATGACGTCCTCCATGACCTCGATCAGGATGTCCTTCGGGAGTTCCCGCATGTCCTCATCCCTGTTGGGTAAGGAGAGTCTCGGCAGAAAAGGCCGATCCCGGTATGGGTCCATCGTCCCAAAGGCAGAAGGCGCGTTCCGGCTGGACTCTGCCCGAGGCAGGGGGCTAGACCAGCCCGGCCTGGGTCGCGGCTGCGACGAAAGCGACCGCCCGGGCGGGGTCGACCGGGTTGGAGGCGTCACCTTCGTGTTTCAGCGACGAGCCGACGATCACGGAGTCGGCGACGCCGAGCAGCTCGACCAGGTTGTCGACGGTGGCTCCCGAGCCGATGACCACTCGGGCGAGGTCTCCCACGGCGTCCCGGACCGTGGAGATCCGGGCGAGATGCGGTGCGGAACCGGTCCCCGCGCCCGAGACGATCACCGCATCGGAGCGGGCCCGCTGCACCAGGTCGGCTGCCATTCGTCCGAGGTCGGCTCCGGGGGGCGGGGTGGCGTGTTTGACCATGACGTCGGCCCAGACTTCCACATCAGGGCAAATGGCGGCCCTCTTGCGCATCACTGCTGCGGCATCTCCCACGATCGGCCCCTGATCGGTGTACATCGTGCCGGAGAGGACGTTCACCCGGACGAAGGAGGCGCCGGTTGCCGTGGCCACCGCCAGCGCGGCGTCGGCGTCGTTGCGCAGGACGTTGATCCCGAGCACCAGCTCGGTGTCCCGGGCCACCGCCTGTACCACCGCGGCCATGCCGGCCACGGTCTCGGCGGGTACTTCTCTCGGGTAGAAGGGAGTGTCGCCGTAGTTCTCGATCATGAGGGCCGGGAACCCCGCCTCGGTCAGCCTTGCCGCATCCTCCAGGGCGGAGGCGAGAACAGCCGCCATTCCGGCATGACCCGGAGCCCCGGGCAGGGGCGGAAGGTGAACCATCCCCACCAGGCGGGGGATGCCGCTCAAAGGTAGGCCTTGGCTACCTTCAGCGCGGTCTGCGCGTAGTCACCGGTCGCCTGGAGGCGGACTTGGGAGAGGTTGGCACGGTGGACCACCACACGGGCCCAGTCCGACGCCGATCCCTTTATCAGCTGGTCGGTGTCCTCGGGTCCGTAGATCCACTTGGCGTACCCCGGGCCGATCACCTCCACCTTCACCGGCTCGTAGTGCTCACCGGCCTGTTTGAAGGCGTAGGGGAGGGTCTTCCAACCGAGCCAGCAGATGTGCCGGATGCGCTGGGTGTCCTCTACCTCGATGCCGAGGGTCTTGTAGATGTCGAGGCCGTGCATCCAGGTCTCCATGAGCCGGAAGGTGGCGAAGGTCCGGGCGCTCATGTCGCCGGCGATCCACGGAACACGATCCTCGGAGTTCATGTGCGAGAGGGGCTCCACCACCTTGGCCCGGCCTCCGCGCCACCACTCGATCACATCCTGGGGCCGCATCGAGCGGCCGCGCTTGATCGCCTGCTTCTTCATCGCCTCCAGGTTGGGCGCCTTCTGCCACTCTCGGACCCGCTCGCCTCCGTTGATAGCGTTGGCGCCTAGCTCCTCGAAATCGGCGAGGTGGGCGATGGTGTCCCGGACCGTCCACGGCTTGTTGGGTGTGGGCAGGTCCCAGACCTTGATCGGGATTCGCTGAAGCGACTGGTCCAGAAACTGCTGCTCCGCGACCAGATCGGACAGGATGTCACGCACACCACGATTGTAGTAGTGAAATCGGAGGTACTACTCCGGGGGGCCGGGCCGGGCCGCCCGGTGGTGTCACCAGGGTCGGTCCGCCATTTCGTCGCTGAGAGGAGGGGGGATCTCGGTGGTGTCGGGAAGGCTCGCCATCTCGTTGAGCCGGTCGATGAGCTGTCGGAGACGCCCGAAGTGTCGCCGGTCGAAGTGCAGTGACACCCGCTGATGGTGGAGAGCGTCCCCGTCGGCGATCTCCCCGGCAGTCGGCTCGGTCATGTCGATGGTTCCGTCGACCAGGATGTCGGCGAAGTCCTCTGACAGCACGACGAGCTGCTCGGGGTCCGGGGCCTGGCGGAGGCGGAGAATCAAACGCCCTGCCGCATACCTCTGCGAGTGGTAGTTGCTGTAGAACTGGGTGATGTGATCGCATGCCCCCTCGACGTCCGTGGTGTGGTGGTACAGGGACAGATCCGAATCGGTTATCAGCCCGGCGCGGAGCTGGGTCCCCTCGATGAAGTGGATGAGGGGATCCCAGTACCCGGTCCCTTCGGCCTCGAGGAGGACCATGGGGTGGAGGTCGCTCTTTCCGGTCTGGGTGAGGGTGAGAAGCTCGAAGGCCTCGTCGAGGGTCCCCCACCCACCGGGGCAGATCACGAAGGCGTGGGACTCTTTGACGAAGGCCAGCTTCCTGGTGAAGAAGTACTTGAAGTTGACCGTGCGTGAGGGGTCGATGTATCGGTTGGCGGAGGCCTCGAAGGGGAGCCGGATGTTGACCCCGTAGGAGTGGTCCTTTCCGGCGCCCCTGTTCCCGGCCTCCATGATGCCCGGTCCGGCCCCGGTTATGACGCCCCAGCCGTGCTCGGTCATCCTCCGGGCGAACTCCTCGGCCACCTTGTAGTTGGGGTCGTCTTCGTGGAGACGGGCCGAGCCGTAAATGGTCACCTTGGGCTCATCGTGGCGGGAGAAGACCAGGTTCGAGTACCTCATCTCCTTGAGAGCGGTGTTGATCAGCCGTAGGTCCCCCCTGGTCGGGTTGTCACGATGGAGCCGAAGCGCCGTGGTGATCAGTTCTGTGATCAGGTCATCGTGCGGGTTGTCTGATGCGTCGGCGACCAGCTCCCGGATCCGGGCGTCGATGTCCGGGTTGCCCATCTCGTAGGTCATGGAGGTGAAGGTATCACGCGGGGAAGGGCCGGCTCGAAGGTCCCTTTCTGACCACCGCATTCCAGACCGTCTCGTAGTGGTCGCGGTCGAAGCTGTCTACTTGGGGGAGCACGAACTCCTCCCACGTCCGCCTCAGAGGGTCGCTGTCAGCGGCGTGCACCATCAGGCCAGTGGGCATTCGGTCGAGGACGGACCTCAGGGACAGCGGCGTCTCCACCCGGACACCACTGTCTGAGGCCTCGAAGGATGCATTGATCTCGACGCTGAGCCGGGTGACCGCCTCGACGTACTCGTCCCGCATCGTGGGGTATCGCCGCTGGATCATGGCGCGAACTTGGTCTTCTCCGGGGAAGAGCTTCTCCCATATGACCCAGCGGTCGGCGAATGCCTTGTTCAGGGTTTGCGTGCCGGCATAGTCCCTTATGTCGGTGGGGTTCATCGTCCCGAAGATCCGAACATCGTGCCGCAACGCCACGGTCTCACCGGTAGGGAGGTCGAGAGCGGAATAGCGGTCGAGCAGTCCGTGGAGGGCGAAGAGGGTCTCCGCCCCGGCGGCGTTCAGCTCCGACAGGTTGAGCAACGATGGGCCTCTGAGGGCACGGGTTATGTCGCCGTCCTCCCACTTGCTCTCGGTCCCTCCCTTGCCGTCGCCGTGGAGGCGCGTCGACCCGATAAGGGTCACATCACGTACCTCGCCGGTGAGGGGGATACGGAAGTAGGGAAGTCTCATGGCAGCAGCGAACTGCTCGATGTCGTGGTCCTTGCCGGTTCCCATGTGGCCCCGCACCGCGACGTGGAGGGGGACCAGCCCATCCGCACCGGAGCGTCGGACCGCCTCGAGCTGGGCGAAGCGGTAGAGCATCCCGAGGTCGACGTAGTGGGGGTCCGGCTCGGGGATCTTGCGCAACCGGAGCTCGCGGTCGGCGAGTCCCTCGTCGAGCTCGAAGGTCTCCAGCTCGATGGGCGCCCTCTCGCCCGTTGGGTCCTCGAATGTCACTGTCTCAGGCAACTTGTCTCTCCTTGCTCTCGGCCGCTCGCAACCACCAGGTGTCCACACCGGACAGGCTGAGGCTGCGACGCAGCGCATCTCGGGTCCCGTCGATCATCGCCCGGGCCAGCTGGTCGGGGCGCTGCACCACCTGGTGCCGGTTGTATGCCACATCCACGGTGTGGTCGCCGATCCCGATCCCGATCACCATCGCGCCTCCCGCTTCGACGGTCGCCACGGTCTGGGTCAGGGCGTCGACCGATCCCCGGGTCATCCCGTCGGCGAGCACCATGAGCAAACGGACGTCGGCCCCCATCCGGCCCATCCGTTCCGAAGCGTGGGCCAGGTTGAGCTCGTCGACGTTGGCCGCCTTTTCGAACAGGGAGATCGGTGGCGCGGTGTCCGGGGCCCGACGGGCCATGGCGGCGGCCCTCCGGGGCTCGGCAGCGGTGAAGAACAGGCCGGCGAGGGTGTCGCTGGAGTCTCTCCAGCGGCGGTCGAAGGGTTTGACCAGGTAGTGGTTGACGGTGGTGATGAGACGGTCGGCTGCAGCCCCCTGGGTTTGACGCAAGCCGGACGTTGCCGCCGTCCGGGCCCGTCGGTAAGAGGACTCGGTGTCCGTGGTGCGAGCGGCAAAGCCTCTGTTGAAGAGGGCGATCTCGAAGTCGATCTGGAGCTCGTCGCAAAGCAGGGCCATGGTCCATGCCCCGAACATTGCCGACGACATGGCCCACGATGTGCCGGTGCCCTGGCCCCGACCGGGGCTGAGCATCGAAGCGGATGCGTCGACCAGGAGTGAGACCGCATACCGACGACGTGTTCTGGCCGCACGCCTCTCGTACAGCCGCTGGTAGAGGCCCGCACCGATGAACAGGGCGGCGTGGGGTGACACGTCACCCTGGTCGTACCCGGATCGCAGGCCCCTCCGCTGGTTGGCGGCGAACAGTGGGTAGAGCTCCCCGGAGACCCTGCGCTGGGCGATGTCCCAGGAGCGAGCCGCATGGACCAGGGACTCCCGGCCGGCTCCGGCGAAAGTGGCGAACGAGCTCGGAATCGGTGCAACGATCAGCTTTCCGCTCTGACCGCTGGGCAGGAACACGTCGGGCGCCTGGCTGACCCGGAGCAGCTGCTCGGTCGACTCCTCCCCGGCGAGGTCGGACGGCCCCTTTCTCTCCGACTCACCGGACCGTGCCTGGGACGACCGCCGGGTGTCCTGGTACGACTCCGAGTCCTGGACTATCGGCGAGACCAGCCTCACCGCATCGACCCCGGAAGCAGCGTCCTGAGTGTCCTTCAGGTCCGCCGCCTTCCTCTGCTGCGCCGAGGCGTTCTCGGGCACCTCGGTGACCAGGCCGTGGGCCCTTGCGATGGCCTCCAGTTCCAGGGCGAGGCGAGCCACGTACCAGGGGTCGTCCGACCCTGAGGCATCCTGTATGTGATCGGTGGCGTCGTCGAGTGCGAGTGCGGCGGGCGACTCGAAGCGGCGTTCCAGGACATCGCGCTCGACGTAACTGCCGGTTAGCAGGAAACAACCGAGGACGAATTGGCTGAGAGCGCCGGACTTGGAGATGGCCTGACCCAATGACGACAGGTATAGGTCTGACAGCACGGACCTGGCGCCGGGGTAGGCGGCCATACACTGGGCCTCCTGGCGGGCGTCTTCGAGGCTGAAGAAGAGCACCTCGGCCACCGGGCGCCCGGTCAGCTCGAGAGCGGTGAGCAGGTCCACCTCGGTCCCGGCCGGGGGCCGGTCGTCTCCCACGGGCCAATCCGCGGGCAGCTCCCTTGGCCCGTCGAGGTTGGTGGAGACCAGATGCATCACCTCGTGCAGGGCCGACGCCAGAGCGACCTCGTCCGGTGTCACCGGAGCGTTGCGGAGGTAAGCCGATTGGAAGATTCGAGGGTCGCACACCACCTCGTCGTCGGACGCCGAGGCTTCGGATCCGAGGCGGACCCGGAGGTTGGGGTTGGACGAGAGGCTCCTGGCGAGGCGGGTGACGGCGGGGGATACCCTTTGATATCGGCTGACCACGGCCTCGATGGCCTGGTCTTTCGGGCTGATCATCTCGCTGAGGAATGTCTGGTCGCGTCCGCGCATGACCGGTAATTGTCTCATCCGTGTCAAACCGCCATCGGGGTATTGGGGTTTGCGACCGGGCCGCATATACCCTCCCATCCGTGCACTATGACCTGACCACCCTTCCCAATGGCCTCCGGGTCATCACCGAGACCATGCCGTCGCTGCGATCCGTGGCGATGGGGTGTTGGGTCGACACCGGGACACGCGACGAGAACGGGAACGAGGCCGGCGTATCCCACTTCCTCGAGCATCTCCTGTTCAAGGGCTCGGAGGCTCTGTCGGCGCGCGATGTCTCGGAGACCTTCGACGCCATAGGCGCCGAGTCGAACGCCTTCACTTCCAAGGAGGCCACCTGTTACTGGTCCCGGCTCCTCGATCAGGAGGTGCCCACCGGGCTCGACATACTCTCCGAGATCATCCAGCGCCCCGCCTTCCGGCCACACGAGATAGACGCCGAGCGTCACGTTGTGATCGAGGAGATCAACATGTCGGAGGACGATCCCGACGACGTCGCTTTCGAGAACTTCACTACCTCGTTCTTCGCCGGGCACAGCCTCGAGGCCCCCGTGCTGGGTACCAGGGAGTCGATAAGAGGCATGTCGCGGGACGACATCGACGGCTACTGGAAACGACGTTATGGAGCGGGATCGATGGTGGTGGCCGCTGCCGGCTCGGTCGACCACTCGCAGTTCGTCCAGATGGTCCACGAGCGGTTTGGGGAGTGGGACGGCGATCCGGTGCCTCACGACCACGGCCGAATCACACCTGCCAGCGGCGTCAAGGTGACCCGCCGCGACACTGAGCAGGCCCACGTGATCATCGGTGGCCCGGGGCTCGACCGCTCCGATGACAGGAGGTGGGCATTCGAGGTCCTCAACCACATCATGGGCGGGGGCATGTCATCACGGCTCTTCCGGGAGATCAGGGAAGAGCGTGGCCTGGCCTACGCGGTCTACGGGTTCCGGCTGGCCTTCGCAGACAACGGCGCCTGGGGTGTGTACGTCGGGACCACGCCGTCGCAGACAGAGACCTGCATGGCGATCATCCGCGAGGAGCTCGCCAAGGCTGTTGCCGAAGGGATCACCGAGGAGGAGCTGGAGCGCGCCAAGGGCTCTATGCGTGGTGGTATGGCCCTCGCCCTCGAGGACGCCAACTCCAGGATGATCAAGCTTGGCCGTGACGAGCTCTCGGGGATGCCGCACCTGTCCGTCGACGAGAGGCTGGCCCGTCTCGATGCCATAGACCTCGATCAGGTCCAGAGGGTGGCTGCTGATCTCTACGGGAGTTCAGAGAGGGTGATCGGCGCTGTCGGTCCCTTCACCGAAGGCGACCTGGATCGCTATTTGGACGCCGGCTGAGCCCCGCCGGAGAGGCTGAACTCGACGAGTCTCGGCATCTCCCCGAACTCGACCGACCCGGTGGAGCTGCCGATTGCCACCACCACCATCGCCCCTCCGAGCTCGTCTCCGCCCACCTGGGTCGGCCATCCCTGGACCGAAACCCGGTCGACGGTCCGGTGCAATGCCTCGAAGCTCACCGAAGTGGTGTCCTGTTCAACGGTGACGTGCCGGGCGGCGGCGCCCACAGGCTCCAGGGCCTCGCCCGGTGCCGGGGCCAGGTAGACGGCCACCGCGCCTGACATGCCCAACATCAAGGCGACAGGCGCCAGGACGGCGCCGGAGAAGATGTGGAAGAACCCGGTGAACATGTGCAGCACAAGCTAGGTGGACCGCAGACATGATCACACGGCTATCTCGACGAATCGAGAAAGGACTAGTCCGTAGGCCAGGGCGAGTCCGATGAGGGCTAGGGCGGTCGCCGGGGGGCGTCGGCCGCGGATCGTCGCCCAGCGGGCCGAGGCGAAGCCGGCGACCACCCAGAACGTGATGTCAAGCGGCCATGCCATCACCAGCGAACCGAAGAGCACTCCGAACAGGGCCGACACCGGGCCCCCGGCGTAGAGAAGCGTGAAGGCGTAGGTCTGGCAGGCGCCCGAGCAGTCGGCCTGACGGGCCAGGGACAGGCCGACGATGAAGAACACAGCCGCCATGCCGAGCAGGAGAATGGTGGAGAAGGCCGTTTCCCGGCATCCCGGCGCGCTGGACTGCTCGGGCCCGATGGTCACCCGGCGATGGTAGGAGCCGTGCCTGCTCGACCCTAAGTCCGGTGACCGCCGCAGCGACCGCGACGGCGGCGGTGGTCACGCTTTTGGGACCGGCCCTCCCTACCCTGCCGTTGTGAAGCGGGTCGTAGCCTCCTTCCTGTCCTGGGCCTTGGTTGCCTGCTCGACTCCGCCCTTCGTCGAAGCGACCACGACCACCACGACCACCACCACGACGACCACCACGACGACCACCACGACCACCACCACGCTTCCGCCATCCCGGGCGGAGGGGATCGTGGTCGACGGTGACGGTCGCCCGATAGCCCGGGCCCTGGTCCGTTGGGGAGACCAGGAGGCCTTCACCGACGGGGAGGGAGCCTTCTCCATCAGCACCTTCGAGCCGGGCCCGATCAGGATCTCCAAGCCGGGGTGGCTCGACATCGAAGCCGAATGGGAGGGAGACGACCCTGTCTCCCTGGTCCTCGAGCCCATGGTGGTCAGAGCGCTTCGGGTCAATGGACGGGCCGCAGGCGATGACCTTCACTTCGCTCGTCTCCTCGACCTCGCAGCCGACACCGCGGTCAACGCCTTCGTCTTCGACACCAAGCAGGAGGGCGGGGGAGTGGTCTACGACACTGCGGTCGCTGAAGCCCACGAGATGGGTGCCGTGATCGCCCGGTATGACCCGGTGGACAGGATCGCCGAAGCACGCCGGGCAGGCTTGTACACCATCACCAGGGTGGTCGTTTTCGAGGACCGTTTCTGGGTGAGGGCCCACCCTGAAGAGCGGCTCGCAGGGGCATGGGCCGACCCGGCTGCGCCGAAGGCCCGCCGGTACAACCTCGATCTTGCGGTCGAGGCGTGCGAGCTGGGATTCGACGAGATCCAGTTCGACTACGTTCGCTATCCAACGGGTCAGGCGGGCAGGGTCAGCGGCCACCGAAACCTTCCTCAGGAGGTCCGGGTCGAGGCGATCGAGAGCTTCCTGGCCGAGGCCCGCGCCGAACTCTCGCCTTTGGGTTGCTCGGTGAGCGCCGACATCTTCGGGATCGTCGTCTCCACCCAGAACGACCAGGGGATCGGGCAGCGCCCCGAGGAGCTGTCCAGGCATCTCGACGCCATCAGCCCCATGGTCTATCCGAGCCACTACTCCCTGGGTTGGCTGGGACTACCCGACCCCAACGATCACCCGTACCGGGTGGTGGCCAATGCGCTGGACTCTGCGCTTCCCCGGATCGAAGGCGGAGTGTTGCGACCGTGGCTCCAAGCATTCTGGTGGACCAACGACCAGATCCGCGAGTCGATCCAGGCAGCTGAGGATCGGGGTGTGGGGTGGATGTTGTGGAACTCAGGAAGCCAGTTCGACCTGGCCGCCCTTCCAACAAGCGATGAGGTGGGCGACTGAACCTGCCGCCGCTTACCGACAGCGCGTCGAAACCATTTCGACTGTGTGTCGGAAGTTGGGCGGTCTACGTTCCGGTCCGTGCTGTCCCGCCCACCTGTGGGTGTCCTTCTGCTGCAGTTGGGGACCCCTGACTCGACCGAAGTGAGTGATGTACGCCGATACCTGAGGGAATTCCTCTCCGACCCCCGGGTCCTGGACATTCCGGCGCCCGCCCGGTTCCTCCTCCTGAACGCGGTGATCCTGCCCTTTCGCCCCCGTCGATCGGCAGAGGCCTACGAGAAGGTGTGGACGGACGAGGGATCCCCGCTCATCATCAACACAGAGCGTCTGGCCATCGGGTTGGCCGAGGCCCTGGGGGACGGGTATAGCGTGGTCTACGGGATGCGGTACCAGAAACCGTCCATCGAGTCGGCCGTCGCCCAACTGCAGGAGGCGGGGTGTCGTCGTGTGGTAGTGCTTCCACAATTTCCCCAATACGCCTCGGCGAGCACCGGTTCGGCGGTCGAGAAGGCGCTGAAGGTGCTCTCCTCGGGCCCCAACGTTCCCGATGTGAGTTGTGTCGGGGAGTTCCACGACCATCCGGGTTTCATCGAGGCAGCGGCGGGGATAGCCGCGCCGATGATCGACACGTTCCGGCCGGATCATGTGTTGTTCAGCTACCACGGTCTCCCTGAGAAGCAGGTCCGGGGCAGTGACCGATCCGGCGAGTGGTGTCTTGCCCGGTCCGACTGCTGTTCGTCGATCACCCAGGTCAACGCCTTTTGTTACCGGGCCCAGGCCCATGCGACCACGCGCCACCTTGTCATGAACCTCGGCCTCCCCGATGAGATGACCACCACCTCCTTTCAGTCGCGACTGGCCGGCCAGAAGTGGATCGAGCCCTACACCGACCGATTGTTGCCGGTCCTCTACGAGAAGGGTGTGCGTCGTCTCGCTGTGCTCACGCCGTCGTTCACGGCCGACTGCCTCGAGACAATCGAGGAGATAGGCATCAGGGGACGCAAGCAGTGGGAAGAGCTCGGTGGGGAGGGGTTTCTGTTGGTCCCATGCGTCAACAGCGATGAGCGGTGGGTGAAGACCGTGGCGGAGATGGTGAAGTCGGCGTGAGCCGCCTCGAACACGTCTGCCGATGTCGGGGGATGGGGCTGTGTTGAGCAGGGTCGAGGTGGAGGATGCCTATCGCCAGATTCAGCGTTCGCTGGTGGAGGCATTCGAGGAGTTCGATGGGTCGGGTCGATTCGCCTCGGAGGCCTGGGACAGACCAGAGGGTGGCGGCGGAGTGACACGGGTCCTCTCCGAAGGCAAACACCTCGAAAAAGCCGCAGTCAACTTCTCGGCAGTGTTCGGTGACACGCCGGCCGGGCTGTCGGAGAGGATGGCGGCGGTCGGCGGGACGTTCTACGCCACCGGTGTGTCGGTGATCGTCCACCCGAGAAACCCCTATGCCCCCACCTTTCATGCGAATCTCCGATACTTCGAGAGCGACGCCGCCGTGTCGTGGTTCGGTGGGGGTGCCGACCTGACCCCCTATTACTTCTTCGAAGAGGACGCCACCCACTTTCACCGCGTCCTGGCCGACGTGTGCTCGAGGCACTCGACAGCAAACTATGAGGAGTGGAAAGTGGCTTGCGACGAGTACTTTCGGTTGCCCCACCGGAGGGAGTCCAGGGGAGTCGGAGGGCTATTCTTCGACCACCTGACCGACCGGCTGGAGGAAGTCTGGGATTTCCAACGCTCACTGGCCGCTCGCATCCCCGAGGCCTACCTCCCGATCCTCCATCGGAGGGCTGACAGCCCCTATGGCGATGCGGAACAGCGCTGGCACCAGCTGCGGCGCGCCCGCTACGTGGAGTTCAACCTGATCTGGGATCGGGGGACCAGGTTCGGCCTCGAGACCGGGGGACGGACCGAATCGATTCTGGCATCCTTGCCACCGACAGCCGCATGGCACTACGACCACGAACCGGAGCCAGGTTCGGCGGAGGCGGAGCTCCTGGACCTCTTGCGTGGACCGGCGAGGACCTGGGTATGAGAGACGGGAGCCATCTCGCCGCGGCGACCTTCGCCTACCCGGAGGTCGAGGCCGCCACCCGGGCCATCCTGGCGAGGTCCAGGAAGAGGATCGAGCCGGACGGCTCGGTGTTCGTGTTCGAGACCTGTCTACGGACAGAAGTCGTCGTCGCCGGCGGCAAAGACCGTCTCGATGGGGCTCTTGGCGCGGTCTTCGGAGGAATCACGGAGGTCCGCACAGCCAGGGTTCGGACCGACCTGGACGCGGTGGAGCACCTCTACAGGGTGGCCGCCGGTCTGGAGTCGCCGGTTCGTGGTGAAGGCGAAGTCCTCACCCAGTTCCGGCAGGCAGTGGGCAGGGCGCTGGAGAGGGGCGAGATCGCAGGGATCTTCGCACGATTGCTGGAGTCGGGCGTCGCTGTCGGACGGCAGGCACGGGAGTCGATTCCCGACAGGCCGTACGACTCCCTGGCGGCGGTCGCCGCTCAGGTGGTCGGTGGCGAGGAGCGGGTGGCCGTGCTCGGTTCGGGCGTCATGGCAACGGCGGTCGTTCGGGCCCTCCACAGCTTGCCCGCGCCGCCTCCTGTGACAGTGGTGGCCAGATCCCCGGAGCGGGTTTGGCTCGATGCCGTCGACGTCTGGGGTTTCGATCAGGCGCTGCCCGCATTGGAGTCGTTTCCGGCCGTGGTTTCGGCCACGTCGGCCAAGCACCGGTTGGTCGACTCGACGGAGCTGGCTGACGCAGTGGCTCGACGGGCAACTCATCTGACCTTGGTAGACATGGCGATGCCACCCGACTTCCAGCCGGCCCCTCACGAGATGGTCCGCTATGTCGGTATCGATGACCTGGCCCGCCTGGCGGAGCGCAGACCGCCCAACGACCAGGTCGATCCGTTGGTCAGAGCTGGGGCGGTCGACGCGTATCGGGCCTACTCCAACCACCATCAGCTGGGCCCGGTCATTGGAGGGCTGACGAAACGCGCCGAGGGCATCGTGGAGGACGCGGTGGCGAGGTTCGGAGGTCGGCTGAGGAGCGACGAGGATCTCGCGGTGCTGCGGCAAACCGCGCACACGGTCGCCCGGGCACTGATCGCCCGACCCATCTCCTACGTCAAACAGGCCGATCTTGCCCCGGAGGCAGTGGACATCGTCGCCGATGCGTTCGGTGTCGACGAGTGAGCGACACCCGGATAGCAACCAGGGCCTCCTCGTTGGCACGGGCCCAGGCCCGAATGGTCGGCGACCTGATCTCGAAGGCCCATCCTGGATCGACCTACAGTCTCGTCGAGGTCGCCACTACTGGTGACGTCGACCAGGCGAGCCCGGTGGCGAACCTGACCGAAGTCGGGGCCTTCGTTCGGTCGGTACAGCGAGCGGTCCTGGACGGCAGAGCCGACCTAGCGGTTCACTCTTGCAAGGACCTACCGGTTCATGGGCCGGATCAGCTCGTGGCCTACTACCCGGAGCGAGGGGCGCCATGGGATGTGGTTTGTGGGTCGGCCCTCGACGAGCTGCCACCTGGAGCCAGGGTCGGGACGGGGAGTCCGCGAAGGACAGCACAGTTGGCACTTCTCCGTCCCGACCTCTGGGTCACAGAGGTGAGAGGGAACATCGACACCCGGCTCGGCAAGGTCGAGCAGGGTCTGCTGGATGCGGTGATCCTGGCCGAGGCGGGTCTGATCAGGGCCGGGATGGGGCACAGGATCGACACCAGGCTGGGCCTGTCCCAGATGATCCCTGCCCCGGCTCAGGGCGTCCTCGCCGTGGAAGTCGTAGCCGGTTCCCCTGCCGAGGCGTTGGTGACCTCGATCGACCATCCGCCGACCAGGCTGGCGGTGGGGGCCGAGAGACTGCTGCTCGCCAACACCGGGGCGGGATGTCGGGCGGCGCTCGGCGCCTTGGCCCGGCTCGACGGAGGGAGCGTCGAGATGTGGGGGTTCGTCTCCGACCGAGAGGGACCGAGAAGGGCGCGGGTGTCTTCGTCGGAGCCCGGGCGGGCGGCTGAAGACCTTCAGAGGGAGCTGGGCCTGTGACACGTGTCGCCGTGACCACCAGCCTCTCCGAGTCCGGGGTCGTCGCCGATGCCTTCGCCGAGGTCGGGATGGAACCCGTCCTGCTGCCCTGCATAGTGGTCCACCCGGCATCCCCTGAGCACCTGGCCGTGGCCCGCCGGGAGGCGGCCCAAGCCGACCTGATAGTGGTCACTTCGGCGAGAGCGGTGTCCATCACCTGGGATGGTGTGACCATGCCCGATGTGCCGGTGGCCGCCGTCGGCCCCCGGACCGCCGACGCAGTCAGGGAATTCGGCGGTCTGGTGGTTTTCACCGGATCCGGCGGTGCCGCCGAACTCGTCGACCATCTGGAGGTGGAGGGCAAGAGAGTCTTCTTTCCCCACGCCAGTGCCGCCGACCCCGCGACATTCGAGGAGCTGACCAACCGGGGTGCCATGCTCACCGCCTCTCCGGTGTACCAGACAACACCGGTAGCCCCGGAACGGGACCCGGTGGACGCAGTGGCGTTCGGGTCGCCCTTGGCTGTCACCGGTTGGACCTCGAGCCGGGACATCGAGGGCCTGGTGGTTGGAGCCATAGGGCCCACCACGGCTGCTGCGGTGAGAGAGGCGGGCCAACCCGACCCGGTGGTACCTGCCTCCCCGACTTTCCTCGAGCTGGCTCACCAACTAGCAAGGAGAATCAGAGATGAGTGAGTACCCGGCCAAGAGAGACCGACGGCTGCGGAGGACGCCCGGTCTGAGGCGGATGGTGGCAGAGACGCGCCTCCATCCCGCATCGTTCGTCCTCCCCGTGTTCGTCGTTCCCGGACGCGACGCCGAACGCCCCATAGCTTCGATGCCGGGCCACCATCAGTTGTCCGTCGACCGGCTCGTCCCCGTGGTCGGGGAGGCTGTCTCCGCCGGAGTCGGTGGTGTCACCCTCTTCGGGATCCCCGAGGTGAAGGACGAGCGGGGGACCTCGGCGCTCGACCCCGCCGGCCCGGTGCCCGAGGCGATTCGTGCCCTCAAGGACTCTTTCGACGATGTGGTGGTGTGGGCGGACGTGTGCCTCTGCGAGTACACCAGCCACGGTCACTGTGGTGTGGTGAACGGCGGGACAATCGACAACGACGCCACTTTGCCCCTGCTCGCCGAGGCAGCCGTGACATACGCCGACGCCGGCGCCGACGTGATAGCCCCCTCGGACATGATGGATGGAAGGGTGGCGGCGGTGCGCTCTGCGCTCGATGGTGCAGGGCACCATGAGCTGGCGATCTGCTCCTACTCGGCGAAGTACGCCAGCGCCTACTACGGGCCATTCCGCCAGGCAGCCGAGTCGACCCCGGCTTTCGGTGACCGCCGCAGCCACCAGATGGACCCGCCGAACGTCAAGGAAGCGATCGCCGAGGTGTTCCGCGACATCACCGAGGGGGCCGACATGGTCATGGTGAAGCCGGCCGGGCCCTACCTGGACGTGGTGTCCGCTGTCAGCCGACAGGTCGATGTGCCGGTGGCCGCCTACCAGGTCTCGGGCGAGTTCTCGATGATCGAGGCTGCTGCTGCCAATGGCTGGGTCGAAGGGGATCGAATCATGATCGAGTCGCTGACCGGCATAGCGCGGGCTGGAGCGTCGGTCATCCTCACATACTTCGCCACCCGCGCCGCCCGTCTACTGGAGTCGCTGTGATGTCCCGCTCAGAGTCTCTCCTCGAGCGGGCCATGAAGGTGATACCAGGCGGGGTCAATTCCCCTGTCAGGGCGTTCAAGGCGGTCGGCGGCAATCCTCCGTTCATCGCCTCCGGCTCAGGGCCTCATCTGATCACCGAGGACGGAGATCGGCTGATCGACTTCATCGCCTCCTGGGGCGCTCTGCTCTTCGGGCACGCCGACCGGGGCGTGGTCGACGCTGTGACCTCGGCTGCTGGTAGGGGCACCTCCTTCGGCGCACCCAGTGCCCTTGAAGTGGACCTGGCCGAGCTCATCGTCGAACTGGTGCCTTCGGTCGAGGTGGTGAGACTGGTGAACTCGGGTACCGAGGCGACAGCCTCCGCCATCAGGGTGGCCCGGGCGGCGACCGGGCGACCCGGTGTGGTCAAGTTCGAAGGCTGCTATCACGGTCATGCCGATCCGTTCCTGGTCAAGGCCGGTTCGGGGGCAGCGACACTCGGAGAGCCAGACTCCCCTGGGGTTCCGGAGATGACTGTGAGGGACACACGTCATGCTCGGTTCAACGACCTCGAGTCGGCGGCCGTAGCCCTCGAATCCGGGGACGTAGCCGCTGTCATAGTCGAGCCTGTTGCCGGGAACATGGGGGTGGTACCGCCGGAACCGGGATTCCTCGCCGGTCTGCGCGACCTGTGCGACCAGCATGACGCCCTCCTGATCTTCGACGAGGTGATGACCGGGTTCCGGGTCGCCAGAGGGGGAGCCCAGGAGCGCTGGGGCATCAGGCCGGATCTCACCTGTCTGGGCAAGGTCGTCGCCGGTGGGACACCGGCCGCGGCATACGGCGGTCGTGAAGACCTGATGCGCATGGTTGCCCCGGAGGGCCCGGTCTATCAGGCCGGGACGCTCGCCGGCAACCCGCTTGCCACCGCGGCTGGTGTCGAGACGCTGACACGCCTCAGGGATCGACCCGGTCTCTACGACGAGCTCGAGGTGGCCGGGCAACGGATCGAGGAAGGTTTGGCGGCGGCATTGCACAGGTCCGGTACGTCGGGATGTGTGCAGAGGGTGGGGGCGATGCTCACCGTCTTCTTCGGTCCGGAGCAGGTCCGGAACTGGGACGACGCGGCGACGGTGGACCGTGACCGGTTCGCCCGCTTCTTCCGATCCGCGTTGCGGCGAGGCGTGCTGCTCCCTCCCTCCCAGTTCGAGGCGATGTTCCTCATGGAGTCACACTTCACCGTCCTGGACGAGGCGATCGAGGCGCTGACAGCTGCCATCGAGGAGTCGGTGTGACCCGGCCGCTGGTGGAGGCGCTCAACCTGGAGCCGGTCGAGCGAACGCCTGTCTGGATCATGCGCCAGGCGGGGCGGTACCTACCCGAGTACCGGGAACTGCGCAGCAAGATCGCCTTCCAGGAGGCGGTATCGACCCCCGAGATCGCAGCCGAGATAACCCTTCAGCCGATCCGCCGATTCGGAATGGACGGAGCCGTGATCTTCGCCGACATCATGACCCCTCTCGAGGCCATGGGAGTCGACATGACCTTCGACCCCGGCCCACGCCTGCGCCCCCGGACCCTGGCCGAGATCGCCAACCTGCCCGATGTCGACCCGGAGAGGGTCGCCTTCGTGGCCGAGACGGTCCGTCGGGTACGGCAGGAGGTCGATGACCGGGTTGCGGTGCTCGGATTCGCCGGCGCCCCTACCACCCTCCTCGCCTATCTGGTCGAGGGAGGCGGCTCGAAGGACTTCATCGGAGTCCGTTCGGCGGTCAGGGCTGACCCTGGCGCGGCACGGGAGGCACTGTCCACGCTGGGCCGTGCCATGAACACCTACCTTGCCATCCAGGTGGAGGCGGGCGCAGATGCGGTCCAACTCTTCGACACCTGGGCCGGGATGTTCGACCGGGCCACCTATTCGGAGTTGTGTCTCCCGGCGGCGAGGATGGCCCTTGCGGGCCTCGATGCGCCGACCATCTACTTCTCCCCGGGGGCAGGCCACACCCTCGAGCTCCAGTCGGGGGTTGGTGCCTCGGGATACGGCGTCGACTGGCGTGTTCCCATCGACGAGGCTTGGGCGTCGATAGGCGAGAGGCATGCCATACAGGGGAATGTCGACCCGGCGGTGCTCCGGAGCGACGCCGACACCATCAGGCGACATGTGCGTGAGGTCAAAGCGCGGGTGGGGTCCCGTACCGGTCACATCCTCAACCTTGGCCATGGCATCGACCGCCGCACTCCGGTGGAGAACGTCTCCGTCTTCGTTGAGGCCGCCCGCGAGTGACCGTCGCGGTGATCGGGGGCGGGTTGGCCGGCCTGTTGACAGCCCATGAGCTTCTGGTCAGGGGAGTCGATGACCTGGTGGTGTTGGAGCGGGACCAGGACCCCGGTGGCGTAGCGCGCACCATCACCTGGGAGGGCTATCTCCTCGAACCTGGGGTGGGCAGCTTCAACCTTCCACACCCAACCCTTTCACCCGTGTTCACCGCCATCGGGGCCCGGGTGTCCCCGGCGGCGGCCAAAGCCCGTTTCGTGTACACCAGGGACCGAATGGTTCGGGTCGAGCCGGGTCCGGGCATGTTGCTCGATCCGCTGGTGCCGGTCCCATCCCGTCTCAGGGCGCTGCTCGAGCCCCTCATCCCAGAACCGGCGTCGGAGGACGACGAGACCCTGGCCGAATTCTTCGAGCGCAGGCTCGGACGAGGTGGCGGAGGATTGGCGGCATGGCTGGCGGCGTCGGGGGTCTATGCCGGTGATCCGAGAGTGCTTTCGGCCGGTTCGGCCTTTCCCGCGCTGGTGGCCATCTATCGGCAGTACGGATCTCTGATGCGGGCTGCTCTTGCGGCGCGCAGGAGTGATGTGGAACGGCCAAGAATGCATGTGCCCGCCGGCTCGATGGCGAGCATCGCCGACGCCCTTGCGGCTCCCTTGGGGGATCGATTCGTGGGCGGTACCACGGTCGAGTCGATCAGGCAGGTCGGCAAAGGCTGGCGCATAGGAGGCGACGTCGAGATCGGGGCGGGGGCTGTGGTGCTTGCCTGTGGACCGACAGACGCCGCCCGGTTGATGGACGGTCGGCTTCCGTCGAGTCTCTCCGGTTCCCACTCCGCTCCCGTGGCCGTGGTGTGGCTGGGGGGTCCGAACAGCAACATGGAGATCCCCGAAGGCTACGGAGTCCTGACCGGGCCCGACACGGGGATGGTCACCAGAGGTGTCCTCTTCGAGTCCTCCTATGCCCCGCATCGCTCCGGGGAGGGCAGGAGCCTGGTGAAGGTGATAGCGGGTGGCGCAGCCGTTCGCGACCTGGTGGACGTCCCCGATGCGGACGTCGTCGAACTGGTGGTGGCTGAGACCTCCCGGATTCTCGGGGTCGACATGTCTCCCGACACGACGATGCTGGTGAGGCACCATCCTGGTATTCCGCAGTATGGCCGGGGCCACGGGGACTGGCTCGCCGACCTGGAGCGTCTCAGGCCTGAGGGGCTACATATGACGGGTTGGGGCTACCGCGGCGTCGGCCTCGCCCACATCGCCACCGACGCAGTACGTGTCGCACAGGCAATGGCCAGGTGACGAGCAACAGGCCCCCGAGGGGCTTTTGGGTGGTGTGGGCGGCGGTGGCCGTCGACCTCCTCGGGTTCGGAATCATCATTCCCCTACTGCCGCTCTATGCCGAGCGGTTCGGGGCGAGCCCGCTGACCATCGGGGTGCTGTTCGCCTCCTACTCCCTGTCCCAGTTCGTCCTGGCTCCGCTCTGGGGGCGGATATCGGACAAGGTGGGGCGAAGGCCGATTCTCCTGGTGGCCATCGCCGGGTCGGCGGTGGGAAGCCTGACTCTGGGGTTGGCCGGGTCCCTCGGATGGTTGTTCGTCGGCCGCATCATCGACGGAGGGTCGGGGGCGAGCATCGCCATCGCCAGGGCCACCGTGGCAGACATGGCCGCCCCCGCGGAGCGCCCCAGACTGATGGGGCTGCTTGGCGCCGCCTTCGGGGTGGGATTCGTGATCGGTCCGATCATCGGGTCTCTCGCCGCATTGGGCAGTCCGGCACTCCCTTTCCTGGTGGCCGCCACCATCGCCCTCATCAATCTCGTCGTCGGCTTCTTCCGTATACCGGAGACCCTGCGGCCCGAGGCGGTGTCGACCAGTCACAACGGCACCCAGAATCTGCCTTCTCCTGCTTTCAGGCTGATAACGCTGACACTGATCGGGGTGACTGCTTTCGGGGCGTTCGAGGCCACCTTCGCCCTCCTCGGGTCGAGCCGCCTGGGGATGACCGGTTCGACCGTCGCCATCGTGTTCGCCGGCGTCGGGACAATCCTGGTATTCACCCAGGCTGTGCTGGTGGGTCGGTCCACCAAGCGGCTCGGAGAGAGACGCGTCCTTCAGATCGGCTTGGGCCTGAACGTGGCCGGCTTCGCTGCCCTGTCCATGGCGACCACCTGGCCCTCCTTGCTGGCGGGCCTGATGCTCCTCGCCCTCGGCCAGGGCTTGCTTACCCCGACACTGTCGTCCGCCATCGCGGGGATCGTTCCCGGGCGGTCGGGGGCTGCGTTGGGGGCCCAGCAGTCGGCGGCCGGACTGGGTCGGGTCATCGGCCCCCTGCTTGGCGGCGGGCTCTTCGCTGTGGCCATCCCTCTTCCTTACGCGGTGGCGGGAGCCCTGACCCTGGCCGCGTTCCTGTTGGTGCCCAGCCGCCTCGAACCGGCTGCCAGCGCCCCTACCATCGACTGATGAAGATCGGCGTCCAGCTCCCCGAAGTCGAGCGGCCGGTGGCTTGGGCGGAGATGCGGGAGATCACCCTGGCAGTCGAAGGGTGCGGCTTCGACTCGGTGTGGTTGGGTGACCACCTTCTCTACAGACACGATGACGGTGTGTCCCGAGGGCCCTTCGAGGCGTGGACCGGGTTGGCGGCCATCGCCGAGATGACCGAACGGGTCGAGATCGGCCCCCTGGTGGCGTCGACCTCCTTCCACTCCCCGGCGATGCTCGCCAAGAAGGCGGCCACCGTCGACGAGATCAGCGGAGGTCGCCTCATTCTCGGGTTGGGAGCCGGGTGGAACGAGGTCGAGTACCGGGCTTTCGGTTTCCCGTACGACCGGCGGGTGGACCGTTTCGAGGAGGCGTTCACCATCATCCGGACCCTGATCCGTGATGGGTCCATCGACTTCGACGGACGGTTCTACAGGGTGGAGGAGTCGGAGCTCGTCCCCAGGGCGAGGCGTGACATGAAACTGCTCGTCGGATCGCGTGGGCCCAGGATGCTGGCGATCACCGTGCCCCACGTCGACATGTGGAACACCTGGTACGTCGACTACGACAACGACCCGGAACAAATCGGCCCTCTCCTCGAAGCGCTGGATGATGTATGTCGGGATGTGGGGAGGGAGCCGAGGTCTCTCGAGCGGACGGCTGCGGTGTACGTCCAGCTGCCACGGGGATCCGGACGGTCTCCGGGGAGCGCCAAACGGTCACCGACCTCTCCCATACCGTCCGCCGAGTTCCGGGAGAAGATCGGCTTGTTCGAAGCTGCCGGGATAGGCCACCTCCAGGTGGTCCTCGACCCCATCGACGCCCCCGGGGTGGAGGAGCTGGGCAAGGCACTCGACAGGGTGTGAAGGGGATCTTCCCCGTTCTGTGAAGGTCCTCGTCGACCCCTCCGACAGAGATCTTCACAGAATGAATTCGCCCGGCACTTGACAAATGGTCGGGAATAACCGACTATACGGGAATGGCCGACCAATCGATCCCGGACTACGCCCTTCCCGACCTCTTACGGCTCGAGGATCCGCAGCAGTTCAAGGCACTGTTCGACGAGACGAGGATGTCGATACTCGACATGCTCCTGGAGCGTGCCGCCACCACCAGCCAGCTCGCCGACGCCCTCGGGAAGCCGAAGGGCACCGTAGGGCATCATGTCAAGGTACTCGAGGGGGCGGGTCTCATCGGGATCGTGCGAACCGAGAAGGTCAGGGCGATCGAGGCCAAGTACTACGGGCGGACCGCCCGCACCTTCGACTACTCCAAGGCGATGGAGCACGGGGTCGACGCCAACTTCGCCCTGGCCAGGGCTGCACGAGAGCTGTCAGAGACGCGCGCCACCTTCGACGACGACGATGTGGTCGGAGTCCAAGGCGTCCGCTACGCACGGATCCCCAAGGAGCGGGCCGAGGAGTGGCGGGATCGCCTCTGGGACCTGGCCAGGGAGTTCATCGAAACCCCGCGTGGGGGAGAGGTCGTCTACGGCCTGGCCGTCGCCCTGTATCCCACCGGCCGACCGTACCTCGCCGAATGAAGCTCAACGCCAACTACTGGAGGCTGTGGACCGCTTCGGTGACCTCCAACCTCGGCGATGGCGTCGCCATGATCGCCTATCCGTGGCTTGCCTCCACCATCACCAGGGACGGGTTCAAGCTGGGCCTTGTTGTCCTGGCAAGTCGCCTTCCTTGGCTGGTCTTCAGTTTGCCGGCCGGGGTCATCACCGATCGTCTCGACCGGAGGAAGGTGATGGTGTGGATGGACGTGTTCAGGGCCGGCATCACGGTTTTCGTCGCCTTCGTGATCCTGGCCAACAACGAAGTCCTCGGCGCCGCTGCCGCCGCACAGGTGCCGGTGCCCAACGAGAACCTGCTGCTGGGAATGTTGATCCTGGCAACCTTCCTCTTCGGGATGGCGGAGGTCCTGCGGGACAACACCGCCCAGACGATCCTCCCGGCGATCGTCGAAAAGTCCCAGTTGGAAAAGGCCAACGGGAGGCTCTGGGGAGCGGAGATGGTGATGAACTCGTTCGCCGGGCCGCCACTGGGTGGACTGTTGATCGGCTTGGCCCTGGTCGTCCCCTTCTTCTTCCACTCCGGGACCTTCGTGGTGTCGGCCATCCTGCTGCTCCTCATCGCTGGCCGTTTCAAGCCCGATGGGGGCGGAGACCAACCGACCATCAGACCATCGTTCTGGGCCGACCTGAAAGAGGGTTTTCGCTGGCTCTGGTCGCATCCGCTGCTCCGGCCCCTCGCGCTCATCCTGGGGATGTTCAATGCAACCTCTGTGATGACAGCGGCCACCTATGTGCTGTTCGTCCAGGAGATCCTGGGGCTCGAGGCGGCCGCATTCGGCCTTTTGATGACCGCCGGCGCGGTGGGTGGGGTGATCGGTTCTCAGATGGCGCCGGCCGTCGCCAGATGGCTGGGCAAGGGGACCACGCTGTTCGTGGGAATGTCGGTCTTCATCGTGTCCGTGGTCGTGACCGGGCTGACCTCCTCGGCGATCGTGGTCTGGTCGATGTTCCTGGTCTCATCCTTCTTCGTGGTGGTGTGGAACGTGATCACGGTGTCGCTGCGGCAAAGGATCATCCCCGACCGTCTGCTCGGCCGGGTCAACTCGGTGTACCGGTTCTTCGGGTGGGGCATGATGTCGGTCGGCGCGATCATTGGTGGGACCCTGGTGTCTCTGTCGGACCCGATCGTGGGGAGGGAGTGGTCGCTCCGCTCACCTTTCCTCGCCGCTGCAGCCCTCCAGCTGCTGGTCCTCCTCTACGCCCTCCCCAGGATCAACTCGCGGAGGATCGCCGAGGTGGAGGAAGCCGTCGCCGCCGTCTAGATTCCGTTCTGTGAAGATCGTCGTCGACCCCTCCGCCACAGATCTTCACAGAACGAGTTTTTGGCTCAGCTCTCTTCGATGGTGACCTTGTTGATGACGACCTCGTCGCGGGGCCTGTCGGAGGAGTCGGTCTTGGTGGTGGCGATCGAGTCCACGGCATCCATCCCCGATGTCACCTGACCGAAGATCGTGTAGGAGTGGGGGAGCCCCACATCGGTGTGGCAGATGAAGAACTGTGATCCGTTTGTGTTTGGCCCGGCATTGGCCATGGCCACAGTGCCCCGCCGGTACTTGCCATCGCCTTCGAGCTCGTCCCGGAACCTGTAGCCGGGACCGCCCCGGCCGGTCCCGGTCGGGTCGCCGCCCTGGATCATGAAGTTCTCGATGACCCGGTGGAAGACGACGCCGTCGTAGAAGCCTTCCCTGGCCAGGAACACGAAGTTGTTCACCGTGTTGGGTGACCGCTCTGCGTCGAACTCGATGACGATCTCACCGTGGTTGGTGTCCAAGGTGGCCGAATAGCTCTTCGACAGGTCGAGGTCGAACTCAGGGGGCGCGTCGTACTGCTGTGTCATTCGTGTGGTCTCCTCTATCTTCTCAGGCCTGGAAGTAGGCGGGCACCTTGCCCGGCTTCCACTTGATCGAACATCCCATCGACGGGTACTGCTGATCGGTGACCCGATCCCCGGCCAGGACCGCTTCGATGGCCGACCTCAGGTCTTCACCCGTGACGGGTACCTCGGTATTGGGCCGCGACGGGTCGAGACGGCCCCGGTAGACGAGACGGCGGTCCTCGTCGTAGAGGAAGAAGTCGGGGGTGCACATCGCCATGTAGGACGCGGCAACCGTCTGATCCTCGTCATAGAGGTATGGGAAGAGGTACCCCTGGTCCTCGGCGACCCTCTTCATCTCCTGGGGAGAGTCGTCGGGATAGTTCTCCACGTCGTTGGACCCGATGGCGACGATGCCCAGGTCGCTGTCCTGGTAGTCCTTGCCGAGCTGAGCCAATCCCGCCATGACGTGCTTGACGTAGGGGCAGTGGTTGCTCAGGAACATGACCAGAAGTGCCTTCTTGTCCCCGAAATCGTCGAGCGAGTACTTCTCCCCGCTCACAGTGTCGGGCAGCGTGAAGTCGGGCGCTTCCGTCCCCAGGGCTTGCATTTTCGATGTGACAGCCATGGGCCGAGTCTACGACGGATCCCCGGCTTCGGGTCAGGGCCCCGGATAGCCTTGCCGGCATGGGCTCTCCGCATCCCAGAGTGCTCCTCGCCTCGGCTGTCGACAGGTTGGGCGAGGTGGCGGTTGTCGAATGGTGTTGCCGGCTGATGACCGACACCGAGCGGGTCGACGATCCGGATGTCGTCCTCCTCGGTGGGAGCGAGGAGTGGTTGCCCTACTGGCGGCGGACCTGGGGAGTGCGCGGCCTCCTCTACGTCTTCAGCGACGGACAGCAGGTGGTAGATGGTTTGGCCGCTGAACGAGCGTTGGTGGCCTTGGGAGAAGCCGCTCCGGACTAAGTTCGGGGGCAGTGGCCACATGGGATGACGTCGCCCGCGCCGCCGCCAGACTCCCCGAAGTCGAAGTGCGGGGCCACTCATGGAGCGTGAGACGGAAGTCGTTCGCCTGGGAACGGCCGCTCCGGAAGGGAGACCTGGAGGAGCTGGGCGAAGCTGCCCCCGAGCCGCCGATCCTGGCGGCATGGGTCGAAGACAAGCTCGCCAAAGAGGCTTTGATAGCCTCGGCCCCCAACCTCTACTTCACCACTTCCCACTTCGACGGGTATGCCATCGTCCTGGCCAGGCTGGCCATGTTGGATCCCGAAGAGCTGGACGAGCTCCTGGTCGAGGCGTGGCTGGCGAGGGCACCCAAGCGCCTGGCCGCCGAGTACCTGGCGGAGGGTGACTCACCCCGGTGAGAGGTGGTTCGGCCTGGTCGACCCGGCTGCGGGTACCATGGCCCCGGTGACCCAACAGCTCCCATCACCCTTCGGGCATGTCGCCACAGCGATGATCACCCCGTTCACACCAGGCGGGGAGGTCGACCACGAGGCGGCCTGGCGTCTTGCCCGACATCTTTCCGACACCGGCACCGACACTCTCGTCGTCACCGGGACCACCGGGGAGTCGCCGACCCTTTCCGACGAGGAGAAAGTTGCCCTCTACCACACCGTCGTCGAGGCGGTGAAGGAGAAGGAGGCCATGGTCATGGCCGGCACCGGCACCTACGACACCGCCCACTCCGTGCATCTCACCGAACGTGCCGCCGAGGCCGGAGTCGACGGGGTTCTCGCCGTCAACCCGTACTACAACAAACCACCGCAGAGAGGATTGGTAGCCCACTTCAACGCCATCGCCGCGGTCGGGCCACCGGTGATGCTCTACAACATCCCCGGGAGGACGTCGGGCAGGATCGAGCTCGACACCCTGGCCGAACTGGGGGGGAACCCCAACATCGTGGCGGTCAAAGACGCGGCCGGGAGCCTCGACTTCACCTCCCGGACCGTCAACACAGTCCCCAACCTCCGCGTCTACTCCGGTGACGACAGCTTGACCCTGCCAATGATGTCGGTGGGGGCAGTCGGTGTCGTCTCGGTGATCGCCCACCTTGCCGGCCGTCAGGTGCGCGACATGGTCAGGGCGGCCCACTCAGGGGATTGGGACGAGGCAAGACGCCTGCATCATCTTCTCCTGCCTCTTTGCCAGGCATGTTTCCTCGAACCCAACCCGATGCCGGTGAAGGCCGCCATGAACCAGTTCTGGGGCCGGGTGGGGTCGGTGAGGCTGCCACTGGTCGACGCCGCGCCGGAGACGTTGGCAGCCATCGAGAAGGCTCTCAGCGCGGTCAACCCCCTGTGAGCGTCTCGGTCACCTTCCTGGGCGGTCTCAACGAGATCGGACGCAACTGCGCTGCCCTCGAGGTCGAGGGGCGCATCGCCCTCATCGACGTGGGTCTGATGTTCCCCGAGGAGGAGATGCTCGGCATCGACCTGGTCTTCCCCGACTGGGGTTGGCTCGCCAAGCGGTCCAAGGATGTCGAGTGTGTCGTGCTCACCCACGGCCACGAGGACCACATGGGCGCCCTCGCCTACTTTCTCAGGGAGATCAACGTCCCGGTCTACGGGTCGCGGATGGCCATCGAGCTGGCCAGGGGCAGGATCGAAGAACTCGGGGTCAAAGCCGACCTGAGGACCACACAGATGAAGAAGTGGATGACCCACGGCCCTTTCAAGTTCATGTTGGTGCCGGTCAGCCATTCGGTCCCCGACGGGGCCGGGATCGCCTTCGACACTCCCGAAGGGATCATCATCCACTCGGGGGACTTCAAACTCGACCCGACCCCGATCGACGGCCGTCCCACCGACCTGCCCGCTTTCGCCGCGTTGGGTCGCAGGGGGGTCCGCCTCCTGCTGTCGGACTCCACCAACGCCGAGAGGGACGGTTTCGAGCCCTCGGAGAGCTCGGTGGGAGGGCCGATAGCCGAGGTCGTCCGGGACGCTCCGGGCCGTGTCATCGCCGCCTGCTTCTCATCCCACGTCCACCGTGTCCAGCAGATCGTCGACGCCGGCATCGCCTCGGGGAGACGCGTCGCGTTCCTGGGCCGTTCGATGGAGCGCAACACGGCGATCGCCTCGGATCTCGGGGTGCTCGAAGCACCGAGCGACAGGATCGTCGACATCAAGCAGCTGTCGTCGTTCCCGGAACACGAGCAACTCCTGGTAACGACCGGCAGCCAGGGCGAGCCGTTCGCAGCCCTTTCCCTGATGTCCCACGGACGCCACCGGCACATCGACATCGGTCCGGACGACACCGTGCTCATCTCGGCCCGTCCCATACCGGGTAACGAAACCGCAGTCTCCAAAGTCATCTCGAACCTGATGAGGCGGGGAGCGAGGGTTGTCCACGGTCAGAACGCACATGTCCATGTGTCGGGGCACGCCCGACGTGAGGAGCTGCTGACCTTCATCAACCTGCTTCGCCCGCGGGCTTTCGTCCCGGTCCACGGGGAGTACCGACACCTCCACGCCCATGCCGGGCTGGCCCGTGAGATGGGGGTCCCCTGGGTGGAGGTACTGGAGGACGGCGACCGTGTCGTCCTCGACGGCAAGGCGACCAGGGCCGACCGCGACGCGGTGCCCGCCGGCTACGTCTACCTGGACGGTTCCTCGGTCGGCGAGACCCAGAGCGGGGTGCTACGCGATCGGTCCCACCTGGCCGACGACGGGGTGGTGGTGGTCACGGTCGGCATCGACCGCTCCACCGGCGAGATCCTCTATGGCCCGAGCCTCGACAGCCACGGGGTCATGGACGACCCGTCGGCCGTGCTGGAGAAGGCTGCCAAGGCGGTGCGGGCGGTCCTCGAGGAGAAGAGGACCGGTCGAACCGACCACGCCGAGCTCCAGAAGGCGGTGCGTCAGGCCGCGGGCAAGGTGATCCGGGAGGAGACAGCTCGCAGACCGGTCATCGTCCCGGTGGTCATGGAGCTGTAACCGGGTCTCGGAGCAGGCCCGTTTGAATTGCTCTTACGCAATGCGCGTCATGAGTTATCGTTTCAGACAATGCCAACCCGGACACCCACCCGGAAGGGCTCCGGGCGGAGTCGGGTGTCCCAGTCGAAGAACAAGACCAAGAAGCGCACCGGCGGCGTTAGACAGACGCTGGTCGATTTCCGCCATCAGGTGCGTCGGGGCCTGGGCCGTCAGACCGATGACGTCTGGGGTCTTGTTCTCATCGTTCTCGCCACCCTGATAACGCTGGCCTTTTTCGACATCGCCGGACCGGTCGGATCTGGCATCGAAGCGGGCAGCAAGCTCCTGTTCGGTGTGTGGCGTTTTGCGTTGCCGCCCGCACTGGTGGTGATCGGGGTGATCATGATCGCCGGTCGCCCCAGGGACGGATCCAAGCCGGTGGTCATCGGCGGTCTGGTCACCTTTATCGGCACCCTTGCCCTCTTCCATCTCCTGACCGGTGCGGTGTCGCTGCGTCCCAACATCGACCTGGTGCAGGATCGTGGCGGCGCCCTCGGCGCTCTGATCGCCTACCCGATGAGACGGGTGCTCGGCCACTGGGGCGCCTTCGTCATCCTGTCTGCCTCGATAGCGGTAGGGGTCCTGGTGATGAGCCGGACAACGGTCAAGCAAATGTTCCAGGGCTTCGCCCACATCTTCGGGAAAGTGAAGAACTTCGCCAGGTCGACACTGTTCGAGGCCGGACCGGCGCCGGCGCCGACTCTGGTCGCCGCCGATCTCGCCCAGTCTGCTCCCCCCAAGGGCAAACACCAGAAGCCGAAGGTGACCAAGGCCAAGCCGGTCGTCGGGAAAGGCGACCAACCCAAGCCTTCCGCCGCGCCGACTCCAGCGGTGGTCGACCTCACCAGCAGTGACTACCAGCTGCCCCCGATCAACCTCCTGGAAGGAGGCACCGGCGGCGAGGTCAGCCGGAGGAGCCTGGAGGAGACGGCGGCCCAACTAGAGGACACCCTTCTCCAACACGGGGTCGACGCCACCCTGACCAAGATCGTGCCCGGGCCCACCGTCACCCGCTTCGAGATCGAGCTGGCACCGGGGGTCAAAGTCAACCGGATCTCGAACCTGTCCCACGACATCGCCTACGCCCTGGCCACGCCTGACGTCCGCATCCTGGTTCCGATTCCGGGCAAGTCGGCCATCGGTGTCGAGGTCCCCAACGCAAAGCGGCGGTTGGTCTCCCTCGGTGACATCCTTGCCAGTCCCGAGGCCGCCCTGCCCCATCCCCCCCTCACCGTCGGGCTCGGGCTGGACATCTCGGGAACCCCAAAGCTCCTCAACCTTGCCGAGCTGCCCCATGTCCTCATCGCCGGTGCGACCGGCGCAGGAAAGTCGTCGTGCATAAACTCCATCGTCACCTCACTGCTGATGCGGGCCACTCCCGACGACGTCCGGCTGATCCTGGTCGACCCGAAGCGTGTCGAACTGGGCCAGTACGACGGGGTGCCTCATCTGCTCACCAGGGTGATCACCAACCCGAAGAAGGCCAACGACGCCCTCAAGTGGGCGGTGGCGGAGATGGACCGGCGATACGACCTCCTCAACGAGGCCAGGGTCAGGGACATCGAGGGATACCGCGACAAGCTGGCCCGGGGCCAGCTCGACCCCGAGAGCTTCGACAGGTTCCCATACATCGTGATTGTGGTCGACGAGCTCAACGATCTGATGATGGTGTCCGGTCGCGAGGTGGAGGAGTCGATCGTCCGGATCGCTCAGATGGCCCGAGCTGTCGGCATCCACTTGGTCATCGCCACCCAGCGTCCCTCCGTTGACGTCATCACCGGCGTCATCAAGGCCAACATCCCCAGCCGTCTCGCCTTCAGCGTCACCTCCCAGACCGACAGTCGGGTCATCATCGACGGATCAGGGGCCGAGAAGCTGGTGGGCATGGGCGACATGCTGGTGGTCACCGCCAAGGAGCCGAGGCCGCAGCGCATCCAGGGTGCCTGGGTCCGGGAATCAGAGGTTCAAGCGATCGTCGCGTGGGTGAAGAAACAGCGAGACGAGATCGACGAGGTCACCGTTCTCGAGCCGCCCCCGTCGCATGGCACCGACGCCGGATCCGAGGATGACGATGTCGACGGCGAGCTCATACGGGAGGCGATGGAGCTGGTGGTCCGGTCACAGCTGGGATCGACCTCGATGCTGCAACGAAAGCTGCGTATCGGGTTCGCCAGGGCAGGACGGGTCATGGACACCCTGGAGAGGAAGGGCGTCGTCGGACCTTCCGTGGGGAGCAAAGCACGAGAGGTGCTGGTGACCGTCGACGAGCTCGAAGCGGCCCTGGCGTCGGAGACTGCCGGAGTCTGAGCCGGGTCTAAGCTCAGTGTTCGTCCACCGTGGGGGTGGGCTCCCTAGGAGGACCTCAGAAACGTGACTTCACGCAAGCCAGGGCTGGGCCGCGGTCTCGAGTCGCTCATTCCGACCAACGGCAGCCCGACATCACCGCTCGTAAACAGGCAAACTTCGGTAAACGACGGGGAGTCGGCCTCCATGTTCACGCTCATCAACTCGGACGGAACGGTTCAGGACCGTCTCCCGGTGACGCTCGAGCAGATGAAGGTTCTCTACGCCGACATGGTCGAGGCACGGGTCTACGACGACAAGTCGATGGCCATGCAGCGTCAGGGTCGGCTCGCAACCTACGCCCCGTTCCGTGGCCAGGAGGGAGCCCAGATAGGGGCGGCGGCAGCCCTCAAGCAGGGAGATTGGGTGGCGGCCACCTACCGTGACGCCGCGCTCAACTGGAAGGCGGGGTATCCGTGGCGGTTGCTCATCCTCGGCCGCACCGGAGACGAGCGGGGTGGGGAGGTTCCAGAGGGAGTCAACATCCTTCCCCCGTCGATCACCGTCGGCGGACACATGATCCACGCCGTGGGCCTGGCATGGGCCGAGAAGCTGAAGGGGAGCCGCCGGATCGCCCTCACCTCGTTTGGCGATGGCGCCACCTCCGAAGGGGACTTCCACGAGGCGATGAACTTCGCCGCGGTCTACGAGACCCCATGCGTGTTCTTCTGTCAGAACAACGGCTTCGCCATCTCCTACCCGACAGCGGAGCAGACCCGCAGCGAGACCATCGCCGAGAAGGCCGACGCATACGGGATGCCATCGGCCAGGGTCGACGGCAACGATGTGGTCGCTGTGCTGGCCGCAGTCGCCGAGGCGGCCGACCGTGCACGTGCCGGGAAGGGACCGAGTCTGATCGAGGCGGTCACATATCGGGTCGGCCCGCACACCACCGCCGACGACCCCACCAGATACCGCGACGAGACCGAAGTGGGCACCTGGCAAGCTCGCGACCCTCTGGAGAGGGTGCGTCTGCTGCTCGAGAGGGCGGGGGCATGGGACGGACGGTGGCAGGAGACCCTGGAGGTCGAGGCCTCGACCCGGATCGAGGAGGCCGTCGCCTGGGCCGAGGCCGTCCCCGAGCCGACGGCGCAGGCGATGTTCGACCGCATGTTCGCCAGTCCCACTCCGCCCCTTCTCGAACAGGCCAGGGAGGCGGAGGATGCCTGAGGTCAACCTGGCTCAGGCCCTTAACGGGGCCCTCGACTCGGCCCTTTCGGCCGACGACCGGGTGGTCCTCCTTGGGGAGGACATCGGCAGAGCAGGTGGTGTGTTCCGGATCACCGACGGGCTCCGCAGGAAGCATGGCGCTATCAGGGTGGTGGATACGCCGGTCGCAGAGTCGGGGATCGTGGGGGCTGCCTTCGGGATGGCGATTGCCGGGCTCAGGCCCATAGCCGAAATCCAGTTCCTCGGGTTCTCATACCCCGCCTACGACCAGGTGGTCAACCATGTCGCCCGGATCAGGAACCGTTCCAACCACAGGTTCACCGCCCCGATGGTCATCCGCATCCCCTATGGGGGAGGGATCGGTGCCGCCGAGCACCACTCCGAGTCCACCGAGGCCATCTACGCCCACATCCCGGGTATCAAAGTGGTGGTCCCGTCGACGCCCCGGGATGCCCGAGGGCTCCTGCTGGCTGCCGTCGAGGATCCCGATCCTGTTGTGTTCCTCGAGCCCATACGGCTCTACCGGGCGGTCAAGGAGGAGGTCCCGGAGATCTACTACACCACCGAGATCGGTCCGGTGCGTGTCGAGCGGAGCGGCGACGACATCACCCTGATTTCCTGGGGGGCGATGATGAAGGAGACCCGCCAGGCGGCCAGCCTGCTCGGCGAACAGGGGGTGTCTGTGGAAGTCCTCGATGTGCGGACTCTGTCACCGTTGGACCGTGATGGCATCGCCGCAAGTGTCTCCAAAACGGGCCGGGCGGTGATCGTCCATGAGGCCCCACTCACAGGTGGTCTCGGGGGAGAGATCGCCGCCTCCATCCAAGAGCGGTGCCTCTACGATCTGGCGGCGCCGGTGGAGCGGGTGACCGGATGGGATACGGTCTTCCCGTTGAAGAGGTCTGAACAGCACTACCTTCCATCGGTGGACAGGATCCTGGCCGCAGCAGAGAGGACTTTGGAGGAGTGAACGTCAGTGGCACGTGAGTTCAAGCTCCCCGACATCGGGGAGGGGTTGACCGAGGCGGAGATCGTCCGTTGGCTGGTCCAGGTCGGAGACTCCGTGGACGCCGACCAACCCGTGGTCGAGGTCGAGACCGACAAGGCCGTGGTCGAGATCCCCACGCCCTTCGCAGGTGTGGTCCTCGAGCTGGGCGGCGCCGAAGGCGAGACCGTCGAAGTCGGCTCGGTGCTGCTCGTGATAGGGGAGCAAGGTGAAGAGTCGGGCGGCGACCCGGGATCGGACAGCCAGTCCGGGAAGCAGGACGAGGAGGAGGACCCCCAGGAGGAGGATCATCCCGGGCCCGGGTCGGCGGCGGCCCCCATCGTGGGCACTCTGAGCGATGAGGCAGAGTCCCTGGCCGCCGGGGAGTCAATGGCCGATGCCTCCGAGGCCTCACAGGTCAAGGCGCTGCCGGTTGTCAGGAAACTGGCGCGCGACCACGGAATCGACCTGGCGACGGTCGAGGGAAGCGGCCCCGGCGGCAGGATCACCCGTCAGGACGTGGAGAGGCTGATAGAGACCCCACGGCCTGCTGCTGACGAGGAGGAGACGGCCCGGCGCGGTGTTGCCGCTGCCGAACCGGCGGAGCCAGAGGTCGAGGAGGTCGAGGTGGAGGGGCACCTTCCCCCGCCGGCCTTCGTCGACGAACGACGGCCGATGTCGCGTCTCCGAAGGACGATTGCCGCCAACATGTCGAAGAGCTGGTCTGAGATCCCTCATGTGACCACCTTCGACGACGTGGACGCGACGCGGCTCCTGGAGGTTCGCGACGCCCTGGGGGATCGGCACGAGACACGGATACCCCTGGAGGCCCTGGTGATCAGGGCAGTGATCCCAGCACTTCATGCCTACCCCGAGTTCAACAGCACCATCGACGGCGACGAACTGGTGTTTCATGGCCGCCACGACATAGGCATCGCGGTGGACACACCCGACGGGCTGATGGTCGCGGTGATACGCGACGCCGCCTCCATGGGTGTGCTCCAGCTGGCCTCAGAAGTCCGGAGACTTGGCGAAGGGGCCAGGGAACGGAGCCTCACTCCCGACGAGTTGTCCGGTCAGACCTTCACCCTGTCGAACATCGGGGCGGTCGGAGGCGGCCACGGGACACCGATCGTGCCACCGGGGACGACGGCGATTCTCTCGTTGGGCCGGGCCAAGGAACGACCTATCGTGTTCGGCGACGACATCGTCATAGCCCCGGTGATGCCCCTGTCGTTGAGCTATGACCATCGTGTGATAGACGGGGCGGTGGGCCGACGTTTCATGGCTATGTTGATCGAGAACTTGGAAGAACCGGCACTGTTCCTGGCAGGATGATGTGAGCGAAGCGAAACGCCTCTACAAGTCACGCGACCAGAAGATGATCGCCGGTGTCTGTGGTGGGTTTGCCGAATACCTCGATGTGGATCCGACATTGGTGCGCGTCGGATACGTCTTGTTGAGCCTGTTCACAGCAGCCTTCCCGGGCATCCTGGTGTACATCATCCTGGCGATCCTCATGCAGGACCGCCCCACCGAATAGGGCCGGGTCTCGTCGTCTACTCTCGAGTCATGGCCAAGACCGAGGACGTGAAGGACAAGAAGGCCGACGAGGCCACAGAGGAGATAGAGGCGGCGCCGCCCGAGATCGAGGAGAAGTCGGTCTCCAAGCAGTACAGCGGCACTTTCGGCCGGAAGAAGGTCGCCTACACCGCCACCGCGGCAACGCAGGTCTTCGAGGTCAACGACAAGAAGGTCTCCTTCTTCCATGTCTCCTACACACAGGACGGCGCCGACCCTGACAAGCGCCCGCTTCTCTTCTGTTTCAACGGCGGGCCCGGGTCGTCAACGGTGTGGCTCCATCTGGGGCTGTTCGGGCCGAAGCGGATGGAGTTCGACGAGGAAGGGTTCAAGAAGGGGATGCAGGGTCGGCTCATAGACAACCCCTACTCCATCCTCGACGTCTCCGATGTGGTGTGCGTCGACGCCATTGGAACCGGATTCTCCACCACCGCCGACAAGGACGACGAGAAGGACTTCCACCACTTCACCCACGACATCCAGGCGTTCAGCCAGTTCATCGTCCACTACCTGAACCGCAACGGGAGATGGAGCTCGCCCAAGTACCTGGCCGGAGAGAGCTACGGGACGCTGAGAGGCGCCGGCATCGCTCGCGAGCTGTTCTCGACCTACAACGTGGAGTTCAACGGGATCATGCTGATCTCGTCGATCCTCAACTACCAAACCGTGAAGGTCGACCAGAAGACCCTCCTCATCGACCCGGGGAACGACCTCCCGTTCGCTCTTTATCTGCCCACCTACGCGGCTACCGCCTGGTACCACGGGAGGCTCCCAAAGCAGCACCAGAAGCGGAAGTTGACCGACTTCCTCGCAGATGTGGAGGATTTCGCCCTGGGGGAGTACTGGACGGCCCTGGCCAAGGGCGATCTGATCGAGGAGAAGGACCGGACGGCTATCGCCGCCCGGCTCAGTGAGTACACCGGGATCGGCGCCGAGTACATCGACCACTACGACCTCAGGCTCCACATCCCCCGTTTCTGCAAGGAGCTGTTGAGGGACCGGAAGCGAACCGTGGGCCGGATCGACTCCCGGTACACCGGGATCGACCGGGTCAAAGCGGGCCCTGTCATCGAGGTCGACCCCAGCCTCGACGCCACCGGTGGGGTGGCGGCCTCGGCGCTCAACCAGCTGCTTCGGGTCGAGCTGGGGTTCGAGTACGACCGGATCTACGAGATCATGTCGATGAAGGTCAACCAGGCCTGGGACTACGAGGACTTCAAGGGCCGGTACGTGGACACGTCCGAGGCCATGCGGGAACTGTTGTCACGCTCCCGGGGTACGAAGCTGTTCGTGGCCAACGGGTACTACGACCTGGCCACCCCCTACTTCGCCACCGAGTACACCTTCTCCCACATGGGTCTCGACCCAGAGGTCCGTTCCAATGTGACCATGGAGTACTACGAGGCAGGGCACATGATGTACGTCCACGAGAAGTCACTGGCGGCCATGGCCAAACACCTCAGGGACTTCGTCGAGCAGACCGTCTGAGGCGAGCCGGCTAACGGCCCGAGTGTCGCTCCACCACCCTGTACACCGCGGGCAGGTCGGTCTCCGGATACGGGTCGGGAGCCATCAGGCCCAGGATCCTGGACTGGGATCTTGCTGACACCAGGATCGAGTCGCCGAACCGTTCGGCGAGCTCAGGGGCTGGATGTCGGCAGCAGGTGGGGTCGGGACAGGTGGATGTCTCCCGGTTCTCGGTCTCCCGGCCGCGGAACCAGCGTGCGTCCTGGAAGCGGACACCCAGGGTCACAGCATGCGGGGGCTCCCGTCCCTCCTCGATGTGGGTGGTGCAAAAGTATGTGCCCGGCGGGGTGTCGGTGTACTGACGGTGGGTGGTGTAGCGGTCTTCAGACTCGAAGGTGACCCGCGAGCCCCACCTCCGACACAGACGCTGGGTCTCTATGCCGCCTTCCTGGTCCCGGGGCACCGGGGCCCCGTCGAGGATCATTCCCTTGACCACCGAGCCCACCTCGTCGCTGACCACCAAATGGCAGGGGATGTCTAGGTGGCGGGGGAGAAGGTTTGCCATCCTCCACGCTGCCATCTCGTATGACACGTAGAACAACTCCTTCACATCCTCCGGGTCGAGGTCGTGATGGCCCTTTGCCTCCTCGAGGTGGGCCACTGCCATCTGCTCGGGGATGAGAACTGCGGCTGCGAAGTAGGCGGTCTCCATCCTCTGGGTAAGGAAGGTGTCGAGGTCGGGGCCGGTCTCGTGGCCGAGGATGAATCCGGCCAGGGTCTGGAGCACCGCCTTACGCGCCTGACGGGTCCGGAGCTCGTTCCGCTGCGCGATGTAGATGCGGCGGTCGTCGAGATCGACGATGGAGCGGGCGAACCCGGGCATGTCGTGGATCGGCTCCAGTTCGAGTCCTGTCTTGGACACCAGGTCGAGCAGGTTCCGGGAGGAGAAAGGCCCGGTGCCCGCGTGTCCCACCCTGGTCAGGGCCGCAGCGGCGGCTTGTTCGATGGGTTGGAGGTATCCACCGGCATCCTCCAAGAGCCGGTGGACTGCGGCGTTCGATCGGCGCACCTCCTCAGACCCGGCGGTGTCGAGGCCGGAACGCTGCCGAAGCGCCTCGTGGAGCCCGACCAGGTGGGTCAAGGTCTCGTTGTCCATCCTCGCTCCTGGCTTCACATGGGGGAGGTCGAGACTCTCGAACAGGGCGCTGTCCTGGGCCCTGGCCAGGGCGATCTCCAGGGCGTCCCTGCGGCTGGGAGGGGTCGGGTCGAGGAGCTCCGACACGTCGACGTCGATGGCCGCCGCAATGGCCACGACCAGCTGGACCCGGGGCTCCTTCTTGCCGTTCTCGACCAGGGAGAGATAGGACCCGGGCTTTCCGACACGCTCGCCGAGCTGGTCGAGGGTCAGGCCGGCCCGGCGTCGGTGGTGACGGAGCCTCCTGCCGAAAACGAGAGGGTCAGGTGTTGGAGATTCGGGCAATGTTGAGTCTGACTATAAGAACTTGCGATCTTATAAGAGGAAAGAGCAGACTGACAGGCAAGCACCCAAGATACTTCCATCTTATGAACCAGTTTCAGGACTCTCCACTGGAGAGGGGGATCCTTTCCTCGGAGGCGGTGGCGTTCCTCGTCGATCTGGAGAACGAATTCGGATGGCGCCGCGGCCAGGTTCTTCAATCCCGCCATGTCAGGCAACAGGAGATCGAATCCGGACGCAGCCTCGACTTCCTGGAGGAAACGTCCGGAGTGAGGGAGAGCGATTGGCACATAGCCCCGATCCCCGAGGACCTCCACGACCGCCGGGTCGAGATCACCGGCCCGGTCGAGGCCAAGATGATGATCAACGCCCTCAACTCGGGCGCCCGGCTGTTCATGGCCGATTTCGAAGATGCCACCTCTCCCACCTGGGAGAACCTGCTCGGCGGGCAGGCCAACCTGATCGATGCCTACAGGGGCACATTGACGGTCGACACCGGGGACCGGTCATACCGCATAGCCGACGACCCGGCCACCCTGGTGGTGAGGCCCCGGGGATGGCATCTCCCCGAGAACCACTTCCTGGTCGATGGCCGGCCGATGTCGGCCTCGCTGTTCGACTTCGGCCTCTACATGTTCCACGGGGGCCGTGAGGCACTGGCCGCCGGGACCGGTCCATACCTCTACCTGCCCAAGCTGGAGTCGCACATCGAGGCGCGCCTTTGGAACGACGTCTTCGTGTGGTGTCAGGAGCAGTTGGGAATCCCGCATGGGACGATCAAGGCGACCGTCCTCATCGAGACCATCCATGCGGCCTTCGAGATGGACGAGATCCTCTTCGAGCTTCGGGACCACGCCGCGGGTTTGAACGCCGGCCGGTGGGACTACATCTTCTCGATGATCAAGACGTTCCGAAACGACCCGGCCTTCGTGCTCCCCGACAGGGCACAGGTGACGATGGGGGTCCCGTTCATGAGGGCATACACGCGGCTGCTCGTCGAGACATGTCACCGTCGCGGCGCCCACGCCATGGGCGGAATGGCGGCCTTCGTGCCCAACCGCCGCGATCCCGAGGTGACCCAGGCCGCCTTCTCGGCGGTGGCGGCCGACAAGGCCCGGGAGGCCGGGATGGGGTTCGACGGGACATGGGTGGCCCACCCCGACCTGGTGCCCGTTGCCATGGCCGAGTTCGACAAGGTGTTGGGCGACCGACCCAACCAGATCGACCGGCCGTCCGTCGACGGCACGGTGTCGGCAAGCGATCTCCTCGATCTCGACTTCCCCGGCGAAGTGACCCCGGACGGTGTCGCCGCCAACGTGTCGGTTGGGATCCGCTACCTGGCCGCCTGGCTGGGTGGTACCGGCGCCGTCGCCCTGGACAACCTGATGGAAGATGTGGCCACCGCCGAGATCTCCAGATCCCAGATCTGGCAGTGGGTCCACCATGGGGTCACCACCTCCGAAGGTGAGCCGATCGACGAGGCGATGGTCGCCGCTCTCGCCGACCGCATGGTGGCCGAAGTGGACGAGGCTCCTCACTCCCAGCACATCCATACCGCCCGGAAAGTCTTCGAGGAGGTGGCGCTCTCCGACGAGTTCGTCGACTTCCTGACTCTGCCCGCATACGAACTGATCAACTGATGGAGGCCACCGTGGATCGCATCGCCAGTGAAGCTGCCCGTCTCGCCGAAGACTGGAGGAACAACCCCCGCTGGCGCGGGATCGTCCGGGACTACATCGCCGAGGAGGTCATCCGTCTCCAGGGGAGTGTTCGCGAGCAGCACACGTTGGCGTACCGCACTTCCCAGAAGCTGTGGGAGATGCTCGACGCGGAGGACTACGTCAACGCACTCGGCGCCCTCAGCGGCGGCCAGGCGGTGCAGATGGTCAAGGCCGGCCTCAAGTCGATTTACCTGTCGGGATGGCAGGTCGCCGGTGACGGAAACCTGGCCGGCGAGGTGTACCCCGACCAGTCGCTCTACCCGGCGAACTCGGCCCCAGCGATGGTGCGGCGTATCAACAACGCCCTGAGACGGGCAGATCAAGTGAACTGGGCCGAAGGCGGCGACGACATCGACTGGTTCGTGCCGATCGTGGCCGATGCCGAGGCGGGGTTCGGGGGAGCTCTCAACGTCTTCGAACTGGTCAAAGGGTTCATCGAGGCTGGCGCCGCCGGCGTCCACCTCGAGGACCAGCTTGCCGCAGAGAAGAAGTGCGGGCACATGGGAGGGAAGGTCCTGGTCCCCACCGGCCAGCACATCCGCTCGCTCCAGGCGGCCCGCCTCGCCTCCGACGTCATGGGCGTCCCCACGATCATCGTTGCCCGCACCGACGCCAATTCGGCCACGCTGATCACCACTGATGTCGACGAGCGTGACCGTCGGTTCATCGTCGGGGAGAGGACACCGGAGGGCTTCCACCGGGTGACCGGGGGGCTCGACTCGGCTATCGCCAGGGGCCTGGCCTACGCACCGTACTGCGACCTGATCTGGTGTGAGACCGCCAAACCCGACTTGGAGGAGGCCAGGACCTTCGCCGATGCGATCCACGCCGAGTACCCGGGGAAGATGCTGGCCTACAACTGCTCACCCTCTTTCAACTGGTCGGCCCACCTCGACGAGGACACCATCGCCCGCTTCCAGAAGGAGTTGGGGGCCATGGGGTATCGCTATCAGTTCATCACCCTGGCCGGCTTCCACGCCCTCAATGCATCCATGTTCGAACTGGCCCGCGGGTATGCGGAACACGGGATGACCGCCTACGTCGAGCTGCAGAACCGGGAGTTCGCCATGGAGGAGCACGGATACACCGCCACCAAACACCAGAGAGAGGTGGGTGCCGGATATTTCGATCTGGTCTCCCAGACCGTGTCGGGTGGGAGTTCGTCGACTCTGGCGTTGGTGGGTTCTACCGAGGAAGAGCAGTTCTAATCCCCGATCCTTAGGATTGGACGGCCAGATCTGGCCGGATACGGAAACAGAATCGGTGATGTGCCCTCCGGAGGAGCCGAATCGACGGTGCCGTCTCCCGGGAGGTTTCCGACCTGCGCGATTTGGGTAGGCTGAACACATATCTCGCATCTGGAGGGAATCCGATGAACATCGTCCACGTCGTGGGCACAGGCACGATCGGGGAGCCGTTGATCGGACTCCTCGCCGACAACAAGGAACACTTCGGCATCGACGAAGTCACCTTCCACAAGAGGACGCCTCTTGCCACCGAGAGGGCAAAGGTGAACGACCTGGTGCGGCGGGGCGCGGTCCTCGCCGTCGACGACGAACGGAAGGCCAACTTCGAAGAGCTGGGGCACTCGCCCAAGTTCGAGACCATAGAGGCCATCGAGCGGGCGACCGTGGTCATCGACTGCACTCCAGTGGGCAGCCAGATGAAGGAAGAGTTCTACGAGAGGGCCGACGGGCCCGTCGGCTTTATGGCGCAGGGATCCGAGTACGGGTTCGGCAAGATGTACGCCCGGGGGATCAACGACATCGCTCTGGTCGCCGGTGAGGACAAGTTCCTTCACATAGTCAGCTGCAACACGCACAGCATCGCGGTCCCGATCAAGACCCTGGCGATGGACCCGGACGGGACCAGCCTCCTCGAAAACGGTCGGTTCCTGTGCATGCGGAGGGCGAACGACATCTCCCAGGACTCCGGGTTCGTGGCCAGCCCGACTGTGGAAAGCCACGGCGACGAACAGTTCGGGACCCATCATGCCCGCGACGCCCACGACCTCTACAAGACGCTCGGCCACGATCTGAACCTGTACTCGTCGGCGATCAAGTTGAACACGCAGTACATGCACTCGCTGCACTTCTCGTTGACTCTCGACCGGGACATAACCATGGACGAGGTGCGGGATCGTCTCGGCTCGAACCGTCGCCTCGCCGTCACCCACAAGAGATCGGCCAACCAGGTGTTCTCCTTCGGCCGGGATCACGGGTACTACGGGAGGATCATGAGCCAGGCGGTGGTCTCGCTCGATACGCTGGCGGTCCGCGACGGGAACGAGATAGTCGGCTTTTCCTTCACACCGCAGGACGGCAACCCGATGCTGTCGACGGTGGCGGCCATGCTCTGGTATCTCGACCCTGAGTCGGTCGAGCAGCGGATCGACATCCTCCGCCGCTACCTGTTCACTGAGATCTGATCGTGGAAGCGAAGGCGGCGGCCTTCGCCGAGGAGGCGATAAGGGCGCTGGGACGGGGCGACTCCGCGGCGGCAAGGACTTTCATCTCCCTGGCAGCCGAGGCCGACCATCGCCTAGGGGGCCTGGCCGATTGTGTGCACCTGGCGTGCACCGAGATCGATTCGGAGGGTGCGGTCAGCGTCGCCACCTGGGATGCCCTCGCCGACGCGGTCGACAGTCCTGACCTGGTGGCGGTGGTGGAGGGCAGCCGCTGAGTTCCGATAGGGGAGTGGGCATTCTGTCGGCGCATCCGGCCAGATATGGCCGTTCAATCCTAAGGAACGAGGATGTGGGCAGACCCCTCGCCGATCTTCGGCCGAGCGGGCTCTACTCTCCTCACCGATGCAGGCTCCTTCTCTCTGGCTGACCACGCTCGGCTGCGCCAAGAACCAGGTCGACTCCGAGAAGGTGACGGCAATGCTTTCCGAGGCGGGTTACGTCTGGGCTGAGTCCCCGGAGACGGCAGACGTGGTGATGGTCAACACCTGTGCCTTCATCGAAGAGGCCCGAGCCGAGTCGGTGGAGACCATCCTCGAGATGGAGGACCGCAAGGCTCCGGGAGCCAGGTCGGTGGTGATCGGGTGCATGGCCCAGCGGTTCGGGACCGAGGTCGAGTCGGCGCTGCCCGAGGTCGACGCCGTAATCGGACTCGACCGTTACGGCGAACTGGTGGGAGTTCTCGACAGGTTGACCCGTTGGGAGCCGGTGGAGATCCGGCGTCGACCCATCATGGACATCCTCCATGCCACGGGTCGTCCGGTGTCAGGACTGCCCTATGCCTACCTGAAAGTGGCAGAAGGATGCGACAAGCCCTGCACCTTCTGCGCCATCCCGTTGATCCGGGGTAAGCAGCGGTCCCGACGTCCTGTCGAGATTCGTGCCGAACTCGAGGGCCTGGTCGCCTCGGGTGTTCGGGAGGTGGTGTTGGTCGCTCAGGACCTGGCTGCCTACGGGCGGGACATCGAGGCCCCTGGAGGGTTGCCCGACCTGCTGCGCTTCGTCTCCGACGTCGAAGGGCTGGACACGATCCGGCTGCTCTACCTGCATCCCCGCGAGATCCGCGAGGCTCTTCTCGAGGAGATGGCCTCGAACCCGGTGGTCGCCCCCTACTTCGACCTCTCGCTCCAGCACGTCTCGAAGACACTGCTCAGGGGGATGAAGCGACCAGGCAACACCGAGAAGCACCTGGCCCTTATCGCACGGATCAGGGAACTCACTCCGCAGGCTGCTCTCAGGTCGTCGTTCATCGTCGGGTTCCCGGGAGAGACGGATGCAGACGTGGACGAGCTCGACGACTTCTTGAACGGGGCGCAGTTGGACTGGGCCGGCTTCTTTCCCTACTCGGCCGAGCCGGGCACGCCGGCGGCGACGTTGGGCGATCAGGTTCCCCGGGAGATCACGATGGAGCGTCTCCGCCAGCTCTCCTCGACTCAGGAGGAGATCACCGAAGACCGCAACCATGCCTGGGTCGGCGAGACAGGCAGAGTCCTGGTCGACCAGGTCGAGGACGGGGTTCCGGTGGGAAGGTCGTACCGGCATGCGCCTGAGATCGATGGCGTCGTACGGCTCGATCGAGGGGAACCGGGGGAGTGGGTCGAAGTCGAGTATGTGGGCGTCTACGGACCCGACATGGAGGCGATGGTGTTGTGATCGTCGAAGTTATTGCTGTCGGCACCGAGATCTTGCTCGGTCAGATCGTCAACACCAACGCCGCCACCATCGGATCGGCCCTCGCCGAGCGTGGCCTCGACGCCAATTACCAGCAGGTGGTCGGTGACAACCTGGGGAGGGTCTCCGCCACCATCAAGCTTGCGTTGAGCCGTTCGGACGCGGTCATCATCACCGGTGGAATCGGCCCCACCCAGGACGATTTGACCCGCGAGGCGGTGTGCGATGCAACCGGTCTCGAGATGCGGTTCTCGGAGGAGTACGCCGAGTATCTGCGCCAGTGGTTCGAAGCGAGAGGCCGATCCATGCCGGCGTCGAACCTGAAACAGGCCGAGTATCCCGAAGGAGCCGAGATGCTCGCCAACCCAAGGGGCACCGCACCCGGGCTTGCGATCCCGTTCGAAGGAAAGACCATCTTCTGCGTTCCGGGAGTGCCTGCCGAGATGGATTACCTGCTCCAGGCTGAGGTTCTGCCCCGGCTGGTCACCGGCAATGGCGAGGGCGAGACCGTCCTCCTCAGCCGCCTGATCCGCACCTGGGGACAGGGGGAGTCCGCCGTGGCCGAGATGCTCGACGACCTCTACCAGTCCACCAACCCGTCGATCGCCTTCCTCGCATCGGCGGGGGAGATCAAGGTGCGGATCACCGCCAAGGCCGACGACCGGAGCAAGGCCGAGGCGATGATCGCTCCGGTCGAGCAAGAGGTGCGACAGAGGCTCGGCGATCTCGTCTTCGGCGCCGACGAGGAGACCATCCAGCAGATCCTCCTCGCCCTCCTACGCAACCAGGAACTGACCATCGCCACGGCGGAGTCGATGACCGGGGGGCTGGTTGCGGCCGCCCTCACGTCGATCCCGGGGTCATCGGATGTGGTCAGGGGCGGGTTGGTGGCATACGACGCCGGGCTCAAAGAGAGGCTGTTGGGAGTGGCCGACGTCGCCCAGGTGGTTACAGCCGAAGTGGCGGAGCGCATGGCGATCGGGGCCCGTGACCTGCTCGGTGCCGACGTAGTCGTGGCGGTCACCGGATCGGCCGGGCCGGAGCCATTGGAGGAGCCGCCCGGAACCTTCTATATCGCGGTGGCGACCCCCGAAAAGGTGATGTCCCGACGCCTGGTGATCGTCGGCGACAGGGAAGTGGTGAGAGCCTTTGCGGTCACCGCCGCATTGCAGCTCACCCGACGGGCGTTGATCGGGTCCTGGTGGAATCAGTAGGCAGGGTCTTTGCCGCGGTCCCGATCCCGGCCGAGGTTCGGCTCCAGCTCGAGGAGAAGATCAAGGATCTCGGTATCCCGGGAAGGGTGGTGCCCCCAGAGGACTGGCACATCACCCTGCGCTTTCTCGGGACCGTCGACTCGATCACCTACGAGCGTTTCCTCCATGGGCTAGGAGCGCTCGGTGAGGTCGAGCCGTTCCGGCTGGGACTCGATGGTTTTGGAGCGTTCCCCAATCCGCGGAAGGCGACGGTGTTCTGGGCGGGTGTAGGGCTCGGAGTCGAGGGTCTGGAAGCTCTCAACGAGGTCTGTGAGGAGGCTGCCCGGTCC
>CAYVTP010000003.1:42682-62506 GCA_964454615.1 uncultured Acidimicrobiaceae bacterium | reverse complement strand
CTTCGCTCACGCCCCCCTCGACGCGCTCCCTACGGTCGCTTGCGTCGGTCCCCCCACTCCCGTGGGGGGACACGCAAAGGAGAGCGAGGCACGACAAGGTCCAGGTACGGGGTCCAAGCGACCCAGTACCCAGTACCCAGTACCCAGTACCCAGTACAGCGAAGCGACCTATCCCCTCACCAACTTGTAGACCGCAGTGCTGGTCAGCACGTACATCTCCCCGGCGCCGTCCAAACCGAAGGACGCCACGCTCCCGGGGCGGCCCACCTGCGAGGTCCAATTGCTGGAGCTGCTCACCGAGCCGGTCCATCGGAAGCTCCTCAGGTAGCCGCCGCACCAGTCGCTGTAGAAGTAGTGGCCGGCGATCTCCGCGATCGACCCCCGGTAGACGACCCCACCGGTGACAGAGCAAGTGCCCTGGTCCTGGTGGGCGATGACCACCACCGGCTGCACCAGGCCGGTGGTGTCACAACCGGAGGGCGGTTGGTGACAGGCGTCGCCCTCCTGTATCGGCCACCCGAAGTTGAGGCCGGCCTGAAGCGGGACCACGTTGATCTCCTCGAACCTGTTCTGGCCGACGTCGGCGATGTAGAAGGTGTTGCCGTCGATCCAGGTGCGCCACGGGTTTCGCAGACCAATCGCGTAGATGGTCGGGTCGGGGTCGCCGTCCACCCTGAGCGTGACTATCGCTCCGAGAAGCGTGTCCGGGTCTTGGCCATGCCCGTACTGGTCGTTCGAGCCTCCCCCGTCGCCGAGGGATACGAAGAGTAGACCTCCGGGGCCGAACTGGATCATCCCGCCGTTGTGGTTTCCGGCGGGCTGAGGGTGGCGGAAGATGATCCGTTCGCTGGCCGCGCTGGCCGATGAGGGGCTGCTCATGGTGTACTCCGCTATCACCGTGTCGCCGTTGGTCGCCGTGTAGTGGGCGAACATCCGGCTGGCATTGGTCGGGTGGAGGGCCAAGGCGAGCAGCCCCTGCTCACTCCCGCCTGAGACCCGACCCGAGATGTCGAGAACCGGGGTCTGGGCAATCGAGGTCCCGTCGTACAGGTAGACACGCCCGCCCTTTGTTGCCACGTAGGAGTTGGGGCTCCCCGGGCGGGCGACCATGTGTATCGGAAAGCTCATGTCGGCGACCTTCTGGTAGGCAAGAGAGAAGGCCGGGGCTGGGATGGTCGTCGTGGTGGGAGGTGTCGTCGTCGTAGTGGTGGGAGCGGTGGTAGTCGTGGTGGTCGACGTGGAGGTCGTGGCATGGGATGTGGAGGTGGTGGTGGGAGGTGTGGATGTGGTGGTGGGAGGTGTGGAGGTGGTGGTTTCGACGGTCGTGGGCACCGCCGAGGTGGTGGTCTCCTGGGACAGGCCGGACCCTGCCGTACAGGCGGCGATCACCACCACGGCCATGACACTCGGGATGACTCGCACCGTCCCAGGGTATGTCCATGTGTGATTTGTGAGGCGCTCGCGCACCGCTACCGAACCGGCCACTACTGTTCGGGTCCCACTCAGAAAGGAACGAAGCATGGGATTGATGGACACTTTGAAGGGCTGGTTCGGCGGGGCAAAGGAGTCATCCGCCAAAGCAGTCGACAAGGCAGGCGAGACCCTCGGGAAGGCCAAGGAGGCGGCCGGGCCGGCCTTCGAGAAGGCGAAGGACGTGGCCGAGGACACCTTCGAGAAGGCGAAGGAGGCGGCCGGGCCCACCGTCGAAAAGGCCAAGCACGTGGCCGGGGAGACCTTCGAGAAGGCGAAGGACCTCGCCGAAGATGCCGCCGACAAGGTGAAGGAGAGGGCCGCGGGCAGGATGGAGCGATCGAAGGAAGCCGCTTCGAATGCCGCCGACAGCGTCATGGAGCAGGCCGACGCGACGGCTGAAGACGCCAAGCACAAGACCGATGATGCAGCCGGAGCAGCCATGGGCAGGATCGACGACGCAGGTGAGGCGGCCGAGGAAAAAGTGGGGGATGCGGCGGACACCGTCGACGACGCCATCGACCGCTCTGCAGAGGCAGCCGACGAGGTGGCGGATCGGGCGAAGGACTCCCTCGGGGACGAGTAGCCGGACCGTACCCGCGACCCGATATCCTCGTCTAGATGTCCGAACGCGTCTCAGACCGACTTTCGCGCCTCCCCGGGTCAGCGACCCTCGCGGTCAGCCAGCGAGCGCGAGAGATGCGGGCCGCAGGCGTGGACGTGGTGTCGTTCGCCGCGGGCGAGCCCGACTTCCCGACACCGGAGCACATCCTGGCCGCGGCGGCCAGAGCTGTCCACGATCCGAGCAATCACAAGTACACGGCCAACGCAGGTCTGGCCCCACTGCGTGAGGCGATTGCCGAGTACACGCTCAAATACTCCGGTAGGGAGGTCGATGAGTCCCAGGTGCTGGTCACCAACGGGGCCAAACAAGCCATCTTCAACGTCTGCGCGGCAGTACTGGACCCGGGTGACGAGGTTCTGGTCCCGGCACCCTTTTGGGTCACCTATCCGGCATCGATCAGCCTCACCGGAGCCGTCCCTGTTCCGGTGGAGACCACGGCAGACAGGGACTTCAAGGTGACGGTGGAACAACTCGAAGCTCACGCCGGCGAGCGGACCAAGGCCGTGATCTTGGTCTCGCCGGGCAATCCGACCGGCTCGGTGTACTCGGCCGACGAGATCGGACGAATCGGGCGTTGGGCAGTCGAGCGCCAGGTCTGGGTCATAGCTGACGAGATCTACCAACGTCTCTCCTACGAGGACGATGTCGCCCCTTCCGTGGCCGGCACTTCCCATCTCGACAAGCTGATCCTCATCAACGGCGTGGCCAAGACCTACGCCATGACCGGCTGGAGGGTGGGCTGGGTGGTCGCCCCGGACGATGTGGTCGATGCTGCGGCCCGACTCCAATCGCACTCAACGGGCAACGTGTCGAATGTGTCCCAGCAGGCGGCGCTTGCGGCCCTCACCGGCCCACAGGAGGCGGTGAGCGAGAGGCGCCAGGCCTTCGACCGGCGTCGCAAGTTGATGCACTCTGGAGTGAGCTCGATGCCGGGAGTCAGCTGCCATGAGCCCCGGGGAGCCTTCTACGTGTTCCCCGATGTGACCGGCCTTCTCGGTGACCGGTTCCCCACATCGGCCGATCTGTCGACCGCCATCATCGAGGAAGCGGCCGTCGCCACAGTGCCCGGAGAGTCTTTCGGAGCCCCCGGCCACATCAGGTTGTCCTACGCCCTCGGAGAGGAGGACATCGAGCGGGGGCTGGGCCGGATATCCTCGATGTTCGGCACCCCCTAGAGCCGGTTTACACTCGCCGCCGATGGACACGACGGCGCGAGCCATGATGTTGGTCGAGCCGAGGCACTTCTCCGACACCGTCCTACATGCCTCCAACACGAGCGACGGGGGCTGGTTGGCCGTAGAGGCCACCGGCGTCTCGGGCAATGACGTCCAGGTGTGGAAGGGCGAGGCGCGGGATGTGGTCTATCCCCTGGTCCCCGGGCACGAAGTCGTAGGACGGATCGCCGTCCAGGGCCCGAACGTGCCCTACGCGGTGGGAACCAGGGTCGTGGTCGAACCGCGGATCCGGTGTGGAGTCTGCCACCGCTGCAAGGACAACCTTGCCACCTGCGTCAGTCGGCGCCCGTCCAACTCCTACGGGATGATCCCGTCGGTGGAGCCTCCAGGGCTGTGGGGCGGCCTGGCCGAGATGCTCTACCTCGACCCCAATGCGCACCTCCACGTGGTGACCGACGACGTCCCCGCAGAGGTGGCCACCTTCGTGCATCCTCTGGCGTCCGGTCACACCTGGGCGGTCGAGCTCCCCCGGCTCCAGGCCGGCGAGGGAGTCCTCATCCTGGGGCCCGGACCACGGGGTCTTGCATGTTTGATCGCGGCCAAGGCGGCAGGAGCGGGATGGGTGGGCATCGCCGGACTTTCCCACGACCGGGATCGGCTCGAGCTCGCCAGCCGCCTGGGAGCCGACCTGACGATCGACTCGCAGCAGACCGACATGGCCGGTGAGATCGCCAACAGCCTGGGACGACGGCCCGACGTGGTGATCGACGTGACCTCCGACGACCCCGAGGCAGTGTTCACCGCACTCGACCTGGTGCGAAGCGGCGGCCGCGTGGTACTCGCCTCGACCAAGGGCAACCGCGCCTTCCACTTCTTCTCCGACGTGATCGTGGCCAAACAGCTCACCATGAAGGGCGCCATGGGCGCATCGAGCATCGGCTATCAGTGGGCCACCACCCAACTGGCCACCGACCCCCGCATCGACGACCTGGTCTCGCACCAGTTCCCCCTCAGCGAGGCCTCGCGCGCCCTCCAGGCGGCGGCGGGACTGCTCGGCCGCGACGAGTTGATCTCGGTGGCCGTCACCTTCTGAGCGGGGCGATGGGGGCCCAGGAGAGCGGCCCGGGCCGTCTCAAAGTGTGGGCCTGGGTCCTCTACGACCTGGCCAACACCATCTTCGCCCTCGGTGTCGTCGGCCTCTACTTCCCGTCCTGGCTGCTCGACAACGGGCTGCCCGACAGCGTGCTAGCCGGAGCCCAGATTGCGGCAGCGGCCGTGGTCATCTTCCTCTCCCCCTGGACGGGGGCGCGGACCGATGCCACCGGACGTCGCATACCAACACTGATATTCACCACCATGCTGGCGGTGACCGCCACGGGCCTCCTCGACACCGGGCCGGCGGTGGCCACCGTGTTCCTCCTGTGGTTGGCCATCGTCGGGGTCAACACCGGCTCGGTGGTCTATGACGCCCTCCTGGTCGACGTCAGCACTGCGGAGAATCGGGGATGGATAAGTGGGCTGGGTGTCGGGATCGGCTACTTCGGGTCGTTCATCGGGCTGGGAGTGGGCCTCATCGCATTCGACATCCTCGGATGGGGGTATGCCGGCACCTTCCGGACCCTGGCCGTAGGTTTCCTGGTATTCGCCCTCCCGGCGTTCCTGTTCATCCGAGAGGGCCCTCGCCGGTCCGGCGCCAGGCCGCCCGGGCTCCGCAAGGTCATCTCGAGGCTGATCGTCTCGTGGAGGTTGGCATCGACCTATCCGGGAGTGGTCAGGTTCCTGGTGGGACGGTTCTTCTACACCGACGCCATCAACACGCTGGTCGGGGGGTTCCTCGCCATCTTCGTGCTCGACGAGTTGGGGTTCACCCCCAGCGAACTCACCGCCCTGCTGGCGATCACCATCGCCGCCGCCGTGATCGGGGGTCTTGGCGCCGGCCACCTGCTCAGGAGGATGGCTCCGTTGCCCCTGCTCAGGGGCGTCCTAATGGTCTGGGTGATCGGGCTGGCCATCGCCATATACGCCAACGTGAGCGGGCTGACCGCCATCGCCTGGGTGATCGGCCCTCTGGGGGGCATGGCCCTCGGCGGGACTTGGGCGGCCGACCGAATGGTCATGTACCGGGTCTCCCCTCCGCGGCACCTCGGAGAGTTCTACGGCCTGTATGCCACCGTTGGCAGATTCGCCACCATCGTCGGGCCGCTGGTGTGGGCGATCATCGTCGACGTGATCGGCCTCTCCCGGAACATGGCGATGGCAGCCCTTGCCGGATTCGTCGCCATGAGCCTGCTGGTCTTGAAGGGTGTGGACGATGGGCCCCGGGACTGGGGCCCGGACGACCTGGTGTTGGCTAATCGAAGCCCGAACGGGGACCGTACATGAGGTGGTGCTCCACCGCGTAGGGGATGGGAAGGTCCTCGACCATGTCGGGCCCCCGCACCAGCCGTCTCCCGATCTCGGCAAACCAGGTGTCGTTGGCGAAGGCCCACGGCCAGCCCTTTATGCCCAGCCTGGCCCCCACCATCGCCCCGGCAAAAGCACCCAGGACCGAACCTCCGATCCTCGCACTCTGCTCGACCGGGACATGGAATCTCTCCTGGGCCGGTGCGGCCAGTAGGAGAGCCGCCAGGGCGGCATGAACAGGGTCGGTCCGGTCACCTCCGGCGATCTCCAGTGCCTCGAGCCCGTCGACCACCCCGACCCCCCGGATGGCGGCTTCGAACAGTCCGTCGAGGCCCTCCGGGGTCCTTCCATGGTCGGATGCGGGGTCGATCTGGGCGAGGACCGGCATGACCGCCTCCTTGACGCCGGCTATGAGGTCGCGTCCCGACTGGGCGTAGCAGGAGGCAGCCGTGGCCGAGGCCGCTATCAGGTTTGCCAGAAGGCTCGATGGATGACGGTCGAACATCCTGGCCAATGCCAGGGTCTCCTCCACCAGGCGGTCCGGGTCCTTGCGGAAGGCGACTCCAACCGCGGGAGCCCGGGCCACGCCGTCGAGCAGGGGCCGATCGGAGGGTCGTGGGCCCTCCTTCCCGGCCCTGTCCAGCCAGGCGCGGAAGGCCGGCGTCTCGGCCCTGTAAACGGGGTCCTCGTCTTGGGCGCCGTCGAGCTCGCGAAGCACGGCGACCACGTCGTCCGGGACTACCCGGCGGGCCTTGATCAGCTCGTAGCTGATGACCGCCGCCTGCTCGGTCACCGCCGAATACCCTAATTCCCAGGCGCCGCCGGCAGCGTCACCCGCGGCCAACCCGAGAAGGAAACCATCACCCTCGCCGGCGACGAGGGTGTAGAGGGGTCGCTGGTCCGACCTGGGAGCTTCGACCTGGGGGCTGGGAGTGTCCTCCACGGAAGACCAGCGTACCGCTGTACCCTGGTTCCTCGTGGTTCGTATCGTCGTCATCGCCAATCCCGGCGCCTCCCAGTTCACGGGTGGCGGGCACAGGGACGTGATGGCCGCCCTGTCACAGCATCACGATGTAGAGGCGATCTGGCCAGCCGGCCCGGCCGAGACCACCGAGGCCGCCACGGAGGCGGCCCAGAGCGGTATCGACGTCGTTGTCGCCATGGGGGGCGACGGCATGGTCCACCACGTCGGCCAGGGTCTTGTCGGATCGCCGGCTGTGCTCGGGATAGTGCCGGCAGGCACGACCAACGTGATCGCCCGGCTCTTCGACATCCCTTCCAAGCCGGCGCGGGCCGCCAAGCTGGTCGCCGCCAACCCGGAGCCCCTGTCGATCGGCTTGGTCACGCTCGAGCTCCGACGGGGCAGCGTGGAAACCACCCATCACGCCTTCTTCGCAGCCGGTTTCGGGCTCGACGCCGAGGTGGTGTCGAGGGCCGACCGGGACCCGTACAAGAAGTACAGATTCGGCTCGATCCACTACGCCAGGACCGCACTCGGTGTCGCCCTGGGCCGCTACGCATCGACAAAGCCCCATGTCGACATGAGGCTCGGGGATGGCCCGAAGAGGGTTTCGGCTGCCATGGTGCAGTTCAGGGAGATCTACACCTACTTCGGCAGGCTTCCCCTCCGGCTCGGGCCGGAGGCCCCCGCCCCGATGACGGTCCTCACCGTCGCCGGGCTGAAACGTCGGCGCGTGCCGAGGGTCGCCACCATCGCCCTCCTCGGACGAGAGCTGTCGAATGTCCCGGGCTTGGACCTCTGGGAGGAGGTGACCGGGTTCGACTTCGCGGCAGACCCGCCGATTGCTGTGCAGGCCGACGGCGAGGCTTTGGGGATGGCCGACGGTGGTGAGGTCACCTGGGCACCGGACGCCCTCCGTGTCCTCACCGGGCCGAATACCGGGGTCTGAGTCCCCTCAGTCCCCTCAGTCCCCCCTGTGGATGGTGAGTTGGGGGAACGGGATCTCGATCCCTTCGGCGTCCAGGCGCTTCTTGAGGCGGCGCATCGCCTCACGCCGAACGGTGAAACGCTCTGCGGCGAGGGTTGCCATCCGCACCCGCACTATGACCGCCGAGTCCTCCAGGCTCTGGATACCCAGCACCTCCGGGGGCTCGCGGAAGGACTCTGCCCATTCGGGGTCTTGGGACATCAGAATCATCTCGTCGGCCATGACCTCCATTGCCTGGTCGATGTCGGCCTTATAGCCGATGGCCATGTCGACCACCGGCTGGGCGTACAGGCCGCTGGTGAGGTTGGAAGTCACCGTGATCTGGCCGTTGGGCACGTAGTGGATGTTGCCTTCGAAATCCTTGAGCACGGTCATACGCAGCTGCACCTCCAGGACGGTGCCCGTGGTGCCGGCGATGGTTATGACGTCCCCCAGGTGATATTGGTCCTCGGCCAGGACGAACAGGCCGGAGATGATGTCACGGACGAGGGTCTGGGCGCCGAAGCCGAGAGCAGCGGCGAACACCGTGCCGACCGCGAGGAAGGGCGTCAGGCTCAGATTCCAGACGCTCAACAAGTAGAGGATGGTGACCAGCCCGACCGCAAACTGGATGGCGCGTCGCAGGACCGACCACAGCGTTGTGGCCCGAGCCCCCGCCTCGATCCCCTTCCTCTCCGCCTTCCGAACGTATCGACTGCCGAACGCGCTGACAAGCCAGTAGGCGATGATCCCCAGCACCACGACGATGCCGGAGCCGATCAATCGCGGGATCACAGGTTCAGAGACGATCTCGGGCATCGGGTCAGGTTACCGGCTGGGATCTGACCGCCACCGACCGGGCCGACAATGCCAGGTCGGTGATCGCCGCGGCGGCCACGGCCCTCCGCGTCATGGTCTCCCTCAGCGGCGCGAGCATCTGCATTACCGCTTCGAGGGTCGGGTCGGTCGGGTCGGGTTCGGCACGACGCGCCGGCCGCCACCAGCGAGCCCGTCTCTCCTCGGTGACGAGAGACGCCCCAACCTCGTGGACCATTGCCGGGACACCTGCCGCATACCCGAGAATCTCTTCCGATATCGGCCCATCCACTTCCTCGGCGAGGGACCCCGAGAACCCGACGATGATCGAGACCGCTCCTTCGAGGTCCCCCGATGCGAGGGCAGCGGCGGCCTCTCGGGCGGCCTCTCCGGATCTGTCGCGGAAGGCGGTAGGTGGGCCGATCCGGGCCTCCAGCTCCGAGGACATCTCCACCAGGTCGGACAGCAGCTTGCCGTAGAGGGGTGGCCGGTCCGACGCCATGGCCCGTAGAGACCCGGCCAGGGTGTCGACCCCGATGCGAGGGCCGACTGCGGGGTGTGCCGCGGTGGCCACGATCGGGACCCCTCCGATCCCATCCTCGACCAGGGCGACCTCGAGGTCGGCCACGACCCGTCCGAGCGCAACGGGTGAGAGTCGGTCGATCTGATTCAACGCGATGACGAGCTGCCTTCGGTATGGCTTCAGCCCGGTGAGGTACCGGTGGTGAAGGGCCGCATCCCGGTACTTCTCGGGATCTACCACCCAGATCATCACGTCGACCCGGGGCATTATCTGCTCAACTGTGTGCCTGTGGTCGGTCTCCACGCTGTCGGTGTCCGGGAGATCGATCAGGCAGACACCGGGCAATCGATCCTGCTCCACCCGACGCTCCACTCCGAGATCGTCCAGGAAACGGCCGATTGCGGCCGCATGGCGTGGGGGCACACCTGCCAGTGGCGTCGCGGTGACCGGCCTGGTGGTGCCGATCTCGGCATGGTCCTCCCCCGTCAGGGCGTTGAAGAGAGACGACTTCCCCGAGCCGGTGCCTCCGACGAGCACTGCAACCGTCACCTCCTCGGGATACTGGAGGCGGGCCCGGGCAGCGGCCACCACGTCGGAGACACGGGCCAGCGTCGCCTCATGGACCACGCCCCTGGAGGCGGCGACAGCGAGCTCGGCACGTTCAAGCAGGCCCGTCAGGGCTTCATGCATCGGCGAACTGATAGGCGGTGGTAACCGCGGACAGCCGGTTGGCGAGATCGCCCACCTCGGGATCGCCGACCGCCGACCTCCACTTCTCGGCGAGTCGACCCGCAAAGTGCTCGTGAGCCACCACCATGCGCTCCTCGAGCGCTTTGCGATGAACCGAGACCTGCGCGGGATGGTCCGGCCCCAGGGTCGCCAACGCCACCGCATCATCCACCCGATGAAGGGATGCTGCTGTCATCACCGCGCTTGCCAGTCGCTCCTGACCAGAGCCCTGCGGCATGCTGGACAGCCAGACGTCGACCACTTCCTCGACCATTCGGCGGGAGTCGGCGCTCAACGGCCCGATGGTCTCCGCCCCCAGGGCCCGCACCGGGCCCGACCCTGCCACGATCGACTCGAGCAAGCGGCCGTGGAGCTCCGCGACCAGACCGGAGAGCACCTGTGCCCGGTAGGCGGTCAGCTCGGCGAGGGCAGGTTGGCTCCGCCTCAACCATCGCCTGCGGCCTCTCCGCCCAGACGGCACTTGAGGGAGCGGGAAGTCGGCCCACGGACGATTGCGGCGGGGTAGGTCGCTGCCCGCCAGAACCTCGGCGAGGATCGAGGCCTCGATCGAGTCCAGTTCGGCGGCGAGGTCGGTGACCGAGACCATCAGGCCCCTCGCCTGGCCGGTGATCGCGTTGAGCACCCTGAGAGCCATCTCCCGGCGGTGCTGGGCCCGGTTCTGAGCGATCCTGTAGAGGCGGCGCCTTAGTTCGCGCACCGCCAGCGAGGGCACTCGTGCCCTACCGTCGCCGATGTGGTGCTCGGGAACGCGGACCGGGTCCTCGTCAAATCCGGCGTCGCCCAGTCTCCTGCCGAAGTCGTGGGCCGCGGCTCCACCATCAGGGCCGACACGGTTCAGGACGGGGATCACCATGGCACCCCTCGACCGGGCCCGCCGCAAGACCTCCCAGGGCACACTGTCGGCGTAACGGAGGGCAGAGGTCACGAAGACGACCACATCGGCCTGGTCGATCAGGGCGAGCGACTGCTCACGGTTTCCGGTGGCGGTCGAGTCGAAATCCGGGGTGTCCACCAGGCTCATCTGGTCCAGCATCGGGGCTCGCCCGATGGCGAGGCGACAATCGACGCCGCCGATCCTGACCGAGCCGTCACCCGACGAGGCGATGACCAGGGGGGTGCTGGTGGTGGGGCGCACCGGCCCGGTGACGGCCAAGTCCAGCCCGGCGAGTGTGTTGACCAGCGTCGACTTCCCGGCCCCGGTCGGCCCAGCCACCACCACCAGGAACGGAGCCTCCGGTGTCTCCAGCCTCGGTATGAGATATGAGCGGATGGTGGCCACGATCTGGTCCCGGACCCGATCGGTGTCACGCCCGACAACTGCCGCCCCGCGCAGGTCGAGGCTCTCCAACGCTGCTGCCAGACGTGGGAGCTCCTCGATCAGACCGGTTGGTTTCCTCTCGGCGACCACACCGTCGATTTTGCCACGAAGGCCTTGCTCTCCCCGGGTTTACCCGGTCCAACCCCCTGCCGGACGTTCGAACCAGACATGTACCTGTCCCGTGCCTGTGGCGTTCTCGTAGTCCGAGAACAGCTCGCCGCGTGCCACACAGTCGGGTCCCCCGATCGCCCCCAACATCATCAGATAGTGACCGAACGCACCTTCCGGTGCGTACCGCATGTAGTCATCCATCTCGTCGACCAGACGCCCGTGATCCCCGGCCTTCATCCACTCCAACCTGGTCTCGTCTGCCGCCCGCGCCTCCGGGGTGATGATGTGGATCGGGTCGGAGGCCTCGTGCTTGGTGATCTGCTTGAGCGGCCAGAATGTGTGGCTCATCCCTCCCGAAGCCAGGACCACCACCCGCCGGTCGAGGCGATCCACGGCCTCGCCGATGGCCGCGCCCATGGTCAGGAAGTCGTCGGTCTCCCCGGTCTGGACCACCGAGACCGAGACGATCCGCTCATCGGTGCGGAGATAGTGGACCAGGTTGACGGTTGCGTAGTAGACGGGGAGATGGTCGTCCTCGGTGGCATGCGTGGGAGTCCCCAGCTCTGCCCCCAACGAGGCGGCCAGGAAGGCAAGCTTGGGGTCGCCCTCGTAGTCGTAGGGGACCGCTGCCATCCCCCGGGGCAGCTCGGACGAGGTCATCTTTCCCTGACGTCGGGCGTGGGCGGATATGACGTGCTCGACGGTGGTGAACCAGTGCGAATCGACGATCACGATGGTGTCGGCGTCGAGCCGCGAAAGGACCTCCTCGCGCAGCCTGTTCAGACCCGGGACCAGGCTGATCTCTTTGCCGTCGTTCAGCTCACGGCGCACCGCCTCGTCGAGCATGATGGTCGGTGCGTGGCTGATCAGGCCGGCTCCTACGATCTCACCCATGTCCTACTCCTCGTCTCGGGTTCCATGCTCAGACTACCGGAGCGGGGTATAACCTGAGTGCCCGCCACCAGACGCCGAGGAGCAGACGGCATGCCTTCCGAACGTTCAGAGATCTCTTCGGCCTTCGTCTCCCCCGACCACTACATCGGCGGGAAGCGGGTGTCCTCGGACCACAGGTTCGAGGTCAGGTCCCCTCTCGACTGGGATTGGAAGCTGGCCGAGGTGGCCAGGGGGGATGCCCTCACCGCCGACCTCGCGGTCTCCGCAGCAGTGGAGGCCTTCCCCGAATGGTCCGCCATGGGGCCGCTCCGGCGTGGCGAAATTCTCCACCGTCTCGCCGACCTCATCGACGACAACATCGAAGATCTGGCGATGGTCGAGTGCGTCGACATGGCCATGCTCCTGACCAGCCTCGAGGCCAGGGTGATCCATCGCGGGGCCGAGAACTTCCGCAATTACGCCGAACTGGCCGCTGCCTACGAGGAGAGGACCTGGTCGTCGAAGGGAACTGACAACAGGGTGTCGCGGATGCCAGCAGGTCCGGCGGTGATCATCACCCCTTGGAACGCCCCCTGGATCCTCTCCACCTGGAAGATCGCACCCGCTCTCGCCGCGGGAAACACGGTGATCCTCAAACCGGCGGAGTGGTCGCCGTTGAGTGCCTCGGTGCTCGCCGACCTCGCCGAGCAGGCGGGGATGCCTCCGGGGGTCCTCAACATCGTGCAGGGAATCGGTGAGGAGGTGGGCGCCGCCCTGGTGGCCGACCGCCGGGTCCGGCGGATCTCGCTCACCGGGTCGCCCGAGACCGCCCGGCATGTCGGTGAGGCGGCCGCAAGGAACATCGTCCCGTTCACCGGCGAGCTCGGGGGCAAGGGACCGTTCATGGTGTTCGCCGACGCCGACCTCGAGGCGGCAGCGGCAAAGGCCGCGGTGATGTACGACGACGCCGGCCAGGTCTGCCTTGCCGGAACCCGTCTGCTGGTCGAGGAGGCGGTGGCCGCCGACTTCCTCGACTTGTTCCATGCAGCCGTCGACCGGCACGTTCTCGGCGACAGCCGGAGCCCGTCGACCACCATCTCGCCGTTGATCCACCCCGACCACTTGAGGCGGGTCGAAGGTTTCGTCCATCGGGCCAGGGAGTCCGGCGACAGGATCGTGAGGGGCGGCGAGCGGTGGAAGGAGGATGGTCTCTGGTACCTCCCCACCCTGGTCGAGCCCGCCTCGAACTACTCGGAGATCGTCCAGAGGGAGGTGTTCGGCCCGGTTCTGACCTTCCAGACCTTCTCAGACGAACAGGAGGCCGTCGACCTGGCCAACTCCACCGACTACGGGCTGTCGGCAATCATCTACACCTCATCGGCCGAGCGGGCCAACCGGGTCGGCGACGCGGTGAGGGCTGGCACCATCTGGGTCAACACCTTCCTAGTCAGGGACCTGACCGCACCCTTCGGCGGAGCCAAGATCTCAGGCATCGGCCGCGAGGGGGGCGATTACGCCCTCGACTTCCACTCCGACCTGAAGACCCTCCAGGTCGCCGAGGGCACGGTCGGCTAGGTGGCGTCCTCTACCTAGCACCCGTAGCTCCTTCATCACAGCCAGTCCTCCGTCGGTCAAGTCGGTCGACCTCACGTTCCATCTCGCGAAATTCACTCCTGTCCGTTCCATTGACAAGAGAGAGAGAGAGAGATGATTCACCGCGGGGTACACGCTGGAGGCATGACCAGTAAGGAAGGGGTCCATGCTGAACAGGGATCACTGGAGGTCTAGGGCCCGTGGCCGATCGATGTCGGTGCTCATGGCAGCAGGCTTGCTGCTCGCTATGACGAACCCGGCTCCCGCGGGAGAGCAATCCACAGACACCTTTCGAGGCACCACGCCTACGGCTAGCGGTGACACTGTCGTTAGCGGAGAAGTCACCCTGAACGGTTTTCCGGTCGCGGGTGCGGAGGTCGTAGCGCTGCTTTGGCCAAGCAGTTCGACACTTGAGCGACTGAAGGCGGGGGAACCGGCCCCGACCAGAACGGTCGGTCGGTTTTTGACAGGATCCGACGGGCGGTTCGCCCTCTCCCTCGACCCTCGTACTCTAGAAAGCAGTCATCTCGAACCTGATGGGTCCGTCAACATCCAGCTGGTGGTTGGCGACGCTCAACACATTATCATTTGGCACTTCACGGCTACCCGCAGCGCGTCCCCATCCGTCCAAGGGGCCTGGTCCAACCCTCGTCTGTCGGAGGAAACCCTGGTCGCGCTGCAAGCGACGGGCCACGGGCCGACCCACCTGGCAATCGACATCGGACCCGACGCCTATGTCATCGAAGAAGGCAACGAGCCAGATAAGTGGTTGGACGACTTCGGCGCTTACCTGGATCGAGCTAGAAGTGTCGAGGCGGCCCGGGTGACTCGATTCCCGAGGCCAGCCCCTCAGGATCCACAGCCGGACGCTGCGCGACAGCAGCTAACGGGAGAGACGAACCTACAAAGCTCAGGCTGCTACACCTGGATTGCCTCAGGGGTGTACCAGACAGGCCGAAACGAGACTTTTGTCCGAGCCATATCCTGGACAGGGGCATCGATCACGGTCTTTCAGGAGGTTGGGACATCGCACAACCTCGGAATATCGGTTACCGACCAAACGGGCGTGTGGACAACTTCAGGAACCCAATCCATGACATCCGGCGCGAGCAACCAGTTCACCTATGGGCCGGAAACTGCCGCTCGCAACATACGCAACAGAGTGAACTATCGCCGATGGTTCATCACCTGTCATGGCCAGATCACTGCTGAGTCCTGGCGACCCCACAGCTTCCATTCGCTGATCACCGGATTCACTTTTGCTACGCTCCCCCAGTCTTGGTCCGTACAAGCCAACTGCACGAGCTACTCAGCGGGCCACAACCCAATCAAGACTCAAGGGGCCAACGTGACCTATGCCAGCGGGGTTGATATCACCCCGATCAAGGTCAGCGCTCGGGCCGTCTTCAGCAGTTCGACGAAGCTGCGATGGAACGTCGTCCAAAGTGGGGGCTGGTTGTGTGGTTCCACCAACATGGGATGGGTATCCTCGGCCGAGGCTGGCTACTTCACGAAGCCCTAACCGTGGCGCGGTGACCCAATGGGAGCGACTTCCGGTGGCTTGTCTTGCCCTCCTTCTCGTTGCGGCAGGGTGCACAGTTGGGGACACCGTCCGCCACCCTCGAATCGTGCCGGGCATGGGCCAATGGGCAGGCCTCGTTGTCGGTGAACGTCGAGCCGAGGTCCCATACTCGCTCATGGGCGCGATGAATCTCTGCCTCGACTGGCCGGGTTCGGTCGAGGTCACCGAGGTGGTCATGGAGCACGTCGAAGGCGGTCTCCGCATCGACGCGTACGGTTTTCGACCCAGGCTTCCATTGGGGCCCCAGCCGGAGACCTTCACAGAGACCTTGGCCGAGCTGGGCTACCAGCCGGATTGGACCACCATCCACACGGTCTGTGACCATGAACACGGCGGTCCCAGCGACGAAGAGCTGGCCAGGGCCGGCTTCGGAGCCGTCGACCGGGGGGTCACCGAGTTCGCCATCGAGTACAACAAACCAACCGACAAGACGGCAAGAGGAGCTGGTGTCCGCCTGACATATGCCTCAGGCGGCAACACCTATATTTACCGGGTCGGATTCGAAATCATCCTCTGTGAGTTCTCGGTGGTAGAAGTATCGGTTTCCGAGTGCGACGTCCGGGGCCCCACAGGGCCTTAGTGGTCGGACCGGTTACAGTTCGGTTCCACGTCCTCGTCCGAATGACCTCAGCGTGGTGCCGGCCCTCCAGGACACTCCGACCTTGTGGTAGTAACCACCGATGATCTCGATCGGCTCGAGGAGGGAGATCTCCTCGGTCGGCGACCCGAAGAGTTCGAGCTCGGCGTCGGCCGACCATACGTCGGCAACCTCTCCGTCGTATCCACGCATGGTCACCAGTTCGTCCATTGAAGCGGTGCCGTCGGACTCGATCGCAGGCCAGTAGCGGTTGTGGAGCATGGGGTGGCCGTTGACAAAGCCGGGTGACTCGGCGGGCCCGGTCAGTGTGATCCTCGCCTCGGCGATGCGACGACCGGCGGCGGTCAGGGTGGCACCGAAGCGTCCGCCCTCTTCGAGCCTCGGCCCGGCCTTGCCCACGGTCACCGGCCTGGTCATCCAGATGTCGCCCAGCTTCTTCGGGTAGCCCTGGTGGTACCCCCTGACCAGGGCGAAGTCCTTGTCGACCCAGATGTACGGGCAACGCGACCAGGTGTCACCGCCCCAGACACATCGGATCACGACGAAGCACTCCTTGTATTGGCTCCTCACCGGGTCGAGGGTCTCCTCGAAGGTGTCACCACAGCTCTGCCAGTCGGCCCAGATGAGGGCCACCGCACCCGGGTCGTCCCCTGCCAGGGAGGCGCCTTCGGGAAGGAGTTCGGCCACCCGATCAGGATCAGTGCGGTACTCGACGGTGATCATCTCACCCGAGTAGTGCCAGGGCGGGGGCGGAATCAGCGACGAGCGACCACTGGGGGTCCTGGGGAAGAGAAATGAGTTCACTACAGGAAGGCTAGGTACTCGTCGAGCTCCCAATCGGTTGTCCATCGCTTGTATCGGTCCCACTCGGCCCGCTTGACCGTGACGAACCCGTCCACGAAGGCGGCCCCGAACGCCTCGACGAAGTCGGTGTCGGCCTCCAGCGCGTCGAGGGCGTGTGCCAGCGATGGGGGAACGACCACGTCGGTGGAAGCCCTCTCGATACAGTCGAGGGTCTCCACGGGCGGCAGCTCGTAGCCCTTCTCGTAGCCGAGAAGTCCGGCGGTGAGCACCGCCGCCACCCCCTGATGGGGTGTGACCGAACCGTCGCCGACACGGTGCTCCAACCGTGTCCCCTTGCCCCGCGCCGGAGGCACTCGCACCGTGGTCCCCCTGTGGTCATAACCCCAGTTGGCCCAATACCCGCACAGTGACCCTGGCTGGAGCCTCTTGTAGGCGTTCACGGTGGGAGCGAGCACCGCTGCCATGCCCACATGGTGGTGGAGCATTCCGGCGATGTTCGCCCTGGCGAGGTCGCTGAGACCGTCTTCGGCATCGTCGTCGGCGAAGGCGTTGTTGCCATGCCCGTCGCGCATGGAGAGATTCACGTGCAAGCCAGAGCCTCCCCTCCCGTTGATCGGCTTGCCCATGAAGGTCAGGTGATGGCCCCTCCGGGCCGCTATCTCCTTGGCCATCACCTTGAACAAGAACGCATCGTCGGCGGCCTTCATGGCCTCGGTGTAGGCCAGGGTGAGCTCGAACTGGCCGTTGTCATACTCGCTGTTGACCGACTCCAGCGGCAGCCCGGCCTCGGCAGCGGTCTCCATGATCTCGTCGATGGTCCCCGAAGGGTCGACCGACATCCCTGTCCCGTATACATAGGCACCCGGGGTGGAGATCGGCTGCCAGCCTCCGGCCCCGTCGGGCTCGAAGAGAAACGCCTCCAATTCGATGCCGACCATCGGCTCGTAGCCGTGGCCCCTCCATTTCGAAACCGCTTGGCCGAGGATGTGGCGGGGGGCCAACGGCACCGGCTCCTCATTGCGAACTATGTCCGGCACCACCACCGAGGTCCCTCTCTCCCATCCGGGCCGTATCGAAGCCGGGTCGAAGACCGCGTCGCAGTCGGGAAGCCCCTGCCAGAAGAAGCCTCCGTCGTGGGGGGTCATCTCACGATCGAACCCGAGGGTGAACAGCGAGATGCAATGTGCAGTCCCCTGTTCGGCCTTCTCCTTCGTCAGGTATTTGCCCCTGGCAAGGCCGAGATGGTCCGGCCAGAGCAGACGGAGACGGTCGTAGGTCACATCACTCCTGGGTAGCTGCGGAGATCGTAGATCCGGGAGCGTCGCCCAGCGGTGCGATTGTGATTACCTTGACCTCGATGACCAACCGTCTCGAAGCGGACCGGGCGACCCGGGAAGAGCTGCGCTCATTGGTTGCCGGATACCTCGACGATTGGATCGATCGCATTCCCGGCATGGAGGCGTACGGCGAGTCCCTGCCCGCCGAGACCTTCGAGCGGTTGCAGCAACCTCCCACCGAGGAGGGCAGGGACCTCGAGGACATTCTCGCCGACCTGGAAGAGGCAGGCGGGCCGGGGATCCGCCATCCGTCGGGAGGGCACATGTCGTACATCCCGAACGGGGGCCTGTACACCGCGGCCCTCGCCGAGTTCCTCGCCTCGGGTCTCAACCGCTATACCGGAGTGACCGGCGCGGCGCCGGGATTCACTGCCATCGAGCATGGCCTGATCCGATGGATGGCCGCCATGCTCGGCCTTGGCCACGGCTCCTCCGGGCTTCTCCTGTCGGGCGGGTCGATGGCCAACCTCTCCGCCATCGCCACGGCGCGCACCGCCCGGCTGGAAGGCGAGATCGGTGAGGGCCGGATCTATGTCAGCGCCCACACGCACCACTCTGTCGCCAAGGCGGCCCGGCTCGCCGGCTTCAGACCTGACCAGGTGGTGGCCGTCGATGTGGACACCGACCTGCGCATGGATGCCGAAGCCCTGGCCAGCCAGGTCGCCGCAGATCGAGCAGTGGGCCACTCCCCATTCCTGGTGGTGGCGACCGCCGGCTCGACGGACACCGGCACCGTGGACGACCTGGCCGCAGTGGCCACAGTGGCCGAGGATCTGGGCATCTGGCTCCACGTGGACGGCGCCTATGGAGGGTTCTTCCAACTGACCGGAAGGGGCAGAAGGGTGCTGGCGGGCATCGAACGATCGGACTCCGTCACCCTGGACCCGCACAAGGGGCTCTCCACCCCCTTCGGTGTCGGAGCCCTTCTGGTGCGGGACGAGGCCAGCCTGGTCGAAGCCCACCTCGGCCGGGGCGCCTACCTCGAGGAGGAAGACATCCAGCAGGGCCTGCGCGACATCTCCTCGTTGGGACCCGAGCTGACACGCCCCTTCCGAGCCTTGCCGGTCTGGTTGCCGCTCCAACTGCACGGTGTCGCCCCGTTCCGGGATGCCCTGGATCGCAGTCTCGACCTGGCCGAGCACGCCCACCGCCGGCTCTCCGGGATCGACGGGATCGAGGTCATGACCCCGGACCTCTCCATCGTCGCCTTCCGGTTCGCCGACGACGACCTGGGCCGGGCCGCCCTCGAGGCGGTCAATGCCGACCGGGTCACCCATCTCTCCAACACCGTCATCGACGGGCGATTCGTCCTCCGCCTGGCAATCCTCAACCGACGCACCACGGTGGAGCACGTCGACCACGCCATCGACATCATCGAGAAGACGCTTGCGGGTTAGATACCCCAGTACCCAGTACCCAGTACCCAGTACCCAGTACCCAGTACAGGAGCGAAGCGACCTAAAGCTCTATCGGAAGGTGCTTGATGCCTCGGATGAAATTCGAGCGAAGCCGGTCTGGTGACCCGACCCGGTAGGCGGGCACCCGGGCCAGGAACTCCTCGAGGAACACCCTGACCTCCAACCGGGCCAGGGCCGCTCCCAGGCACACGTGGCGCCCGGTACCGAAGCTGACATGGGGGTTTGGCTCCCGCGCCAGGTCGAGGGTGAATGGGTCCCGGAACACCGCTTCGTCGTAGTTGGCCGAGGTGTACCAGAGGACCAGCTTGTCACCCTTGCGGATATTGGTGCCTCCGAGCTCGGTGTCGTCGACCGCGGTCCGGCGGAAGTGCATGGTCACCCCCGAGGCCCTGAGGATCTCCTCAGTGGCAAGCTCCGACACTCTTGTCCCCCCACTTGTGGGGGGACCGCCCGCAGCCGAAGGCGAGGGCGAGGGGGGCGTGAGCCCCGGAGGGGCGAAC
>CAYVTP010000003.1:32720-42582 GCA_964454615.1 uncultured Acidimicrobiaceae bacterium | reverse complement strand
GCAGCCGAAGGCGAGGGCGAGGGGGGCGTGAGCCCCGGAGGGGCGAACTCGTCTCCCAGCCCTCTCCGCAGCCACTCCTGCTGGTCGGGAAACTCCTGGAGGAACATCAGGGCGAAGCTGATGGTGTGTCGGGTTGTCTCGTTGCCCGCCACCATCAACAGTGTGAAGAAGTTCTTGAACTCGAGGTCGGTCAGGGGCTGTCCGTCGGGCTCGGAGGTGAGGAGTGTGGTGATGATGTCCTCGCGGGGGTCCTCACGGCGGGCCAGGGCTATCTCCTCGGCGTAGCGGAACACCTCGAGGGCCGCCGGGGACCGGAAGGGCAGCAGCCGGTACTCCTCGGTGTCCACTTTGTCGATGATCACCGGTGTGTATTCGGGGTCGGCGTTGGAGATCATCTGGTCGCCCCAGGCAACGAGCCGGCCCGCATCCGACTCGGGTACACCGAGCAGACGGCACAACATCCTGATCGGCAGTTCCCTGGCCACCTCGGTGACGAAGTCGAACCGGCCGAGCTGTACCACCTGGTCGAGCACCGCTCCGGCCAGCTTCCGGAAGGCGCTCTCGTAGGTGGCCACCACCTTCGGGGTGAAGCCGGGCTGGACCAGGCGTCGCAGCCGGGTGTGCTCCGGCGGGTCGAACTCCATCATGGTCCGCCTGGCCTCCAACTCGTCGGTGTCCATCTCCTCCATCCTGATGCCCCGTGCCGCGGTGAAGCGGTGGTAGTCCCGACTGGCTTCGATGACATCCGCATGCCGGGTGACAGCCCAGAACCCCGAACCGTCCCTCTCCTCCACCCATGCCACCGGTTCCTCCTCCCTCATCCGACCGAAGGCGGCGTGGGGAAACCCGGTCAGGTAGGTGTCATGCGAGGTGATGTCGGCGTGGGGGTCGTCGGGGATCCGGTCGATGAGGCTGGGAGTCATGTCGAGTCACGGAACTTAGACGCTATCGGGCCCTTCCGGGGCGGGACGGGCGTGCTCTGACGGAACGACGGCCTCGCCCGCTACGTTTCATGAGCGATGGGCGTGGTCTATGAACCCGAGAGGCAACCGGACAGGGGGCCAACGGCCGGCCCGGGAAGACGCCCTGCAGTCCTGGGGGCGGCGGCCCTCGCCCTAGCCGCCATCTTCGTCCTCGGACGGTTCGCCTCACCGACCACAACGACGACTCCCAACGACGAGCACATCGCCTTCCTGGATCTGCCCACCTCCACTTCCACCACCCTCTTCCAGGCACGTGGTGAGCCGCTCGAGTGGGCCAGGCTGGTACACCTCGGCAACCCTCCCATAGCGGTGGTCGACGTCGATGGCGCAACCTTCGTCTACGGGGTCGGCCCTCGGGGTGCCGGCGCCGAGCTGTGGAGTAGGGACATATGGCACCTGGGCCTTCTGGTCATCGATACCGATCACTACGTCCAGACGATCATCGAGACCTGGTTCGGGCTGCTCGCCGTGGGCACAGAGGTCGCCACCGGGGCCACTGTGGTCTGGACCTCGGACGACGGCATCTCATGGGACCGTTCATACCTGCCCGCGGATGGGATAGCCGGCATGCAAGTGACGCTGTACGAAGCGCACGCCGCCGACGTCCTGATCCTCATAAGCGGGCGGGCATGGATGGGATCCGATCAGGCGACGCTGTACGCCCGAGCCGAAGAGGCACTCAGGGGGGTCTTCGGCGAGCTGTTGGACTGGTTCCATTCGTACGAGACCGAGTCGGGAGTCGAGTTCGTGGTCTACGGGCCATTAGAGATAGGTCTGGGATCGCTGGAAGCGGAGGCTATCGGTCTCGAATCGAGCGACTACCTCGACCTTGACACGCCCGCCTTTGAGGTGCTCTGGGCATCGAACGATGGACAGGTTTGGGACCTCTCTATCGACGACCACCCACGCTACCTCCAAGGGATGTTCACCGGCCCTGACGGCGGCATCTGGGTGTACGACCACGCTATTCCGCAGGTGGGATTCGTGGCGACCAGCGATGGCGCCACCTGGCGTCGGGTGCCCACTACCCGCGCCGTCTACGGCGCCTCGCGCTGGGGATCCCTTGTCGTCGGCCTCACCGACCAGATGAACCTGGTGGTGTCGAAGGATACCACCAACTGGGGAGCCCTCGACCTACCCGACGGCCTTCTGGGCCTTCCTCCCCGGCCGGGTCCCTTCCTGGTAGAAGGGTTCGCAAGTCACGAATCAGGGTTGGCCGTGGTCGCGTACCGGCTAACCGGCGACTCCACCTCTCCCAAACCGCAGCATGACTTGATCATCAAGAGGGATGGTGCCATCGAGCTGTGGATTCGGGACTGGACGATCGAGGTCCGTCGCCTGGGACAGGTCGTGACCAGGATCGACCGTTGGGACACTCCTGCGGAAAGCCTGACCATCGACCCCCATGCGGGGACTCTGACCTTCCGCGACCCTGTCACCGGCGAGGCACTGATCACAGTCACCGCCGACGAGTTGAGAGCGAAGGAAATGCAGAGGCAGTTGAGCTATCCCGGCACCAGTGCCGCGATAGAGCGGGTGATGATGTTCACCAGGGACGGATCGGAGTGGATCATCCAGAGCATCGGCATGTTCGACGGTCGGCAGATCTACGGGATCCACGTGTTCGAGGACCGTCTGGCCCTGGTCACAGATGAAGGACTGGGCTTTTCGGTGATGGAGACACTCCTCCCCTGAGAGCCCAACCCGACCGGCAGCCTCAATACCGGGCCCAAACGACGAACCCAGGGTTCCAGACCAGCAATAGCACGGTCTCCCGCCCGCGGTTCACCGCCTCAAGCCACCAACCACGAACCCCGGGTTCCAGACCAGCAATAGCACGGTCTCCCGCCCGCGGTTCACCGCCTCGAGCCACCAACCACGAACCCAGGGTTCCAGACCAGGAATAGCACGGTGAGCAACCCTGGGTTCACCGACGGTCACCCGATTACCGTGGCGGAATGCCGGAGACTCGCAGGATCCTGATCGACGGAGCGCCCGTGAATGTGACCGTCAGGCAGGGTCGCCTCATGGCCGGTGATGGCCGATCCTGGGACCCCGAGCAGGCCCACCACCTGCCCCCGGTCGAGCCGTCGAAAATCATCTGTGTCCACCTCAACTACCGCAGCCGGGTCGAAGAGTTCATGACACGCCTCCCCCCAGCACCCACCTACTTCCACAAGCCGACCACATCGCTCAACGCCCACCGGGGCGAGGTGGTGCGGCCCAAGCGGTGCCGATACCTGAACTACGAGGGCGAGATAGGGATAGTCATGAGAAGCCCAACGTTCGGCATCTCGCCCGATCAGGCCTCCGAGCACATTGCGGGATACACCATCGCCAACGACTACGGCCTCCACGACTTCCGTGACACCGACGCCGGATCGATGCTCAGGGTCAAAGGATCCGACACCCTTTGCCCTCTCGGTCCGGGACTGGTCACCGACTGGGACTTTCGCGACAAGTCGATCCGGACCCTGGTCGACGGCGAGCTCCGCCAGGAGGGCAACACCTCCGAGATGGAATGGGACATGCACTACCTGGTGGCCGACCTGGCCAGGACCATCACCCTCCTCCCCGGCGATGTGATCCTCAGCGGCACACCTGCCGGCTCGAGACCGGTCGAGCCAGGGGATGTGGTCACGGTCGAGGTCGAGGGATTGGGGGCGTTGACCAATACAATCGTCGAAGGCGACTTCGAGGTCCGGACCGACGTCGGGGCCCAGCCGTCCGAGTCCGAGGAGGTGCTCTCCACCGCTCTCGGCGGAGACTGGGAGCACCGGGGTGTCCGCCCCCCGGGGAGCGCCGGACACTACGAGTCGGAGCTGGAATGACGAAACCGCTGATCGGTGTGACTGCCTGGAGGAGAACGCTAGACACCTTCTATGGGCCGGACCGGCTCCACAGCCTGTCGGCCCATTACACCGACTCCCTGATCGAGGCCGGCATGACACCGGTGATGTTCGCCGGCGGACAGCCGGAGGAGGTGGCCGGAAGGCTGGTGTCGGCTGTCGATGGGCTTCTCCTGTCAGGCGGTGATGATGTCGACCCCGCTTCCTATGGCGAGCCCGACACCTCAAGCAAGGGGCACGACTCCGAGATCGACCGGTTTGAGATCGCTCTCATCCGGGAGGCGCGGCAACAGGGCAAGCCGGTGCTGGGGATATGCCGCGGCCTGCAGATCCTGAACGTCGCTCTCGGCGGGACCTTGAGCCAGGAGATAACCGCCGAGGACTCCACCCACGAGCCGTTCATCGAGGGGACGGACCCCGAGGTCTGGGAGGCAAGACGACACCTGGTCCGCTTTGTCGAAGATTCGCTGGTGGCCGGCGCGTACGGGGCCGACGAGGCCAAGGTAAACAGCCTTCACCACCAGGGGCTCGACGACCTCGCCCCCGACCTGATCGTCGAGGCCCTCGCCGAGGACGGCTTGATCGAAGCGGCGCGCTGCGCCGGCGACTGGTGGGCACTCGGGGTCCAATGGCACCCGGAACGTCTCGACGGAGATCACCAAGGGCTGTTCGACATGTTCCGCGAGGCGGTTCAGGCGAGCATGGCCCCCACAGCCTGACCTTCGGGGCATTCCTCGAGGATCGGGCAATAGCGGCACCACGGTCCTGCGATCCTCTCCAGCGGCACCCCCGACTGCCATGCCTCCCTGAGCCTGGTGGCCATCTCCGCCACCTCATCGGCAACCAAGCGCACCTCGTCCTCCGAGGGATGCGACCGATGGCTCTCGCCGGTCCCCACCGAGATTGCCTCTACGGCAGCCGGTATCTCCCCCCGTTCCAGGGCCCACAGCAGGGCGTAGAACATCAGCTGGTCCTGGACGTCTCCCAGTTCACCCGTCTTCCAGTCGACCAGTCTGTGACCCTGCCCGTCGACGTACACCGCGTCGACTTTCCCGACCAGCTCGACCCCATCCTCGGTGGTGTGCCCCAGCGACAGCTCCGCACCGACGAAACCGTCCTGGGGGAATCGGATGAACCTCTGATAGAGGCTCCTGGCCTCCTCGATCATCTGGGGGAGCACCGACGGCTTGGTCTCGCTCCCTCCCAGCCGGTAGTTGAGGCTGGATCCCCCGATCTCCTCACGGCATGCCTGGACGAACCCGTCCTCGGAGATGGGGCCTGTGTTGAGGTGACGGCTGAAGATCTGGTGGGCGAGGCCCCCCACGAAAGCCGACCTGGTATCCGGGCCGTACCTCCCCTGTAGGCGGGCATTGGCGGTTTCCGGGCACTTTTTCCAGGCGACGAACGTCGAACCCGATATGCGGACGGACTCACCCGGGGGTACTCGGGGCACGGCCAACTCCATCGGGGGGAGCTTACGAATGTCTCCGGACAGGCGGTACCATTGGGGGACGGCCGGGGGTTGGGCGCGCGCTTGGACCGTCAGATCTCCCATATGAACAAAGACCTATTCTTCCGCACGCATCCTCTGGTCGCGTCCCTTCTCATAGTGGTCGCCACCTTTGCCTTCCTGTTCGCCATGTTCGGGCTCACCCGTTGGGCGTCTCAAGGCCAGGTGATCGGCCGCGTGGAGGTGGCCGGTGTCCCCCTGGGGGGGCTCACCGAGGAGGAGGCACTCACCGCGCTGCTCGAGATACAGCAGGCCCACCAGAGCCGGCGTGTCACTTTCGCCCTCGACGGGCGTGCCCTCGAGCTCCTCGCCGCCGAGACCGGGCTGCGCCTCGACATCGACGGCATGCTGGCGAGGGTCATGGGAATCGGCCGGGAAGGCAACGCCCCCTACCAGTTCCTGTGGTGGTTCACCCGGATCCTCCGCACGGAGACCGTCCCGGTGACCGGAGGCACCGACCCTGCGGAGATGGCTGCGATATTCGACCTGTGGGACGCCCGGGAGCTGGCCAGCCCGGCCCATCATGGGGCCATCGAGGTCAACGACGGCAGCCTGGTCGCCGTCTACCCGCGGACCGGGGTCGGCATCGACAGGCCGACGGCGGCAGCCCTTATCGAACAAGCCCTGCTGGCGCGTGATCCCGAGCCGGTCGACCTTCCAACGTCAGTGATAGTCCCCAAGCTCACCGCCCGTGAGGTCGAGGAGGCCCTCGACGAGGCGCGGGCCATCACCGGTGCGCCCATAACCCTCACCTACCGCGACAACAACCTGACCTTCACCACCGCACAGCTCCTCGAGGCGTACGTCGGGACGACCGTGGTGGAAGGCGCCGCCACCCGAATCGTCCACTCGTTCGACCCGGCGAAGATCAACACCCACCTCCAGCCGGTGCGAAGCCGTTACGAGGCAGCGCCGGTGGATGCCAGGTTCAGGATCGAGGGCGACGCGATCTCGATAGTGCGGGGTCGTCGGGGCACCCGGATCGACGAGGAGGAGACCGCCCAGCGCCTGATCGAGGCGGCCGCCACCGGGGCACGGACCGGGGAGCTGCCGGTGGTCGAGCACGCCGACCCGTCGGTCACCACCGAGTCTCTGGAGGCGATGGGGATCCGACACCTGGTGAGCTCGTTCACCACCCACATGGACTGCTGTCAGAACCGCGTGGTCAACATCCAGCTGATGGCCGACGCCGTCGACATGGCGATCGTGGCTCCCGGGGGGAATTTCAACCTGAACGCCTATGTGGGGCCGCGTACCGAGGCCAAGGGATACCTGCCAGCAGGGACGATCATCAACTTCCAACTGGTCGACACCATCGGCGGAGGTGTCAGCCAGTTCGCCACCACCCTGTACAACGCGGTCTTCTGGGGTGGTTACCAGGACATCGAGCACCGGCCACACACCCAGTGGTTCAGCCGCTACCCGGAGGGGATCGAGGCCACGGTCAATTGGGGCGGCCCCGAGCTCATCTTCCGCAACAACACCGACCGGCACATCCTCATCAACACCCGTCACACCGGCACCTCGGTGACCGTGCGTATCTTCGGGGACAACGACGGCCGGATCGTCAAGGGCGAGCAGCGAGGCGGCCGGACCCACCTCAGCGTGGTCCCGGGCGGGCCCAACGCCCGTGTTGTCGAGGCCAACGTGTCGGAGCGGTTCAACATCAGGGAGCCCCAACCGCCGATCTACGAGCCCGACCCGACCTACGGGGTAGACCAGCAGACCATACGCCAGAGCGCCCGCGAGGGTTGGAGTGTGACGGTGAGTCGCCGTATGACCCGCGGCGGCGAGCAGATCTCCTATCGGGAGTGGGTGGTCACCTATGTCCCCCAGCGGGCGATCTTCGTGGTCCACCCTTGCAAGGTCCCCGGCCAGGAACACACCTGCCCGACGACCACTACGACCAGCACCACCGTTCCCGAGAACGGGGACGAGGACGACTAGCGAGCACGGCCCGGGTCACTCCTCCTCGTCGTCCCCCTCGCCGTAGTGGCGGAGGAAGCTGCCGGTCAGGGCCGAGACCAGGTCTGTCGAGGCCTCATCCCAACCACCGGGGCGGCGGACCGTGACCGCGTTCTGCTGCACGAAAACGTGGTCGATCCCGATGTCGAGGGCGAACAGACCCCGGGCGAGCAGCCCGGGCACTCCGGCCGCGAGGTCGCCGGGTGTGGCCACCTCGCCGTCCTGGCCGGTGAAGCTTCGGTCTGTGTCGAGGACCAGCACGTCGCCGAGAGTGACGGTGTCCTTGATCTGAACGGTCTGGCCCATTGGCGCGATCGTAACTCAGCCGCCGAGGTGGCCGGTCGCCTCTCCCACCCGGTGGACCTTGACCAGGTTGGTGGATGCACTGACATTGGGCGGCACGCCGGCCACCATCACCACGGTGTCGCCGGTCGACACCAGGCCATCGTCCTCGAGGATCGACGAGGCGATGCTCATCTCCTCGTCGGTCGAGGTCTGACGTGCGAACGACTTCGGGGTGACCCCCCACAGCAACGCCATCCGGCGGAGGGTCGCCGGGTCGTGGGTGAAGGCCACCACCCTCTGCTCGGGCCGGTACTTGGAGATCAGGCGGGCGGTGGTGCCGCTCTCCGTGAAGGCCACGATCATCCCGGCGCCAACGTTGAGTGCGATCTGGGTGGCCGCCTGGGCCACCGCCGATGCCACCTGGTTGGCGTCATAGACGAACTCGACCGGGTGGAAACCACGGCTGGACAGGGTCCCCTCCTCCACCTTGTGGCAGATTCGTGACATCGCCCTGATGGTCTGAGCCGGATACCTGCCGATGGCGGTCTCACCGGAGAGCATGACGGCGTCGGTCCCGCCCATCACCGCGGTCGCCACGTCGGTCACCTCCGCCCTGGTCGGACGGGGGCTGTGGGTCATCGACTCCAACATCTCGGTGGCGGTGACCGTGATCCTGCCCAGGGCGTTGGCTCTGGAGAGGATGTCGGCCTGGATCAGCGGCAGCTCCTCGAGGGGAACCTGGACGCCGAGGTCGCCCCTGGCGATCATCACCCCGTAGGAGGCGTCCATTATCTCGTCGAGGTTCTCCAGCGCCCGGGCCAGCTCGATCTTGCTGATGACGGGTGCACCACCGGCGCGCGACTTGACCTCTTCGACGTCCTCCCGGGTCCTGACGAAGGAGGCGGCGACGAAGTCGACACCCAGGTCCCTCCCCATCTCCAGGTCCACTTCGTCCTTCGGAGTCACATTGCTCATCGACAGGCGACTGTCCGGCACCGACACGCCCTTGTTGTCGCTGACCAGGCCCGGTATCACCACCCGCGCCTTCAACGACGATTCCCCGACTTCCTCGACTGTGAGCTCGACCATGCCGTCGCAGAGGAGGACCTTGTGCCCTGGGTGGACATCCTCGAGGAGTCTCTCGTAGCCGATGGGGATGATGCCCTGGCCCTCCTGGCCGCCCTGCGACGGGACCAGATGGACCAACTCGTCCGACTCGAGGACGACCTGCCCGTCGGGCAACGAGCCCACCCGGAGCTTGGGCCCCTGGATGTCCTGCATGACCGCCACCTCACGGCCGACGTCCTCAGAAGCTTCCCGCACCCACCCGTAGAGGTCGCTGAGCTCCGAAGGCGTGCCGTGGGAGAAATTGAGCCGCGCCACGTCCATCCCCGCCTCGACCAGGGTGCGGACTCCCTCCCTCGTGGCCACCGACGGGCCCAAGGTGGCGATGATCTTGGTGTGACGGGTCATCGGCAACAAGGTAACCGGATCGAGTGTCCGACCGGTCACTCGGTGGTGACCACCTCCCTGAGGATCTGGTTGACGATTCGGGGATCGGCCTTTCCCTGGGTGGCTCTCATCACCTGACCGACCAGGAAGCCGAGAACCTTGTCTTCCCCGCCCCGGCGGTAGGCGGCGACGACTTCGGGGTTGGCTTCGACCACGGTAACCACCGCCTCCATGAGGAGTTCCCGATCCGAGACCTGGACCAGATCGCGGGCCTCAGCCACCTCGGACGGCTCGCCTTCTCCGGCCATGACCCCCTCGAGGACCTCCTTGGCCGCGGTCGCCGAAACCGTCCCCGCTTCCACCAGGGCTATCAGCTCGGACAGCTGCCGACCGGTGATAGGGACCTCCGACATGTCGGACCCGGCCTTTCGAAGGTTTCCGGTGACCTCACCGGACATCCAGTTGGCGGCTGCCGATGGTAGGGCCCCCTCGTCAACCGCCTCCTCGAACACGGCCCTGATGGCCGCCGGCATCGCCGCCAGTACCAACGCCTGCGCACTCTCGAGCCCCAGCTCTCGGTAACGGGAGCGGCGCCCTGCGGGTAGCTCCGGGAGCCTGCTCCGGACCGACTCGACCCAGGCGTCGTCGAAGACCAGGGGCACCAGGTCGGGCTCGGTGAAGTAGCGGTAGTCGGATGAGCCCTCCTTGGTCCTCATCGAATGAGTCACCCCGGCCTCCTCGTCCCAGTGCCGCGTCTCCTGTGTCACCGTCTCCCCCGCTTCCAGGGCGGCGACCTGGCGGCTGATCTCGAAGTCGAC
>CAYVTP010000003.1:0-32710 GCA_964454615.1 uncultured Acidimicrobiaceae bacterium | reverse complement strand
AGTCGACGGCCCGCTCCAATGATCGGAACGAGTTCATGTTCTTGACCTCGACCTTGGTGCCCAGACTGTCGGCACCGGAGGGTCGGACAGAGACATTGGCGTCGAACCGGATCGAGCCTTCCTCGAGTCGGGCGTCGGAAACTCCCAACTCGGCGACCACGGAGCGGAGCTCCTGGGCGTAGGCGCGCGCCTCGACCGCGCTCCGCAGGTCCGGCCGCGACACGATCTCGACCAGGGGAACGCCTGATCGGTTGAAGTCGAGCAGGGTGGCCGAGGCGGAGTGGATCCGCCCGCCGTCGCTGACGTGGCTCGACTTCCCGGTGTCCTCCTCCATGTGGGCACGCTCGATCCCGACCCTGCGCACCTCCCCGTCGACTTCGATGTCTAAGTGGCCGTCGACACAGACCGGCATGTCGAATTGGGAGATCTGATAGTTCTTGGGCAGGTCGGCGTAGAAGTAGTTCTTGCGGTGGAACACCGACCTGGGGGGCACCTTGCAGCCCAGCGCCAGTCCTATGGCCAGGATCCCCTCGATCGCCTTCCGGTTGGCGACCGGCAGCGCGCCGGGCAGGGCGAGGCACACCGGGCACACCAGGGTGTTCGGGGCCGCCCCGAAGTCGACTGCGCATCCGCAGAACATCTTCGAGGCGGTGCTCAATTCGACGTGCACCTCGATGCCGATGACAGCCTCCCAGGTCATGTCGCCACCAGGTCGATCGACGGGCGGTATGTGAACCCGGCGAGACGCTCCACCTCGGCCGCCACCCGGAACATGAGGCGCTCACCGAGTGGCGGCGCCATGACCTGAAACCCGATGGGGAGGCCCTGTCGATCGAGCCCGATGGGCACCGACATGGCCGGGTCACCGGCCAGGTTGGAGGGGATGGTGCAGATGTCGGACAGGTACATGGCCAACGGGTCGCTGACTCGCGCTCCGGCCGCGAAGGCAACGGTGGGACTGGTCGGGGAGACGAGCACGTCGACCTCCTGGTAGACCCTGGCGAGGTCTGCCCGGATGGCTGCCCGGACCCGCTGGGCCTGTCCGTAGAAGGCGTCGTAGTAGCCGGCGGACAGGGCGTACGTGCCGAGGAGGATCCTCCTGGTGACCTCGGGCCCGAAACCCTCCGCCCTGGTCCGGCCCATCATCGCCTCGGCTGTGTCCCCCGCCCCACGGTGGCCATATCTCACACCGTCGAAGCGGGCCAGGTTGGCCGAGGCCTCCGCCGGGGCGATCAGGTAGTAGGCGGAGAGCGCATACTCGAAGGAGGGGAGGGATACCTTCACCACAGTCGCACCCGCGTCGGAGAGGCGGTCGATCATCTCCGCCACGCCCTCCTCGACATCCGGTTCGTAGCCGTCTCCTGCGAGCTGCTCCACCACCCCGACTCTCACGCCCCTGACCCCCGAGTCGATGTCGACGGCCGGGTCCGGGTATGGGCCTGAATACGAGGTCGTGTCGAGCGGGTCGTGGCCCCAGACGACGGCGAGAATGGCGGCCGCGTCCCCCACCGTCCTCGCCAGGGGGCCTATCTGGTCGAGGGACGAAGCGAATGCGATCAGCCCGTACCTGCTGACCGTGCCGTAGGTCGGCTTGACCCCGACCAGACCGGTCAGGGAGGCCGGCTGGCGTATCGATCCTCCGGTGTCCGATCCGAGGGCCCCCAGCGCCGACCCGACGGACGCCGCCGCGGCCGACCCGCCGGATGACCCTCCGGGGACCCTGGAAATGTCCCAGGGGTTGTAGCTGGCGCCATAGGCGGAGTTCTCCGTAGACGAACCCATGGCGAACTCGTCCAGGTTGGTCTTCCCGACTATCACCGCCCCGGCATCGCGGAGACGGGTCACCACGGTGGCGTCGTATGGCGGCAGGTATCCGGCGAGGATCTGGGAGGCGGCCGTGGTCTCGACCCCCCTGGTGCACATGTTGTCCTTCAGGGCAACAGGTATGCCCTGGAGCGGCCCGTGGTCGATCCCGTCTGCGAAGTCGGCATCAGCCCTGCCGGCTGCCTCCAGGGCGCCGGCACGGTCGATGGTCAGATATGCGTGGACCTGGGCTTCCGTCAGGTGGGCGGTGTCGAGGACCGACTCGGTCAATTCGACGGCGGTGATCTCGCCCGCCCGCAGCATGGCGGCCGCGCCGAGAATGGTGGGCTGGGTCATGTCTCCAACGCAGGCGGGACCACGAAGAAGCCGTCGCGAGCATCTGGCGCGGCCTCGAGGACTTCGTTCCGAACGAGGGAGTCGACCACCACGTCCTCGCGATAGACCCCTTCCAGGCCCAGGACATGGGCGCCCTCGACATCGGGATCGCCCTCCAGTCCCTGGACCCTGGCGGCATGTTCGAGGATGACCCCGAGCTGGCTCCGGTAGCCTTCCAGTTCCTCGTCGGAGAGGTCGAGTCGGGCAAGACGGGCGACGTGGGCGATGTCGATCTCGACTGGCATGGTCGGTTGGACTGTAATGCCGGGCCCAGGTCTTGCTCTTCTCCAATGGCTGAGGTCAACCCAGGGTCTCCCGCAAGGCTCGATACGCCCAGTCGAGGTCGTCGACACGGACCGACTCGCCAGGCTTGTGGGCGAGGAGAGTCTCACCCGGACCGAAGTTGACTGCGGGAACGCCCCGCTCCTGGAGTTGGGCGACGTCGGTCCAGCCCTGCTTGTGCCCCTCCGCGGCTCCGGCCGCCTCAGCCAGGGCGGCGAACAGGGGGTGGGACGTCTGCGGGTAGGCCGCCGGGGAGGCGTCGGTCACCTCGAAGCGGTCGGCGGCCCGGCACACCTCGCCGAGACGTTCCCTTGCCTGGTCGACGGTCCGGTCCGGGGAGAAGCGATAGTTGACGTTGAGCTCGAAGGCGGCGGGGATGATGTTGTGGGCCACCCCGCCCCGGGCCATGGTCACCGAGATGACCTCCTTGAACTCGAACCCCTCGATGAGGTGAACCTCGGGCTGGAGGCCGTCCATCATGGTTAGGAACTTTCCCGCCCTGGTCACTGCGTTGACCCCGGCCCAGGGCCGGGCCGAGTGTGAGGCCTCCCCGAGGAAGCTGACACGGGCGTTGATCGACCCCTGGCAGCCGAAGTGGATCTCACGGTCGGTTGGCTCCATCACAACCGCGGCTTCTACTTCGAGGAGGCCGGGGACCCCATCAAGGATCGGTCCCAGCTGGTTGCCGGCGAGCGGGCCTTCCTCGCCGGCGTAGAAGACCCCCACCACACGGTCGGTCCCGAGGTCCTCGAGGAGGTGGACCATCACTGCCAAGCCACCTTTCATGTCGGTGGCGCCGAGGCCATAGAGCCGGTCGCCTTCCCGCCTCGCCCCGACGTGGCCCTGGAGCGGGACGGTGTCGGTGTGGCCGACCAGCGCCACCTTGCCCGGGCCCGGGGTCCCTACCACCAGGGAGTCGGCGATCGGGACCGGGTCGAAGTCGGAGAGCCGTCCGATCAGTGCCTGCTGGAGCTGCTGCTCGCTGCCGGTCTGTGAGGGGATATCGACCAGCCAGGCGAGGGTGTCGGCCAGCGATCCCACCTCAGCCGGCCAGCCGTGCGGCGGTGAGGAAGACACGCGGATCGGGATAGTCCTCGCAGTAGTTGTAGAGGTAGGCGACCCGGATGATCCCCGATGTGTCCACCACGAACTCGCCGGACTGCATCCACGGATCGTCAACCAGGTTGTTGCCCTCCTCCCGTCGTCTCGCCTGAAAGGCGGCGCCCACCTCGGCATCGAGGTCGCAGTACTCGGGCGGAGCGTCGTAGAGGACCTGTTCCACCGACCAGTGCCCCAGCCCGAAGGCCTTGTGGGCGGAGTACTCGGGGTCGGCGACGGCGGTCACAGCCAGTTGGTTGCGTTGCGCATAGCGGTTGACCCGCTCCGGGTCGCCGGGGGCCACCACAACCACTTCGAGGCCCACGGACCGGTAGTCGTCGATCTCCTCGAGGAGCCGACTGGCCCTGGCCCGCCCACAGCCACATCCCAGGTGTCGCCATAGGAGGATCAGTGCAGGCCGGTGGGCCCAGGTCGAGCTGAGCAGCCTCTCCGCACCGTCGGGCCCGAGCACGGTCACCTCGGGGGCACGGTCGCCACGTCGCAGGGGTCTCCCCTCGATCGTCGGCCCGGCCAGCCAGCCTTGCATCCAACGGTTCTCGGCGGACAGGACCAGGGCCATCACGTCGCGGTCAGACATGGCCAGCACATTACTGTCGGGCGTCTCGGGTCAGAGTTGGACTCCGAGCTCCCTCAAGTAGTCGTTGAGGCCGGTCTTGCTCTCCGTCGACTCGGTGCGCTCTCCGATGATCAGGGCGCACGACATGTCATAGCTGCCCGCCGGGAACTCTTTGGGTCGTGTCCCGGGCACAACGACCGACCCGGAGGGCACCCGCCGTCGATACTCGACCGGCTCCGGGCCGGTGACGTCGATTATCGGGGTCGACGAGGTGATGACCGTATTGGCGCCGAGTACCGCTCTCTCCTCGACGATGACCCCTTCGACGACGATCGACCGGCTCCCGATGAACGCCCCATCCTCGATGATGACCGGCCTGGCACCGGGCGGTTCGAGAACACCACCGATGCCGACTCCGCCGGAGAGATGGACCCCGCGCCCGACCTGGGCGCATGAGCCCACTGTGGCCCAGGTGTCGACCATGGTCCCCTCGCCGACTCGGGCGCCGATGTTCACGAACCCGGGCATGACCACCACCCCGGGCTCACAATGTGCCCCGTACCTCACCGAGCCGGGAGGCACCACGCGGACCCCCTGGCCGGCCAGGTCACGCTTCAGAGGGATCTTGTCGTGGTACTCGATCCCTCCGACCTCCATGGTCTCGGACTTGCGAAGCCTGAAGTAGAGGAGAATGGCCTCCATCACCCACCCGTTCACGGTCCACTCGCCATCGGCCTTCTCCGCCACCCGGAGGCGACCCTTGTCGAGGTCTTCGATGGCGGCTTCCACGGCCTCCCGGGCTGCTTCCAGGTCGATGTCTCCGGCGTATGCGGATGCGATCAGCTCCCGGTCATGAGTGCGAGCGGACTCCACCGAGCCGATTGTACAGACCCGACCACTGCGGACCGGCTGGTCCTGGCCGCCGACTACGGTGCCAGGGTCATGCCCTACCGCCTGATCTACGCCGGCCTGGCCCTGGTGGCGGTGGCCACGGTCGCCCTGGCCATCGTGTTCTCCCCCGCCGGGGAGACCGTGGAACTACCCCACCCGGTGATCAGCATCTCCCCACAGGAGGGCGACCTGGTCCTGCCCCAGACGGCCCTGGAGATCCGAGTGGAGGTGGGGTACGCCGTTGAGATCGTGGTGAACGGCTGGACGGTCACCGATGCCACCTTCGTGGAGGCCACCGGCGTCTACCGCTGGGCACCCTCTCCGTCACATCCGACCATCCAGTCGTGGCAGCCGGGCGAGAACACCATCCTCATCAGGTGGGACACCTTCACCGGCCTACCCGACCCTGGGTCCTTCACCTGGACATTCCGGGTGGGTTGACCTCTATACGAGGGCGTCGAGCCCCAACTCCAATACCCGCTCGAAGGTGTTGCCATCGATGATGGGGATGCCCAGCTCCTCAGCCTTGCGGGTCTTCGAGGCACCCGGCGACTCCCCGACCACCAGGGCGGTGGTCTTGCCCGACACCGATCCGGTCGCCTTGCCGCCACGCGCCTCGACCGCGGCCTCCGCCTCCTCCCGGCTCATCCCGTCGAGGGTTCCCGAGATCACGAAGGTGGCCCCGGCGAGGAGGTCGGAAGCCTCTCCGGGCTCCGGTTCGTCGACAACCCGAACCCCGGCCGCGGCCAGCCTGGCCACCAGGGCTCGGTTGTCGGGGTCTGTCGACCATCGGCGTACCTCTGAGGCGATCACCTGGCCGATCCCGTCGATCGCCGCGATGTCCTCCTCGGTGGCCTCCATGAGCGCCGGCAACCCTCCAAAGTGGCGGGCAAGGATCCGGGCCACGGTGCCGCCGACATGACGTATCCCCAGCGCGGTGAGCAATCGGGCCACCGGCCGATCACGGGCGGCGTCGATCGCCCGGGCGAGGTTTCCGATCGAGATGTCACCCCAGCCCTCCTTCCCGCCAAGGGTCTCTGGATCGAAGGTGAATATGCCGGCCGGGTCGGTGATCAGCCCTTCGGCGAGTAGGAGGTCGATGGTCTTGTATCCGAGGTGCTCGATGTCCATCCCGCTCCGACCGGCGAAGTGGGCCAGCCACTCCCTCACCCTGGACGGGCAGGCGAACCCGCCGGTGCACCGCGCCACGGCCTCGCCTTCCTGGCGCACGATCGGGTTGCCGCAGAACGGACAGGTCGACGGCATCTTCCACCGCTTCTCCCTCCCGGTCCGCGCCGCGACAACCGGCCCGACCACCTCCGGGATCACGTCTCCGGCCCTGCGGACGATCACCTGGTCGCCGACACGAACGTCTTTCAGGGCCACCTGGTCCTGGTTGTGCAGGGTGGCCATCCCAACGGTGGCACCACCGACGAACACCGGCTCGAGAACTGCGTAGGGAGTGGCCGCGCCGGTCCGCCCGATGTTGATCCTTATGTCGCGGAGTGTGGTGACTTGCTCTTCCGGGGGGAACTTGTAGGCGATCGCCCAACGTGGTGCTTTGGCGGTGTATCCGAGGGTCTCCTGTTCGGCGAGTGAATCGACCTTGATGACCACGCCGTCGGTCTGGTAGCCGTTGGCATGGCGGTTCTCCTCGGCGCTCCGTACGAAGCCGTGAACGCCCTCGATGGTCCCGAGTGCCCGGGTTGCAGGGTTGGTGCGCAGGCCGAGCGATCGCATGTACTCGAGGGTCTCGGTATGAGTGGAGACCTCCGGGCCCCCTTCTGCCAGGCCGAGCTGGTAGATCCATATGTCGATGTTCCGTCCGGCGGTGACGGTCGGGTCCTTCTGCCGGACCGCTCCGGCCGCGGCGTTGCGAGGGTTGGCGAAGATCGGCTTGCCCTCCTCCATCTGTCGCTGGTTGAGCTCCTCGAAGGCCCGGTCCGACATGTAGACCTCGCCCCGCACCTCGAGGACCGGGGGAACATCGTCGCCGAGGAGCCTCAGCGGCACCGATTTGATGGTCCGCAGGTTGGCGGTGACGTCCTCGCCGGTGGTCCCATCGCCCCTGGTCGCTCCGGTCACCAGCACCCCGTCGCGGTAGGTGAGCACCACTGCCAGCCCGTCGATCTTCAGCTCGCAGACATACCCCGACGGGTTTGCGCCGAGCTGGCGGACGAGGCGGGCCTCCCAGGCTTGGAGATGCTCTCGGGTCTCGGCGTTGTCCAATGAGAACAGCGGGCGGAGATGCTCGACCGGGCGGAACAGGTCGGAGACCGGGCCACCGACACGCTGGGTGGGGCTGTCCGGTGTGACCAGCTCCGGATGCTCCTCCTCGATTGCCTTCAGTTCCCGGACCAATGCGTCGTACCGGGCGTCGGAGACCAGCGGCTCGTCGAGCACGAAGTAGTGGTAGTTGTGCTTGCGGATCTCGGCGCGGAGCTCCTCCGCCCTCAGGGCTCGATCCTCCATGACGCGACGATAACGCCCGGCCCCGACAGCCTCAGCCGGGGCTGTGCGCCTTGGAGATGATCGCCCCCCCGAGGACCCTCTCCCCCTGGTAGAAGACGATGGTCTGCCCGGGGGCGACAGCCTCCTGGGGCGTGTCGAAGGTGAGATGCCCGGGCTGCACCGTGGCCGGCACCGGCTCCCCGTGTGCCCGGTACTGGGCGGTGACCGGCCCCTCGATGGGCCCTCCGGAAACCGATGAGGTCCCCCTCAGTTCCACTCGGGAGCAGCGCAGGTCGCGGCGGGTCCCGATCACCACGGTCGAGGTGGAAGGCTGGATGTCGACTACGTAACGGGGCTCACCCACCGCCACCCCCAGCCCCCGGCGCTGGCCCACGGTGAACCCGGCGACCCCGTCGTGGGAGCCCAGATCCTCCCCGCCCACGTCGACCACGCGGCCGCCCCGGAAGGCGTCCGGGGTGTGCGACCGGAGGAAGCTGCGGTAGTCGCGCTGCCCGACGAAGCAGATGTCCATCGACTCCGGCTTGTCCGCGGTGCGCAGGCCGAGCCTCGCGGCGATCTCACGCACCCGGTCCTTGGTCATCTCACCGATCGGGAACCTGGTCCGGGCGAGCTGCTCCTGGGTGAGCATGGAGAGGACGTAGGACTGGTCCTTGGCGTGGTCCGCCCCTCTGAGCAGCTGCCACTGCCCGTCCACTAGCCGGGTGCGAGCGTGATGCCCGGTGACCAGGACCTCGGCGTCGAAGTTGTCCAGACCGTTGAGCAACCGATCGAACTTGACCGTGCGGTTGCACTCGATACAGGGGTTCGGTGTCCGACCGGTCAGATAGTCGGCGATGAACCGGTCGACAACTCCGTCCTTGAACTCATCGGTGTAGTCGAGCACGTAGTAGGGAATGTCCAGGGCGGCGGCGACACGGCGAGCGTCCTCGGCATCAGAGATGGTGCAGCACCCTGAGGTGGGCGCCTCCCCATTGGGGCCCGACCACAGCTTGAGGGTCACACCCACCACCTCATGGCCCTCCTGCTTCATGAGGGCCGCGGCGACACTCGAGTCGACGCCACCCGACATGGCGACCAGGGCCTTCATTGCAGGTCCCCGACCAGTTCGACCAGGACGTCGGCGGCCTCCCGGGCCCCGTCCACCGTCGAGTCCCAGCCGAAGCTGAACCTGACCGATTCTCTCGCCTCCTCGGGGGTCAGACCCATCGCCTCGAGGACGTGGGACACCTTGGCAGCCCCCGACTGACACGCCGACCCTGCGGAGGCGGCGACACCGGCCCGGTCGAGGCGCATCAGGAGCGTCTGGTTCCGCACCCCGGTGAACCGCATGTTGAGGTGTTGGGAGGTCCTGGACGCGTCGCCGCCGTTGACCGTGGCAGAAGGGATCCCGGCGATGACCCGCTTCTCGAAGTCGTCTCTGATCCCGGCGACCACACCCCGAAAACGCTCACGGTCGTCCGAGGCCAGGTCCATGGCCACCGCCAACCCGACTGCACCGGCCACGTTCTGGGTCCCGGAACGGCGACCCAGCTCGTGGCCCCCGCCGTGCATGACCGGCTCGAGGTGAACCCCTTCTCTCACGTAGAGGATCCCTATGCCCTTCGGCCCGCCGATCTTGTGCCCCGCCAGCGAGAGCATGTCAATCCCGTCTATCCGGACCGACTCGGAGTTGAAGGCCTGTACCGCATCGGTGTGGAACAGGACGTCGGGCCCAGCCATCTTGACGGCATGTGCCAGGACACTGACATCGGCGAGAACGCCTGTCTCGCTGTTGGCCCACATGGCAGACACGACGGCGGTGGCCGGGGTGACTGCCCTGGCCAGCTGCCCGGGGTCCACCCGGCCCTCTCCGTCGACACCCACGACTGCGACAGGATGGCCCCGATGTCGAAGGAAGCGGCCGGTGTCCAGGACCGCGTCATGCTCGGTGGCCACGGTGACGACTCCCTGGCGGGGCGAGGCGCCGAACACCGCCCCCTTCAAGGCGAGGTTGTCCGACTCGGTGCCCCCCGACGTGAACACCACTTCCATCGGGCGGGCGCCGATCAACCCGGCGATCCGTTCTCTGGCCTCCTCGAGGGCGTTCTTGGCGCGACGGGACACCTCGTGAACACCCGAGGGGTTGCCGAACTCTCCGGCGAGGAAAGGCTCCATGGCCTCCCTCACGCCGGGTCGCATCGGCGTGGTGGCTGCGTGATCGAGGTAGATCATCGGCCCTCATTCTCGCAGGAGCACGCTGTGTACCGTGTGCCGGTGCCTCGCATCGAAGTCGAACATCGTGTCGAACGTCCTCCGATCGAGGTGTGGCCGGCCCTCGCCGACCTGGCCGGTCACGTCGACTGGATGCGGGATGCCGAGTCCCTCAGGTTCTCCAGCGGGCAAACGCGAGGAGCGGGGACCCGGATGGAGGTCGAGACCCGGGTCGGGCCGTTCAGAACCCTCGACGTGATCGAGATCACCGACTGGGTCGAAGGATCGGCGATCGGGGCGTCACACCATGGCCTGGTCAGGGGCGAGGGAGTGTTCTCCCTCCGGCCCGACGGGGAAGGGACGATCGTGCTCTGGGAAGAGAATCTGAGGTTCCCATGGTGGCTGGGAGGCTCCATCACCGGCTGGCTGGCGAGGCCGATCCTGGCCCGTATGTGGAAGGGCAACCTGGCCAGGTTTGCCGACTCTCTCAGCGACCCCTGAAGTCAGGGGATCGTTTCTCGACGAAGGCGTTGATCCCCTCGACTGCGTCCTCGGACCCGAAGGCCTCCTGGAAAGCCGCGGCTTCGAAGGCCATCGCCTGGTCGAAGGGCACTCCTCGCCCTGCCGCCATCGCCCTCTTGGCCACGGCGATGGCGACGGTGGCCTTGGTCGCCCATTCGGCGGCGTCGGCCAGCGCTAGATCGAGCAGTTCGTCGGTGGGGGCCACCTTGTCCGCATAGCCGATGGCCAGGGCCTCGTCGGCATCGACATGTCGTCCTGTCAGCACCAGCTCCTTCGCCTTCTGATATCCGACGAGACGCTGCAGACGCTGGGTGCCGCCGGCTCCCGGGATGATCCCGAGGAGGATCTCGGGCTGACCGATGCGGGCGTCCTCGGAGACATAGCGGAAGTCGCATCCCATGGACAGCTCGCATCCTCCGCCGAGAGCGAACCCGTGGACCGCGGCGATGGTCGGCTTGTCCAGGCCCTCGAGGACGGCGATTGCGTCGACCAGGAGGTTGGCGCTCCTCTCCTTGGACCCGGTGTCGAGGGTCTCCTTGAACGCCTTGATGTCTGCCCCGGCGGCGAAGTGGGGCTGTCCGGTTACCACCACCGCCCGGATGCCCGAGTCACGGCACGACTCGAAAGCCTCCTTCAACTCGGAGGCGACCTGCGCCGAGAGGGCGTTCACCGGGGGACGATCGAGACGGACGAGGGCGACCGAAGCGTCGACCGTCACCGAGACATGTTCCATGGCCCAGACGTTAGACCCGAGAAGAGGACCGGGCTGCCGGGAGGTCGAGCATGCCGGGGCGTCGGTTGGGAGGCACCGGGAGGACCCTCATCCGGGCATCCACCACACAGACCCCTTCTCCGGGGGGGAGGACCTTGACCGGGTTGAGGTCCATCTCGGCGAGCTCGGGAACCGCGGTGATGAGCCCGGACACCCTCAGCAATGCGTCCTCCAGGGCGGATATGTCACCTTCCGGCTGGTTTCGGTAGCCCTCGAGCAGCTTGAAGCCCTTGGTCTCCCGGATCATCTCGGCGGCGTCGACGTCGGTCAGGGGGTGTATCCGGAAAGCAACGTCCTTGAGCAGCTCCACGTAGACCCCGCCGAGGCCGAACACCACGAGCGGTCCGAAGTTGGGGTCTTGGGCCATCCCGATGAGGACCTCATGACCGCCCGGCACGTACTCCTGGACCAGAACGCCGTCGGGATCGTAGACCACGTTGCTCACCTGCTCGAAGGCCTTCCTCACCTCTTCGGCCCCCTCGACCCCGAGCGCCACACCCCCGACGTCGGACTTGTGGATCGCCCGCTCGGATACAACCTTGAGGACCAGGGGCCCGGGCACTTCTTCGGCGACGACCAGGGCCTCCTCGACCGTCGTCGTCATCCGGGTGACCGGGGTCCTGAGCCCGGCCGAGCCGAGGACGTCATCGACTTCCCCCGGCGTCAGCCACCCTCCCTCGTCCCCGAGTCGTTCCAGGGCTGCATCGATGACCGTGCGTATGCCTGCCATCTGGTCGTCTTCCAGCCTCACCTCGATGCCGGGGTCGCGTCGCCGCCATTCCCCGTGCTCGACCGCCCTGGAGAGTGCCACCGCCGAGGTCTCGGGGAAGCTGAACGTGGGGATGGTCCGGTTGGTCTCGTCGCCCCTCAAATACTCCCGCGACGCTCCCGAGTCCATGAACACGGAGAGAAATGTCACATCCCCCTGATGGTCGTCCTGACAGCGTCTCAGCGCTGCGGCCACCGACTCGGCACCTTCCGGTGACACCGGGACATAGATCACCATGACCACGTCGACCTCCCCGGACTCGAGAAGCAGACGGGTGGCATGCTCGAACTGGGCCGGGCCGCCCGAGGCGATCAGGTCGACCGGGTTCCGTGGTGACGCCTCGGGGGTTAGGACTTCCATGATCCTCGCCTGGAGGTCGTCGCTGAGCTCGGGGAGCACCAGGCCCTTGGCCTCCATGGCGTCGGCAGCAAGGATCCCCGGGCCTCCGGCATTCGTCACCACACCCACCCGACGCCCGCCTGGCACGGGTTGGTTGGCGAGGAGGTCGGCCACGGCGAACATCTCTTCCAGGGTGTCGACTCTGATCACCCCCGCCTGGCGGAAGAGGGCCCCGACAGCCACGTCGGATGAAGCGAGGGCGCCGGTGTGGGAGGCGGCGGCACGGCTCCCGGCGGTGCTCCTCCCCGACTTGACCGCGACTATCGGCTTCTTCCGTCCGATGCGACGGGCAATCCGGGAGAACTTGTGGGGGTTGCCGAATGACTCCAGGTACATTGTGATGACATCGGTCTGGGGGTCGTCCTCCCACGCTAGGAGGAGGTCGTTACCGCTCACGTCGGCCTTGTTGCCCACCGAGACGAACTGGGAGATGCCGATGCTGGCCTGCACCGCGTAGTCGAGGATGGCGATCCCGAGCGCACCCGACTGGCTGGACATGGCCACATTGCCCGCCGGGGGGTAGACCGGGGCGAAGGTGCCGTTGAGCCTGACCGCGTCGGAGGTGTTGATCAGGCCCATGCAATTGGGGCCCACCATCCTCATCCCATGGCCCCGAACGAAGGCGAGCAGCTCCTCCTCGAGCGCAGCGCCTTCGGGACCGACCTCGGAGAAGCCGGCGGATATGACCACCAAACCCCTCACCCCCTTTTCGGCGCACTCCCGGACCACATCCAGGACCAGCCGTTGTCGAACCACCACGAAGGCGAGGTCGACCTCGTCGTCGATGTCGAGGACGCTGGCGTAGGCCCGCACCGAGCGGACCACCCTGGCCGTAGGGTTGACCGGGTAGATGGGCCCTGTGAAACCCGTGGTCAGGAGGTTGTTGAACAGCTTCCCTCCGATCGAGTCGGGGTTGCTCGATGCGCCGATGACTGCGATCGAACGGGGGAAGAACAACGGCAGCAGTGATGCCGCCACGGCCCGCTTCTCGTGCTCGGCCTCGGCCCCCATCGAGGTCTCGCTGACCTTCACCGGGAAGTCGACGGTGTACACCCCCTGTTCCATGGTCCTCGACAGCTCGTAACCCGAATTTCGGAAAACACGCATCATCTGGCGGTTCTCCCCTAGCACGTAGGCTCGGAACGAATCCACGCCGTTGGTCCGGGCGTGGTTGGTGAGCAGCTCGAGGAGCCTGGTCCCGATGCCCCGGCCCTGCTCGTCGTCGACCACGGCGAAGGCGACCTCGGCCACTTCGGCGCCGGAGCCCTCACGGTCGTAGCGCCCGACTCCGATGATCCGGTCGCCGTCCAGGGCCACCAGCGCCATCCGATCGTGGTAGTCGACTTCGGCGAATTCCCGCACCTCCTCGTCGGTGAGGGCCTGCTTGACGTTGAAGAACCGGAAGTACCTGGACTCCGGGCCGAGACTCTCGAAGAACGCCCGCGCCTGTTGGTCGTCGTCGGGACGGATGGGACGCACCCGGATGACACCGCCGTCCCGGAGGACGATGTCGAGCTCGTATTCCGACGGGTAGGAGGCCATGTCGAGATACTAGGGAAGCCCACCCCGAGGGTTACACTGGCGTCGGGTTGATCAGGGTGCCCGCGAGTGCGTCCGGAGAGAGGAGGATCTGAACAGCCCTCACCTCCATCGTGGGGCCCGGGTTCGGTTCCTCTCCCCTCCCCCACCCACCGGCCCGGGCCCCGCGACCTTCTTTGTTTGATCGCTCCGCTCCCGTACTGGGTACTGGGTACTGGGTACCCGGAGGCTGGACGCAAGGGGAAGCGGGCTCACCGGGCCGCACCCCGCCTTCAGCCGAATACCCTCTTTCTCATGCGGATCAACACTGGTCTGGCGATCGCAACGGCGGTGCTCAGTGTCGCGGCCGTGGTCACCCTCTTCTGGCCAACATGGATGGATTTCACCCTGCCAGTCATGTTCGGCCTGTCCGCCTTGGCCTTGAACTGGGCTCGAATGATTCGGGCCGGATCGAGGATGAGGCTCCTCAAGACCGCCATGCTGCTCAGCGGTATCGTGCTTGCGCTGGTACCTGCCGAAGTCATCTGGTGTTCAGCCATCCGTCCCGAGAACTGTGGGGTGGAGAGCCTCAGCGCCCTCATCGTCTACCTGGGCGTGCCCGCGCTCGTCGTGCTGATCGCTGTGACCGCCATAATCGACAGCCTCATGGGCAGCGCCCGACCCTGACCCAAGACAAGGGGTACGGGGTACGGGGTACGGGGTACGGGGTACTGGGTACCGGGTATCCCCTCGTAGGGCCCCGCTCGATGTCATGTCGTATCGTGGAGCAGGCCGACCAGAAGGTGAGACATGACAGACAAGAGAACCACGGCTCGGGCATTTCACGACGCCGGAGGTGTCGACGAATGGCGAGTGCTCTACTGGGGAGCCTATGCCTACTACCGAACCGACTCCTTCGCCCAGGGCGTGAGGTTCGTCACCGCGGTTGCCGATACCGCCGAAGCTGCCGGGCACTATCCAGACATTGATCTGCGTCCGGAAGGGGTAACGGTGCGGACCTTCACCGGGAGGGACGGCACCCTGAGTGTGAGTGATGTGGACCTGGCCCGCCGAATTTCCGCAGTGGCCGCAAACATGGGGCTGGCCGCCGACCCATCACAACTCCAGGTCCTCGGTGTCGCTGTGGCACAAGACACCGAAGCAGATGTGCGGCCCTTCTGGGCGGCGGTGCTCGGGTACCAGGACCTCGGGGAGGAAGATGCCATCGACCCACACCGGCGCAACCCCCACTTCTGGTTTCACCAGCTCGAACCACCCAAGCCCGGCCGTGGTCGCTTCCACATCGATCTCTCCGTTCCCGCCGACCAAGCTGAAGCCCGGGTGGCGGCCGCCCTTTCCGCCGGGGGCCGGATCGCCGATGACTCCCGGGCGCCTCAGTGGTGGACACTCGCCTCACCCGAGAACCACGGAGTCGACATCGCAGCCTGGCCAGACTTCGAGGACTTCGACTGAGTGCTGTGCCCGGGGTGGGTTTCGAACCCACACGAGCCTCATCGGCTCAAGGGGGTTTAAGCCCCTCGCGTCTACCGTTCCGCCACCCGGGCTGGTCCAAGGGTAGGGCTGCCGGGCGTGTGCAAAGGGCACCGGACTTCGCGACGCGGTGCACACACCGAACCCCACCGTGTGCAAAGAGCCTCATGTGCGGTGGTCCTGTGCACACGCACGGATGTTTCACCCGGCCAGCAGCCGTGTCACCACGCCGTCGAGGGTGTCCCGCACCGACACCACCGCCTCGTCGACACCGACCACCCGCATTACCGCCTCGGCGACGAGGGTGCCCCCGAGGATCACCGGCGCCCTGGCCGGGTTGAGGGTCCCCAACTCTCGGGTCTGCTCGACTGTGAGCCCGGCCAGCATCTCGGCCACCCCGGTCACTTCCTCGCGGCCCACCGTCATCGCATGGGTGTCGGTGCCCGATGCCAGGCCACGGGCCATCGCGGGAAGCTCGGTCCAGGTCCCGGCCACACCTATCAGGCTCCCCACCTGCCCGAAGTCCAAACCGTCGAACACCTCCCTCAACATGGCTCGTGCCGAGGCGAGCTGGTCAGGGGACGCCGGCCGGTCGGGGAGAGCGCGCTCGGTGAGCCGCACCGATCCGATGTCTATCGACACCGCCCTCCCGGCGGTGACGAACTCGGTGCTTCCGCCGCCGATGTCAGAGACCAGGACCGGTCCGGGGCCCTGGTACCAGCCGGTGGCGCCCGAGTAGGCGAGGCCGGCCTCCTCCTCGCCAGTGATCAGCGCCGGCCTGACACCGAGGGCTTCCTCGGCGAGGTCGAAGAACTCCTCACGGTTGCCGGCGTCACGCGACGCCGAAGTGGCGATCGCCTGCCTGGCGACGACGCCGTGTGAGGCCATCAGCCGCCCGTAGTGCTGCAGCACCGGAAGTGTCTCCTCGATAGCCTCGGCAGACAGGCTCCCCGACCGGTCGACACCCCTGCCCAATCCGGTGACCCTGTCCAGACGCACGACTTCTCCCCGGGAGTGGGCGATGAGCAGCCTCATCGAATTGGTCCCGATGTCGACTGCCCCGACAGGGCCCGTCACGGGAGGGCGGACCAATCCGGGTTGACCTCCCCGCCCGCTACACAGGGCACCGGACAGTCGAGGGGCTCGATCCATCCTGCGACCATCTCGCCGACAGGATTCGTACCGCCCGACCTGGTGTGGGCGTAGTGGGCGTGCAGGCACTTGACCCCACCAGAAGTGCCCCCGACTCCGCCTGTGGGCACCGGACCGTCGGTCGGGCCCGGCAAGAGGGCGTCCCTGGACTCCCGATACCGCTCGTTCGCAGCCTTCAGGCGAGAGGCGAAACCGGGGTCTGCTCCCGCCTTCTGATCCATCCTCCTCACCCCGCCTGCCGCCTCCAGCCTCCCGATCCGGGCCCGGGCCAGAGGACAGCTCAGCCAGTAGAGGGTGGGAAACGGGGTCCCGTCGTCGAGGAGAGGGGGGACCCGGACCACCACCGGGAGGTCGAGGTGGCATCTCGACACCACCTTCGCCGCCTCTGAGCGGAGGGGGCGGCCGATCTGGACGGCTACCGCCCGGAGATCATCCTCCGCTGCCATCGGCCACGTCGGCCCCGGTGAGGAAGTCCCAGATGCGGTCGACCCAGGTCCGCACATCCTCGATCTCGTCCGCAGGAGGCTCATCGACCGGGTCCATGGCCGAAGGGGGCGGGTCGACCACGACATAGGCGGTCTCGCCTGGCCTGACATAGCCCAGCTTCTCCCTGGCCAGCCGTTCGATCTCGGCATCGGTCGCCAGAGCCGCCACATCGGCCTCCAGCCGCCGGTTCTCGGCGGTGAGCCGTTCGAGGTGCTCGCGGGCCGCCTCGACCTGTTGTCTCGAGTCGACGATCTGCCGGTACGGCACCACCTGGGTGAGGAACGCCGCACCGATGACCAGGAACAGGGCGGCAGCCGTGAGGCCACCGGGACGGCTGAACAGACGTCTCACCTGGGCCTCCGGAACGGCGCCCAGCCGGCATACCGGGCCTCGTCGCCCATCGCCTCTTCGATCCTCAGGAGCTGGTTGTACTTGGCGGTGCGTTCCCCGCGTGCCGGGGCCCCGGTCTTGATCTGGCCGGCGTTGGTGGCCACCACCAGGTGCGATATGAAGACGTCCTCGGTCTCCCCGCTGCGGTGGCTGACCATGCGGCCATACCCGGCCCTGGCCGCGGTCTCCATGGTGTGGAGGGTCTCCGACACCGTTCCGATCTGGTTGATCTTGATCAGGATGGCGTTCGCCACCCCGCCCGCTATGCCCTTCCTGAGCAGCTCCTCGTTGGTGACGAAGTTGTCGTCACCGACGAGCTGGACCTTCCTGCCCAGTCTGTCGGTGAGCAGCTTCCAACCCTCCCAGTCGTCCTCGGCCATCCCGTCCTCGATGGAGACCAGCGGATACTTGCCGGCCAGACCGGCCAGATAGTCGACCATCTCCGCCGGGGTCTTCTCAGAGCCCTCCAGGACATAGCGGCCCTCCCGGTGGATCTCGGTGGCCGCCACGTCGAGGGCCAAGGCGATCTCCTCGCCGGGTGTGTAACCGGCCTCTTCGATCGCCCGGACCAGCAACTCCAGTGCCGACTCGTTGGTGGCCAGGTCGGGGGCGAAGCCCCCCTCGTCGCCGACGTTGGTCGACAACCCACGACCGGCCAACAGCCGCTTGAGGGCGTGGTATGTCTCGACGCCGGCCCTGAGAGCCTCGGCGTAGCTGGGCATGCCGGCGGGGACCAGCATGAACTCCTGGATGTCGACCGAGTTGGCGGCGTGTGCTCCACCGTTGACCACGTTGAGGCAGGGGACGGGAAGGACACGGGCGGACGGCCCGCCCAGATACCTGAAGAGGGGGAGACCGACACTCGCCGCCGCAGCACGGGCGGTGGCCAGCGACACCGCCAGGATGGCGTTGGCGCCCAGCTTCGACTTGTCGACGGTGCCGTCGAGATCGGTGAGGAGGAGGTCGATGTCCTCCTGTCGGGTGGCGTCCCTGCCCAAAATGGCAGGTGCGATGGTCCGGTTGACATGGTCCACCGCCTTGGTCACGCCCCGGCCCATCCAGCGCTCGCCGCCGTCCCTGAGCTCCACAGCCTCATGGGTTCCGGTCGATGCCCCGCTGGGCACTACGGCGCGTCCGAACCCTTCATGGGTCTCGACTTCGGCCTCGACGGTCGGGTTGCCCCGGGAGTCGAGCACCTGTCGGGCGTGCACTCGCTCGATCGTTGCTCTCAAAACTTCGCTCAAACCCTGGTATCCCCGGGCGGTTTCCGACTCGGGCAACCCAAGCTACCAGCCGACCGCTGCTGTTCGAATGACCGTCAGGTCGTCTTGGCCCGCTCCCAGAGCCGGTTCAACTCGTCGAGCCCGAAACCTTCGAGAGGGCCTTCACGCTCCATCATCCGGAAGCGCTCACCGAACCGGTCGATCGCCCGTCCCAGCGCGATCTCCGAGTCCACGCCCAGGTGACGGGACAGGTTGACCACCGAGAACAGGACATCGCCGAACTCGGCCTCCACGTCGCCGCCCACCGCAAGGGCGTCGGCGAGCTCGCCCAGCTCCTCAACCACCTTGTCGAGCACAGGCGGTGCCGCGTCCCAGTCGAAACCCACCTTGGCCGCCCGGTTCTGGACCTTGGCAGCCCGTTGCAGGGCAGGCATCCCGGCCGGGACGCCGTCGAGGGCAGAGGCGTCCGGTCGGTCTCCGCGTTCGTCGGCCTTGATCCGGTCCCATTGCGACTTGACCTCCCCGGGCGATCCGACCACGGCGTCCCCAAAGATGTGCGGGTGTCGCCGCACCAGCTTCTGGCGGAGCACCTCCGCTGTGTCGTTGATGTCGAAAGCCCCGGCCTGGCGGGCAATCGCCTCATGGAACAGGACGATGAGCAGGACGTCTCCGAGCTCGTCCTCGACGCGGGCGTATGTCGCCCAATCAGGCTCTGAGCCGGCGTCGGGCAGGCCGGCGACCGCTTCGATCAGCTCGTACACCTCCTCGATCAGGTACTTGACCAGGCTCTGGTGGGTCTGTTCGCGGTCCCAGGGGCACTCCTCCCGAAGCCGCCTCATCGCCTTGATCGCGCCGACCAGCCCCCCGGCCTCGACATCGATGAACATCGAGGTCCGGTTCCCGGCCAGGTCCGGGTCGATCCCTTCCGGTGACACCTCGACTCTCACCGGCGAATGGTCACCGGCGCCCTGGAGCACGAGCACTTCGGCACCCTCGGGAATCACCCTGGACACCAGGGCGGCCACTTCGGCAAGGGTCTCCGGCGTGTCGAGGTGGGCGATGATGGTGGGCTTGTCCAGGATCAACGGGTCGGGGAGCTCATGCCCGTTGAGGATCTGGAGCCCCCGGTCGAGCGGGTCGTATCCCACTGCACCGAGAACGGCGTCGACGAACGACTCGCCCGGAACCAACTCCACTTCCGTCCCTGTGGCGATCAGGTCCCTGACCGCGAACTCCCCGACCCTGGGGCTGCCTGGCACCGCATAGACGGTGGGGCCTGTGTCGGCGGCCTCGAGGATGCGGTCCACGATCGCCCGGTACACCGAGTCGTAGTCCTCGCCCTCGTAAAGGTCGTCGCAGGAGACCACCTCACGCAGGGCGGCCAGCTCCTCTGACGCCGGGTGGGCCAGGGTGCGGACGATGACCGTCCGGCTCTCGTCGAGGAGGAAGTCCCTGATCGGACTGGGGACCCGGCTCAGGCCGGCGGGCCCGAGTCCGACCACTGTGATCATGTCGTCTACTCGGTGGGTGGGACGACCTGCGGGTTCGGCGTGGTGATCCAAGTGCCAAACCTCGCCTGGACGGTCACGTCGGCCTGACGCAGCATGCCCGTGAACCAGGGCTGGAACAGGGTGAGTGCCCCCCGCTCGATGAGAAGATCACGCACATCCTCGTCGGTGGGTGTGTCCTCGTCGTCGGGCAGGGTCCTCTCCGTCACCAGGATGAGATGCCACCCGAACTGGGTCTCCACCAACTCCCCATAGACCTCGCCGACCGGGGCCACCATGGTGGCATCGCGGAACTCCACAACGTACCGGCTGGCCGCGCTGCAGCCCAGCTCTCCGCCGTTCGAGGCGGTCCCGTCTGTCCCGTACTCCTCGGCCAGTTCTGCGAAGTCCTCCCCGGCCTGGGCCCGCTCGAGCAGCTCGCGAGCCAGGTCCTCTTCCTCGACCAGGATGTGAGCCGCGCAAACCTCGGTGAGTTCGGCCATCAGCTCCCGCATCCCCAGCTCGATGTCGAGCGCGGAGGGCTCGTCGACCTCCGCAGCGAGCGCATCGAGGATCTTCTGCTGGAGCACTATCAGATGGGCCAGGGCTGTCAAGTAAGCCTCGCTCCTGTCGGCAACCTCGAGGAGCTGTTCCCTCGTCTGCCCTTCCTGCAGGTTGGCCTCGACGATCACCTCGACCTCGGTGGCTATCTCCTCGGCGGTCACCGAGATGCCGTAGGTGTCCTGAGCCGCGTCGGCCAGGGCCTGGAGACGGATCAGAAAGTCGAGATCGGAGGCGAACATCGGCTTGTTGACAGGCGTAGAGGGTGCCTGGAACCGCAGACCGTCGACCTCCCCGACCGTGATGTTGGTGCCGTTCACTGTGGCGGCGGTGCGGCCCGGGTCTCCACAGGCGGCCACGGTCATGGCGGAGATGACCGCCAGCACGAGAAGCTTCTTCACGGGGGAATTCCTTTGCAACGCGGGTAGGTCGGACAAATGGTAGGGGTCAGGGGCCATCTAGGTGAACCTCGCCGTCTACCGGCCACATCGCGGCGATGAACTCCATGACCCCCGGCAGCAGATCGTGGGGCTTGGGGATGAACAGGGTGCCTTCCGCTGGCCTCAGGACCGAACCGGGCCGTAGACGCTGCAATCGGATCTCCTGGGAGGGCTTCAGGTCCACAGGGCCCATCCTGATCTCCCGTCGAACCTCGACTATCTCGTCGAGACCCACCCGGATGGCCTCGGCGCGCAACCTGGCCAGGTCGAGAAGGGTGGAGACCGTCGTCGGGTGGGGACCGAACCGGTCGAACCACTCGGCGGCGACATCGTCGACTTCTGCCGGCGTGGCGGTGGCGGCGAGCCGCCTGTATGCCTCGAGCCGAAGTTCCTGGTCTCCGACATAGCTCGGTGGAAGGTGAGCGTCGACCGACAGGTCGATCCTGACATCTGGTGGCCCCGAAGGCTCGATCGTACGCCCCTGCATCTCGGCCACCGCCGATGCCACCAATTCTGCATACAGGTCGAACCCGACAGCGGCAATGTGGCCGCTCTGGATCTCACCCAGGATCGACCCGGCCCCCCGGATCTCCAGGTCCCGGAGGGCCAACTGGAACCCCGAGCCGAGGTCGGTGGCCTCACCGATCGCCTCCAGCCTTCGGTGGGCCTCCTCGGTCAGGGACTCGTCTGCCGGGTGGAACAGGTAGGCATATGCCCGCTGGTTGGACCGACCCACCCTCCCTCGAAGCTGGTAGAGCTGGGCCAAGCCGAGGAGGTCGGCGCGTTCCACTATCAAGGTGTTCACCTTGGGAAGGTCGAGGCCGGACTCGATGATGGTGGTGGCGACCAGCACGTCGTACTCCCCGTTCCAGAAGTCGATCATCACCTGCTCCAGCTGCCCCTCCGACATCTGACCGTGCGCCACCGCGAAACGGGCATCAGGCACCAGCTGTTGGAGTCTGGCCAGGGCCCGGTCCATCGAGCGCACCCGGTTGTGGACGTAGAACACCTGGCCCTCCCTGAGCAGCTCCCGCCGTATCGCCGCCGACACCGCCTGCTCGTCGTAGGGGCCGACGTATGTGAGGATCGGATGTCGGTCCTCGGGCGGGGTCCGTATGTGGGTCACATCGCGAATCCCAGTGAGCGCCATCTCGAGGGTGCGGGGTATCGGCGTAGCGGTGAGGGTGATCACGTCCACTCCGACGCGAAGGCGCTTGATGGCGTCCTTGGCGGCGACCCCGAACCGCTGCTCCTCGTCGATGACCAGGAGGCCCAGGTCTTTGAACCGCACGTCTTCGGAGAGAAGGCGATGCGTCCCCACCACCACGTCCACCGTGCCGTCGGCCAGGCCGGCGACGACCCGGCGCTGCTGCTTGGCGGTGAGGAAACGGGAGAGCACCTCCACCCTGATCGGATAAGGCTGGAACCGGTCGCCGAATGTCTGGTGGTGCTGCTGGGCGAGAAGCGTTGTCGGGCACAGGATGGCCGCCTGTCGCCCTTCCTGGACCGCCTTGAATACGGCACGGAGGGCCACTTCGGTCTTTCCGAAGCCGACATCGCCGAAGATGAGACGGTCCATGGGCCTCGAGGCCTCCATGTCCGCCTTGACCTCCCTCACCGCTTCCAGCTGGTCGGCTGTCTCCTCGTATGGGAAGGCGGCCTCCAGCTCCTGTTGCCACGGGCTGTCTCCCCCGTATGCGTGTCCCGGGGCGACGGCCCTCTGGCGGTGGAGCTCCACCACCTGTGCGGCCACGGCCGCCACCTCACGCCGGACCCGGTCCTTCTGTTCGGCCCAGTCCTTGCCGCCCATACGCGAGACACGCGGCGTCTCACCGCCGGTGTATCGCTTGACGGCGGCGAGCTGGTCTACCGGGACGTAGAGCCGGTCTCCCCCTGCATACGCCACGACCAGGTAGTCGCGTTCGATCCCGACCATTGTCCGTGAAACCAGTCCTTCGAACCGGCCTATCCCGTGCTGGTGATGGACCACATAGTCGCCCTCGACCAGGTCCCGGTACTGCTGTACCGCGGGGCGCGATGCTGCGGTGCGACGGTGGGCCCGCCTCCGGCCAGCGATCTCGCGCTCTCCGAGGACCGCCACCCCGGTCGAGGGCGACACGAAGCCACGGTGGATGCCGTTCGGGATGACCGCCGACCGGGGGTTGACCAACCTGTCCAACCGCTCCAGGACTATCCCGTTCTCAGCGAGAGTGCGGGCCACCCTGTCGGCTGCAATCTCGCCATCCATGGCCACCACGGTGGCTATTCCCTTGCTGATCAGGCGATTGAGCCCTCTCGCCACCGACTCGGGGTCGCCGGGTGTGGCCTCCAGGGACGACACCGGCAGGACCGGGTCCTGAGGGCCGGTCGGAGTCGCCTGAAGGCTCAGGTAGCGGCGCCCTGCCAGCCGCTCCTCCAGGTCGAGGAACAGGGGCGGGTGCTCCCCCGCTGCGGGTGAGCCCTCACCCCAGGTCGGGGCCAGGGCGGCTGCCAGCTCGGCCTCCTCCTTGCGAAGGTCGCGCGCCCGGTCGAAGGATCTGGCGGGATCCACGACCACCAGGTGGGCATCATCCGGGATCTCGTCGACCAGGGACGCCTCCTCGGCGATCCACGGCAGCCACGACTCGATCCCGGAGAACACCAGACCTTCCGCTATACGGTCCCAGGTCGCCGCCGCCCATGGCTCCAGCCGGGTCAGATCGGCAGCCATCTCCTGGAGACCCGGGTCGGGACGCACCTCCCGGGCCGGATACGCCTCCACGATGGAGATCGGCTCCTCGGATCTCTGGCTGGCCACGGAAAAGACCCTGAGGTCCTCGATCTCATCGCCCCAGAAGTCGATGCGGACCGGTCGAGCGGACTGTGCCGGGAAGAGGTCCACGATTCCTCCCCGGACGGCCAACTCCCCCCGCGCCTCCACCCTGTCGGTGCGGTGGTACCCGACGGAGGCGAGCGTCCGGACCAGCTCCTCCTGATCGATCGTGGCCCCCTTCTTCACAACCACCGGCCCCACCGACGAGGGGCTGGACCTCTGTATCGCCCCCCTGACGCTCGCTACCACGATCACAGGGTCAGGGCCGGCGAGCCGGTGCCGCGCCTCTGACCGCATCGCCATGGTGATGGTGTTGGGTGAGACATGCTCGAAGGGGAGGGTCTCCCAGGCAGGGGCGAAGAACACGTTGTCGGTGAACAGCCGCAGGTCGTCGACCAGCTCCTCGGCATCGGACTCCCCGGGTATCACCACCAGGATGCTGGAACCGAGACGTTCGAAGAGCCCGGCGATGGCATAAGCGCGCGCTCCGGGGGCCACCGCCCACGTCGCCCCCATGTCCGGAGCAGGCGCGGCATGCCAGCCGGCGAGGAGTGGCGAGAGAGGAGCGGTCATCGCAGAAGGCGATGGTAGGAGCTGGTTCAGTCGAGTAGTCCTTCCGCCCGAAACCACTCGATGGCCAGGCTCATCGTCTCCTCGACCGGCGTATACGCCAGACCCAAGTCCCGGGTCGCCCTCGATCCGTCGTATCTGTGGCCGTGGAGCATCACCCGGACCGCCTCGGCACACAGCGGGGCGTCGCGTCCGACCAGCCCGTAGGCCGCCCCGGCGACCCGGCCCGCCAGCGTGAACGGCCCGGGGCGCAGGAAACGGGCGTCGGGCTCTCGCCCCACGACCCGGTCGATCATCGTCACCGCGTCTCTGGTCGACATGCTGGCTCCACTGAGGATGTACCGCTCCCCGGGGACCCCTTTATCCGCGGCCAGGATGTGTCCCCGCGCACAATCGCCGATATCCACCAGCGAGAACACCGCGTCGACGAGGAACCGGGCCCGTCCCCGGGCCGCCTCGAGCAGGAGCCTCCCTGTCCCGGTGGCCCGTCCCGGGCCCTGGACCGAAGACGGGTTCACCGCCACGACCTCCATGTCTCCGCCATGAGAAAGCGCCAGCCGTTCCGACTCGACCTTGGATCGCTCGTAGAGTGAGAGGAAGTGGCCACGGTGCGGGGTCTCCTCCGTGCCAACCGTCCCCCGCTCCTCCCCGATGGCCACCGCCGAGGAGGTGTGGACCAGCCTTCCCACCCCGGCACGGGAACAGGCCCGGAGGACGTTCCGGGTTCCTTCGACGTTCACCATCCAAAGCCGCTCGCGGTCGGCAGGGCAGAGCTTGTTGACCCCGGCGACGTTGTAGGCGACGTCGGCGCCGGCGAAGAGGTCGTCGAGACTCCCCGGATGGAGGACGTCGGCAGCCACGGGCTCGACCCCGAGGCCGGACAGCATCGCCGCACCCCTGGCCGACCTGCTCGAGGCCCGCACCCGGTGGCCATCCTCGACCAGCCGCCGTACCAGTGTTGTGCCCACCACACCTGTCCCTCCGGTGACCGCTACTCTCACCAGCTGCTATTCCCCGGTGTCGACCGGCTCCGACCTCACCACGTGCCAGAAGGAGGAGAGATAGCCCCACATCGAGCCGATCGTCACCACCACCGCGATCAGCATCACGTACTGGTCGAGATACCACGGGCCCCATCGTTCCGGGAGCCGAACGAAGGCGAGGAAGATCGCCAGATACTGCGTGAATGCCTTCGCCTTTCCCCAGGTGGAGGGGTCGATCATCCCCCCGCCCTGGGCGACCACGCCGCGGAGGGCCATCACGGTGAACTCCCGGAAGATGATGATCGAGGCCGGCCAGATGGAGACGTGGCCCACTGAGACGAGGGCCAGCAAGGCTCCCGTCACCAGGACCTTGTCGGCGGTGGTGTCGAGGAAGGCCCCGAGTGTGGTCCCCCCTGTGCTCCGTCTCGCCAGGTAGCCGTCGACCGTGTCGGTGATGGCAGCGACGCCGAACAGGAGGGCGGCGTAGATCAGGTAGCCATCGACGTGGTCCGCCCTCACCAGGATCATCACCGGCAGCGTCATCAGCATCCGGAAGAGGGCGAGCGCGTCGGGCGCGGAAAGGCGGCCTCCTCGACTCACGTGGCGATCATAAGCGGCCGACGTCTCCAAACATCAGACCCAACCAAGCGAGCGGTCCAGGGCCTGGCGCCAACGTGCCACCAGACGCTCCCTCTCCGCCGGGTCCATCCTCGGCGACCACCTCCGGTCCTCGGCCCACAGGCTCTCTATCTCCTCCAGCCCCGACCACAATCCGACACCGAGGCCGGCGGCATATGCAGCCCCCAGCGCAGTGGTCTCCGGCACCACCGGACGCACCACATCGATCCCCAGGATGTCGGCCTGGAACTGCATCAGCAGCTCGTTGGCGGTCATGCCTCCGTCGACACGCAGCTCGGCGAGGGCAACTCCGGTGTCGGCGACAACAGATTCGACGACGTCCAAGGTCTGGAATGCGGTCGACTCCAGTGCTGCCCGGGCGATGTGCCCACGGTTGGAATGGCGGGTAAGCCCGGCGATCACGCCCCGGGCATCGGGCCTCCAGTGGGGGGCGAACAGGCCGGAGAAGGCGGGGACGAAGTACACGTCGCCGTTGTCGTCCACGCTCCGGGCCAGCTCTTCGACCTGACCTGTGTCAGAGATGATCCCCAGGTTGTCCCGCAGCCACTGCGTCAGCGACCCGGTCACCGCGATCGACCCCTCGAGCGCATAGCGGGGGGTCTCATCGCCTATCCGGTAGGCGACGGTTGTGAGCAGCCCGGCACTGGAGGCGACCGGCGTGGTGCCGGTGTTGGTCAACATGAAGTTCCCGGTCCCGTAGGTGTTCTTGGTGTCGCCCGGCTGGAAACAGGCCTGCCCGAACAAGGCAGCCTGCTGGTCGCCGAGGACCGCAGTGAGGGGGACACCGTCGAGGGGACCGACACAGCGGCCGATCTCACCCACCGATGACACCACCTCGGGGAGCATGGCCAGCGGCACCCCGATCTCCTCTGCGATGCCCGGTGCCCATCGCAGGTCGTGAAGGTCGAGGAGGAGGGTACGGGAGGCGTTGGTCACGTCGGTGACGTGACGCCCCCCATCCGGGCCTCCGGTGAGGTTCCACGCCAGCCAGGAGTCGATGGTGCCGAAGAGCACGTCTCCTCTGCCTCCCGCCTCGTCGAGGCCCAGGTCATCGATCAGCCAGCGCAGCTTGGGGGCGGAGAAGTAGGTGGCGAGCGGGAGACCGGTCCGCTCCCGGAACCTGTCAGGCCCTTCGGCTCCTGCCAGCTCCTCACAGAGTGCAGCGGTCCGGGTGTCCTGCCAGACGACGGCATTCGACCTGGGTCGACCGGACTTCCGGTCCCAGACCAGGGTGGTCTCCCTCTGATTCGTGATTCCCACCGCGGCCAGATCCGAAGAAGTGACCCGGGCAACCTTCATCGCCGACTCCACGACTTCGAGAGTCCGCTCCCAGATCTGCACCGGATCGTGCTCGACCCATCCGGGCCTCGGGAAGATTTGATCGTGCTCCTTCTGGCTCTGGGCGACCACCCATCCGTGGCGGTCGAAGATGATGAACCTGGTCGACGACGTTCCCTGGTCTATCGCCCCTACCAGCTCTCCTCTCACCGATCACGTCCCGAATGAGCAGCCAATTCCTGGGCTTTGGGCCGGTCGGAGAACCAAGCCTCCACCACGTCCGCCGCCTCCTCCACCAGCACCGCCGCCTCGGCCGCCTCTGCCTTGGAGAAGCGTCGGAGCACGAAGTCGGCCGGATCCATCTGGCCCGGAGGCCGTCCAATACCCACCTTCAGCCTGGAGAACTCGCGGGTGGAGAGGGATCGCTCCACCGAGCGGATCCCGTTGTGCCCGCCACTGCCCCCGCCCACCTGGAGCCGGAGCCTCCCAAATTGAAGGTCGATGTCGTCGTGGACCACCAGCAAGTCTCCAGGCGCCACCTTCCAGTAGTCGAGGGCGGCACGCACCACCCGACCCGACTCGTTCATGTAGAGCATCGGTACCACCAGGATCGCCGCCGGTCCCGGCGGGCCCAGCTTCGAAACAGCAGCCCTCACCTTCGAAGGGGCCCGCCCGAGAGGGCGTCCCATCCGGTCGGCGAGCCGCTCGGCCACGGCAAAGCCCACGTTGTGCCTGGTGCCTTCGTATTCGGGCCCCGGGTTGCGGAGCCCAACGACCATCAGCAGAGGGTCAGTCGTCTTCTCCTGCGTCGCCCTCTGCCTCCTCAGCGGCAGCCTCATCGTCGGTCTGCTCCTCCTCGCCCTCGGCGACGTCCTCAGCCTCTTCATCCTCCAAAGGCTCCTCGACGATCTCGGCCGCAGGAGCAGTGATCGACATTACGACGGACTCCGGATCGTCCAGGTAGGTGACCCCTTCGATGGCAGGCAGGTCGGCGATCCGCAACGCGCCACCCAGCTCGACGCCTGACACATCCAACTCGATGAACTGCGGAATGGCGGTGGGTAGCACTTCGACCAGGGCATGGGTGCGGGCCGGGCTGAACACCCCGCCCTCCTCCACGCCTACGGGGACACCTTCGAAGTGGATCGCCACCTCGGCGTTCACCGTCTGGGTCAGGTCCACGGTGACGAAGTCGACGTGCCTGTACTCGTTCCGGAACGGGTGCTTCTCGATGACCTTCGCCATGGTGGTGAGGGTGTCTCCACCCTCGACCTCGAGCATGATGATGGCGTTGCTCCCGGCCTCGGTGTGCAGGGCGACCTGCAGGTCGTGGGAGTCGACGGCGAGCGGTATCGGCTCGACGCCCGATCCGTAGACGATCGCCGGGGTCATCCCCTGGCGACGGATGCGCCTCGACTCGGCAGATCCGGGCTTGCGCCCTGTCTGGGCGCGCAGACTGACTTCTGACATGAAAAGCTCCTTGGGAACGAGTGGAGGATGCCAGGTTATCGCAGATCCGATTTCCCCTCCAATGCATCCTTAGGATCAGCCGGCCATATATGGCCGAGAGCGGGGACGGTTGGCGACCTCGCCGCCGAATAGCTGCCGATCGGAAGAGAATCAGCCCTGGGCAGCCACCCAATCAGCAGTCCGGGACACCATGAACTTGGCGGTGGACTCCTGACTCCATCCTCCTCCCTTGGGGGAATGGCCGGCTCCCTCCAGGATCTCGACCGTGGCGTTGGGGAGGGTGGCCACATGCTGCTCGAAGAGGTCCATGCGGGCGAGGGCGTCCCGGGTGCCCTGGAAGAAGAGCATCGGAACCCGGACCAGGGGAAACCGGTCGATGCGGAGGCGCTCCGGCTTGCCCGCCGGGTGGAGCGGGTAGGCGTACAGGACGACCCCGGCTGCTTCCCAGCCCTCGGCGGCCAGGTAGAGACCCATCCGCCCTCCCATCGACCGGCCCGAAAGGAAGACCCGGTCCACCGATCCGGCCAGTTGCTCGGCGGCGGCACGATGGCAATCGAGAAGTCTCGACTCTGGATCGGGTCGTCTCGATCCCCGCTCGGTGTAGGGATAGTTGAAGGTGAGGACGGTATGGCCGGCCTCCGCCAGCCCATCGCGCAGCATCACCATGAAAGGGTGGTCCTGGTCGGTACCGGCCCCGTGGGCGAGAAGGATCCCATCCCTTCCCGATCCGGCGAGGCGGCCGGTCACAGTCCCCCCGCCCACCGGAATGGTCACAGCCCTCATGGCGGGATTCTCCCATGACACCGGTACCGTGGGCTCATGGAGGTCATCGTCCACGAGGAAACCGAGCGGGTGTCTGCCTCGGTCGCCGACCGCATCGCGGCGGCCCTGGAGGAGTCCGGCGGACGCTTCACCTTCGGCCTCGCCGGTGGCAGCACCCCTATCGCCGCCTACAGGCAGCTCGCCGGTATGGGTCTGGACTGGTCCGCGGCAGACGCCTGGGTGTCCGACGAGCGCTGGGTCCCGCCCGGCCACCAGCGCTCCAACGGGAGGATGGCCGAGGAGAACCTGCTCAGACACATCGAGGCCCGGTTCCATCGCCCCGGCTGGGCGGAGACACTCGAGCCCGCTGATTCGGCAAGGCGCTACGAGGCGGTGATCCGGGGCATCCATGAAGGTCGCCGACCCGATCTGGTCCATCTCGGCCTTGGCGACGACGGTCACACCGCCTCGTTGTTCCCCGGCACGAGAGCCCTCGAAGAGACCGAGCGCTGGATCGTGGCCAACGACGTCCCCCTGCTCGGGGAGCCGAGGATCACCGCCACCTTTCCTCTGCTGTGGGAGGCGCGGCTGATCATCGTCCAGGCGACGGGGCCGTCGAAAGCGGAAGCAGTCCGGGGCTCCATGGCCGGGGAGACCCCGGCGGGACGTCTCGTCGAAGGTAAGGGCAGGGTGGAGTGGCATCTGGACCGGGAAGCGGCGCGGCTCGTCTGACCCTGGTCGCCGTCCTGCTCGCAGGATGCAACGCGGCCACGGTCACCACCACCGCGGAGACGACCACGACGTCGTCCGCTCCCACGTCCACGACGGTCGTCACCTCCACGACCACCACCGTCTCGACCACGACCACCACCGCAGGCCCCGAGATCGCCGGCGAGGTCATGGTGCCCGACGGCGACGGGCCGTTCCCGGCCGTGGTGGTGGTTCACGGCGGGGGTTGGGTGCTCGGATCACCGATCGAGATAAGGCCGCTGGCCCGGTTCCTCACCGATGCCGGATTTCTCACCGTCAACGCCCTGTACAAGCTCTCCTACCAGTCCCCGGGGTTCCCCGAAGCGGTCGAGGACATCGCCTGTGCGGTCAGATACGCCGCCTCGCACCCCGATTCGGACGGGACCGTGGCAGTGGTCGGTTTCTCCGCCGGCGCACACATCGCGGCACTTGTTGCCTTGACCGGCTACGACTACCCGGGATCGTGCCCGTTCCAGGGCAGCGGGACCCCCGACCGCCTCGTAGGGCTAGCCGGGATCTACGACGTCAGGCCTATGGGGATACTCATGGTCCCCTTCTTCGGCTCGCGGATCGACCTCGACCCCGAGCCCTGGAGCAGGGGAAACCCCCAGGAGCATGTCGGGGCGAACCCGGCCCTGGTCGCCTACATCCTTCATGGCGAGCTCGACTCTCTGGTCGATCGCCGTTTCGCCGACAGCTTCCACCAAGGACTCTCCGACGCCGGTGCAGTGGCCACCCTCGACATCGTCGCCGGTGCCCGGCACACCGACATGTCACGGCCCGAGGTGATCGGCGAGCTGGTGGTGTCATGGCTGAGGTCGGCCGAGGAATAGCTCGCCGTGCCCTTCGGTTCCTGACGGCATGGCTCGGATAGGCATCGTCGGTGACGGACCGGGAGGGCTGTCAGCCGCCCTCTTCCTCGCCAAGAACGGTCACGGGGGCCCCGCTTCCAGGAAGTGGCGAGAGGCCAGGTCATCGACCAGGGGGCGGAACTGGTCGGCGCAAAGGTCGTCGGGGTCTCCGCCGACGAGGGCCTGGTGATCAAGACCGAAGACGACGAGGTGCGGGTCGACTACCTGATCTTGACCGAAGGGAAGAACCCGGCCCTGGCCGCCTCACTTGGCCTGTCCGTGGGCGACGACGGCCGGATCGCCGTAGACCCCGAGTTCAGGTCCTCGATCGACCGGGTCTACGTGGTGGGACGCTCGGTGCGCCCGACGCGGAGCCAGGCCATCATCTCTGCCGGCGCCGGCGCCACAGCGGCATTGGAAATCCTCGCCAGGGAGGCCGGGAGCGACATCTAGGACTCGGACACGCCGCCAAAGGAGTGACCGACGATCACAAACCCTTTGGATGCCACACGGTCTTGGTCTCGGTGAAGGCGGCTATGGAGTAGGGACTTTGCTCGGCACGTTCGTGCTCTGCCAGAACCACTCGCTTGACGTTGTGGACCGCACCCTCCTGAACCCTCAGCGCCTGCTCGACGGTGGCGGCTCCGGCGTCGACCGCATTCACGTCCATGTGATCGGCGAGGACTCCGATGAGCTCGTCCTTGAGCCCGGTGAGTATGTTGACCACTCCGCCGGGCACATCGGAGCTGTTCAGTGCCTCGCCGAAGGTGATCGCGGTCAGAGGGTGCTGCTCCGAGGCGAGCACGACAGCGGTGTTGCCTGTAACCAGGACCGGCGCCAGCCGGGACACCAGCCCCAGCAGGGGAGGTTCCTCGGGAGCTATGACACCGACCACACCCGTGGGCTCAGGGGATGAGATGTTGAAGAACGGCCCTGCCACGGGATTCAAGTTTCCGTAGATCTGGGCGAACTTGTCGGCCCATCCGGCATACCAGACCATGCGGTCGACCGAAGCAGCCACCTCTTTGCGGGCTGCGGCGCGGGTGAGACCCGACACCATCAGCTGGTCCTGAAAAGCGGGGCTTCTGTCCTCGAGTGTCTCCGCCACCCGGTACAGCACTTGGCCCCGGTTGTAGCCGGTGGCCCCGGCCCATCCGTCTACGGCACCCCGGGCGACCCGTACCGCGTCACGCAGGTCCTTGCGGCTGGCCCGTGCCATACGGGCGATGACCTCGCCGTCGGCGTCGAGGGCGGGGTATGAGCGGCCCGACTCGGATCGGAAGAATTTGCCGCCGATGTACAGCTTGTTGGTCTTCTTGACCTCGATCCTGCTCAACCCTCGCTCCAGTCCATGTAGGCGAGCAGGCCGTGTCGGCCCCCCTCGCGGCCGAAGCCGGACTCCTTGTACCCCCCAAAAGGCGAGGTCGGGTCGAACTTGTTGTAGGTGTTGGCCCACACCACACCGGCCTTCATCCGGTCTGCCATCCACAGGATCCTCGAGCCCTTGGATGTCCACACGCCCGCCGACAGCCCGTACGGGGTGTTGTTCGCCTTCTCCACAGCCTCCTCCGGTGTCCGGAAGGTGAGGATGGAGAGGACCGGGCCGAAGATCTCCTCCTGGGCGATGCGGTGCGACTGGGAGACCCCGGTGAACAGGGTGGGGCGGAAATAGAATC
>CAYVTP010000002.1:33378-68248 GCA_964454615.1 uncultured Acidimicrobiaceae bacterium | reverse complement strand
CGGCCATGTCGCTCCGGCGCCATCCAGACCACTCTCACGGGGATGACCCACGGGTCGTCGCCTTGCCCGAGCCGCGATGTCAGCAACTCGGCATCGCCTCCCCGGCCGCGACGCGAGGACGCGATCCTGATGGTCTCGCCCCGTGACCCGGTCTCCCGCCGGATCCAGTCCTCGAGCATCCGCTCCTCGAGGCCCCCGACCACGTCTAGGAGATAGACCACGCTCCGTCCCCCCGGCCCGGCCAGGTCGGACAGCTTGGATGTGCGGAAGCGGGGCATCGGCGCACTCTATTGGCTGGCACAATCGATCACATGAGAGCCGTGGTGCAGAGAGTGTCCCGGGCCGGGGTCACGGTCGAGGGTATGGCCATGGCATCGATCGGGCCCGGTTTATGTGTCCTTGTCGGGGTTGGCCCGGAGGACACCGAGGCGGATGCGGTGGCCATGGCCGACAAGCTCGCCGGCATGCGCGTGTTCTCCGACGCCGAAGGGCGGATGAACCTGGATGTGCGCGATGTCGGTGGCGAAGTTCTGGTGGTCAGCCAGTTCACCCTACTGGCCGACACCAGGCGAGGTCGTCGCCCGTCGTTCACCGGCGCCGCTCAGCCAGACCTCGCCCGATCGCTGATCGAGGTGATCGCAGGCAGGCTCCGGGAGACGGGCTTGGCCACATCCTCGGGAGTGTTCGGTGCCCGGATGGAGGTCGACCTGGTCAACGACGGACCGGTCACCCTGGTCCTCGACATCAGGCAGGGGAGGGTGGTCGCCTGAATCGGATGTTCCTGGTGTGGCGGGGCACTATCAGGACCGCCAGCCCACAGCCGAGCAGGAGCACCAGATCGGGGTCGGACAGTCCCCAGAGGTTGGGCAGGCCGCCGCCCAACGCCCAGCCGACGGATGCGAAGATCACGGCCGTCGTGGTTACCAGGGTCGCCGCGTCAGATGAATGGGTTGCCCGAAGGGCCAGGGCCATCAAGCCCACCATCGGCAACAGGGCCACCGGCCAGGTCACGGCCACCACCCCGGCGCTGATGCCCAGGCCCTTTCCACCGCCGAAGCGGTAGACGGCGTTGTACATGTTGCCTGCGGCCGCGGCGAGCCCGCCGGCGACCATGCCGCTCCCGCCGGCAATCACACCTCCCAGGAAGGCCGCGGACGCGCCTTTGGACATCTCGACGAGCAGGACGGCGGCGCCGAGGCGGACACCTCCGAGCCGCATGGCGTTGTTGGCCCCCGGGTTGCCCGACCCCTGGCGCCGCAGGTCGATCCCCACGGCCGAACCCAGCAGGCTGGCGGTCGGGAGTATCCCTAGCCCGTAGCCGATGAGGCCCGACGCCAGGTGCCTCAACCGGCGACCTCGGCCTTGCCGGGTGCGCAGAACCGGAGGAAGTCGCAGGTTCCGCACCAGGGGCCGGGGCGCTCGGAGAACTCCCGGGCCGAGATGTCGGAACTCAGCCCCTCGAGGTTGTACCGGGCACCTTCCACCCACTCCTGGTCGGCGCGGTAGGTCACCTCCCCGCCACCGCCTCCGAGGTAGGAGAAGGTCACGTCGAGCTGCGCCGGCCTGGTGATCCCGAAGTCGAGATCGGTGGCGGCCACGGCATAAGCCTGGAGCTGCACCACCCGGGTCGGGTCGTCGCTGACCCGTCCGCTCTTGAAATCGACGATCTCCCATCGGTCCTCTTCGGCGTAGATGGCGTCGATGCGGCCTCTGACCCGATACCCGCTCTCGAGCTGCAGAGAGAAGGGCGCCTCGACGAGGGCAGCGTTGCGCTCGGCGAACCTCGATCCCAGGTAGACCTCGAATGCCGGCGGCCCGGTGTCGGCGTGGGCGTCGTTGCCCTCGTCACCGGAGATGTCGTAGAGGCCCTCCTCGACCAGGTCGAGGGGGGCCTGGCCCCTCTGGTGCAGTTCGATGCGGCGGTGGACGTCGGTCCCTCTCATCGCTGCCGGGTTGCGTCGCCGGGGGAGTGGGTCGACGTCGGTCCAGTAGTAGCGCTTGGGACACTGGGCATAGGTGACCAGGCCGGTCACCGATACCGTCTGCTCGCTGGTGTCTCCCGCCTGCAACCCGGGGCCGGCAAGAGCGAACAGTCGGGCCTCGGTCTCCTCTACCAGCTGGTTGTGCTCGTCGGCGATTCCGGCCGCATCGGCGAGCCTGCCAACGCTGTCGGGGTCCTCGATGGCCATTCGAAGGGCATTGTCCCACCCGTTGGCGAAGACCGGGTCGGGTGTGGGAGCGCTGTAGAAGGATCCCAGGATGCGGGGTCGCTCGATCGGCTCGGCCCAGCCGTCGCGAACAGAGGCGGGGTGGTCGTCGATGAGCGTCCACAGTTCCGACGGGGCCTTGGCTGTCTTGGGCGGTTCGGGGAGCCCATACCACTGCGCCCCCGAGGCGAACAGGCGCCGCCCGGCCCTGGTAACCGCCACGTAGCCGATCCGCCACTCCTGTCTCAGGCTCCTCTGCCTGGCGAAGTCCTTCCGATGGCCCTCGGATTCGGGGAGGCCCGACATGACACGGTCGATCCGGAGGTTGGTGGGAACGAAGTACGGCTTGTCGATCGGGTCCTCCAACACTGCACCGGTGGTCGGGAAGTCCCCTTGGGTGAGGGCCGGTATCGCCACGTTCTCCCACTCCAGCCCTTTGGCCCGGTGGACGGTCACCAGTGTGACCGCGTCGGCGCCGGAGAGGCGGGCGGCATCGAGGTCCTCACTGGTCTCTTCGTACATGATCGACAAGTAGTCGAGGAATGCGCCCACCGACGGCTTCCCGCGCAGCGGGGTCCACTCCTCTGTCAGGTCCAGGAGGCGGTACAGGTTGAGGCGGGCCGTCAGCCTCTGGTTGGTCGGCAGGGCTTCGATGTCGCGCCAGGCCCCGGTCATGTCGAGGATCAGCCGGCATACCTCGACCAGGCTCAAACCCTGCGACTCGACCACGGCGCGGCGGTAGACCTCGTGGAAGTGGTGCAGTGCCTGGCCGGCCTCCGGGCGGAGGAGTTCGACCGCTTCCAGCTCGTCGAGGGTCTCGACGATGGTCAAGGTGTCCGGGTCCTCACTGTCGGGCTTGCCGGGTCGTCGCAGGTTGGCTCGACGGACCAGCGGCAGGAGGTCGGCCATGCCCAGGCGATATCGGCTCCCGAAGAGGATCTGGGCGAGGGCGGCGGAGTCTCCCGGGCGCTCGATCACCCGGAGCCAGGCGACCAGGTCGGCCACCTCGGGCACGGCGAGGAGGCCTCCCACGTTGGCCACTTCGACGGGGATGTCGTGACGTCCCAGGGTCTCGACCACCAGCGGGAAGTGCCGGTTCTTCCGGAACAGGACGGCCATGTCCTCCCACTTGACCCCCTGGTCGTGGAGTCTCTCGAAGTGGCCGGCGATCCACTCGGCCTCGTCCACGGCATCGGCTGCCCAGAAGGTGAGGATCTCGGTGCCGGTGTCGTCTGCGGCGGCTGATTTCAACGGCTCGGCGCCTTCCGTGGCCATGGCCCTCACCTGGTTGGCGATGTCGAGTATCGGCTGGGTCGAGCGCCGATTCAGGGTCAGGCCACGGAGATGTGCCGGGGCCCCTTCGGGTGTGGGGAAGTGCTCGGCGAACAGTTCGAAGTTCTCGGCCGAGGCCCCCCTCCACTCGTAGATGGTCTGGTCTTCGTCGCCGACTCCGATCACCGGGAAGCCGTTACCGAAGATGGTTGTGAGGAGGACCCTCTGGGCGGGGTTGGTGTCCTGGTACTCGTCGAGGACCACCACCCGGTATCGGTCGCGGATTGTCTTGGCCAGCCCCGGATGGTCGCTGACCACCCGGGTCGCCAGGATGATCAGGTCGGAGTAGTCAACCACTCCCAGCCGTCGCTTGTGGTCGGCGTATCGGCCCAGGATCCCGGCCATCTCCGCCCGCGCTGCCCCGGTCTCGTCGGTCACCTCCAGGTCGAGGATGTCCTGAGGGCCCCTCAGGTGGTCTCCAAGCCGGTCACCGAGCTGGAGTATCCGCGCGATGTTCCCTGCCCAGGTGATGTCGATGTGCTGGTAGGTCCCCTGGTAGAAGGTGTCGGCGAGGAGCTGGCGGGCGAAGGTGGGGGTGATGATCCGGAGCCGGCGGTCTACCCCCGCCAGGGAACCGAACTCGGACAGGACCTGGGCCGCGAACCCGTGGTAGGTGTGCACTTCGGCCTGCCGCCCGGGGTCGTCGCCGCCCACCATTCCCTTGACCCGGTCGGCGAGCTCGGCTGCCGCCTTGTTGGTGAAAGTGATGCCGAGGACCGCCTCGGGCTCGATCCCGTGATCGGAGATCAGGTTGGCGAGCGCCATGGCGACGGTGGTGGTCTTGCCGGTGCCCGCTCCGGCCCGCACCTTGATGGAGGTCAGCCCCAGGTCGAGGATCTCCTGTTGCTCCGGCGAGGGGATCAGCTCCTGGCTCATGGGAGGAACGCCCCCTGGCCTTCGGGCCACGCCGGGCACGAGGTGCGGAAGTCGCACTTCCCACAGTGGTTACCCACCTGGGGGGACCAGTCTTCCTGAGTGACTGCCTCGGTGATGGCCTCCATCTGTCCCAGGACCTCCGGGATCCGGAACAGGTCGAGATCTCGCGTCGTGACGCTCTTGGCAACCGTGCGTGGGTACCAGAAAGAGGCGTTGACCACTTTGCCCGGGCCGTCCCACGCCGAGGAGTAGAAGGCGAGCTGCAGCGACACGGCTACGTCGTCGATCTTGGGAGCCGTCCCGGATGTCTTGTAGTCGACCACCGCGACACCCTCTTCCCGCTCTTCGACGCGGTCGATGACTCCCTGCCATCGCACTCCGGCGACGACTTTCTCGACATGGTGCTCCACTACCAGAGGAGGACCCTTGCCGGGCCAGTTGGTGTACAGGTGGCGGACGGCCTTGGCGAGTCGCTCCTTGTGGGCCTGGTTGAGTGGGTCGGTCCCGAAGTCGGCCTGCTCGGCGAATACCTCGTCGAGGATCTCGAGGGCCCGTTCCAGCGTGTTGTGTCTCTTCCCGGTGCCGATGACCTCGCTTTCGGCTCGCTCCATGGTCTCGTGGAACAGGGTTCCCGACTGCATGTAGGGAGACTCGAGCCCCCCGATCCGAAGCCTCCGCTCCAGGGCGTACTTGCGGGGGCAGGTGGCATAGGCCTCGGCCTGGCTGGGGGAGAGGGTGAACTGCTCGTAGAGAAGCGGGGAGTCCGGGCCTGCCGTGGCTACACCGGGGAATCGGGCCGGGTCCCACCACTTGCCGGCGTGGCGGGCGAGCAGGGTGGCGGCGGCGAATCGCTTCACCTTGGGAGCGAAGGGGTCGAGCATCCAGCGCCTCAGCATGGTCTCGGCCTCGAGGATGGTGACCGGGTCGCGCTCCGCCTCTTCCGGGGAACCGAGCTCATCCAGGGACCTCCCGGCTGCGGCGAGGAGAAATCGCGACGGTCTCTTCTCTCCCTGGTCGACACCTGCCGAAGTCGACGTCCACACCACCCGCTGGCGGGCCCGGGTCATGGCGGTGTAGGCAAGTCGCATCTCCTCCTGCACCTGGAAGGTGTGTTGGGCGTGGGGGTCGGTGGTTCGCTCCGGCGAGAGCAGCTCGGGGCGGAGCATTCGACGTCCCCGTCTCAGATCGGGGAACACTCCCTCGGAGGCGTTGGCGATGAAGACCAGGTCGAACTCGAGCCCTTTCGCCTGATGGAGGGTGGTCAGGGCCACCCGGTTCTGGTCGAGGCCCATGGAGAGCATCGGTTCGGCCTCGAAGTCCTCGTCGTCGGTGAGCTCGAAGTAGGCGGCGAGGGCTATGGAAGGGTCGCGTTCGGCCTGCCGGTCGAGGCTCTGGGCGAAGGCGGCCCAGGCCCGTCGCCAGCCGGCGCGGTCGGGGTCGGAGACCATCGCCTCGACACCGTCGAAGTGGGTCCAGAGGTGCCAGAAGCCGTCAGCGGCTGGTATGTCGGTAGCCCAGTGGGGGTTTTGGAGGAGCCCTGCCAAGCCGGGATGCTCCGGGAGTCGCTCCTCGACGATCCGTGACCAGGGCTCCCACGTCCGGCGCCTGGCCCGGAGCAGTGCTCTCTCCTCCCCGAGCCCAAGTGCCAGCGTTGGGCCGAGGAGCACCCTCCTCATGGCCTGGTCGGCGGCGGCCGCCTCGTTGGCGCTGGCCGATCGCAACGAGCGGCCTGCCACGGAAGCGGTGACCAGATCTCTGAGCAGGGAGACTGCGGGATGGTCGACCAGTCTGGATTGGGGAGGGTCGTGGGGGATCCGGCGTCGGTCGAGTGCCCGTGACAGCTCGGTGATGAGCTCCTTCTTGGACCGGACCAGGACCGCGATGCTCGACGGTTCGATGCCCTCGACGACGATGGCGTGGTCTACCTGCTCGGCTATCCACTCGGCCTCGGCGGTCTCCTGGTCGAAGATGTAGGCTTCGCTCCGACCGGCATGACCGGCGGGCGTGACCGGGCCGGCAGCACCGGGGAGGTCGCCGCTGGAGACCACGCGGAGGGCGGCGGTCATGATCTCCTCGGGGACCCGGAAGCTCTCGGTGAGTACGATCCTGCGCGCCCCGGGGTTTGCCTCGCCGAACCCGGCGATGTTCCTCAGCTCGGCCCCCCTGAACGAGTAGATCGACTGATAGGGGTCGCCGGCGACAGTCAGGTTGCCGTGGGCCGTGGCCAGGAGGCGGGCCATCTCTGCCTGTGCCGGCGTGGTGTCCTGGTACTCGTCGACCAGTACGTACTGGTATCGGGAGGCGATCTCCTCACCGTCGTCGCCTCCCAGGGCGGCGACCGCGTCACCGATGAGCACCGCGTAGTCGGTCCGCCCGGCGCTCTTCAGCCGTTGGAGATAACGGCGATAGAGGGCGGGGAGTGCCCTCCAGTCTGAGCGGGTCTCGGCCATAGCGGCCAGCGCGCCGGGTGATAGCAGCCGCTCGGAGCACCTCATCAGGAAGTCGGCCACCTCTCCGGCGAAGGCGGCGGAGTCGAGGATGCCCCGGTAGGTGACCGGCCAGTCATCGGGGTCTTCCTCTATCAGGACCGAAGCCACCAGCTTCACCTGCTCCGGTGTGGTCAGGGGGACCGGAGCGCGGTCGCCGGCCAGCTCCTCGTTGAGTCGCAGGGCCAGCGAATGGAAGGTGGACACGTCGATGGGGACACCGGCCCGTCCGGCTGCCTCATCGACCCTGGAACGAAGGGAGGCAGCGGCTCTTCGGGAGAAGCAGAGGACCACGATCTGCTCGCGGCGAGCCAGTCCGGACTGGAGGATGTGGGCCACCCGCCTGACAAGGAACTCGGTCTTCCCTGTGCCCGGTCCCGCCACCACCATCTGGTGGCCATCAGTCTCGGCGATGGCCGCGGGCCAGTCGCCCGGGGCCACGCGCCAATCTGAGAGGCTCACCACCCGATCGTAGGGCTCAGGCGGCCTGCGACAACACGTTGCCGGCGGCAACGAGAGCGGCCGAAGTGCCGAACTGCGCCAGGTAGGCCTCCGGATCGGTGAACGCGCCGGGCTCTGTCTGGCCGGAGGATGTGTCGATGCTCATACCGGCAAACCTAGGGCCCGGGTGTGACACGTTTGGGAGTCGGTGATTTCTGCGAGACGGTCAATAGGATGCAGCAGAAGGAGGAGACCCTTGAACGTAGGCAACGAGTACGACTCACCCATGTATCACGAGGCGGTCGGCCAGTTCGACCGTGTTGCCAGTCTGATCGGGCTCGACTCGAACGTGGCCGACCGGCTCCGGGTCCCACAGAAGTCGACCATTGTCAGCTTCCCGTTTCGACGGGACGACTACACCAAGGTGGAGACCATCTTCGGGTATCGGGTGCAGCACCTGACCACCATGGGGCCCACCAAGGGTGGGATTCGCTACGCCCCCGACGTGGATCTCGGTGAGGTCACCGCCCTGGCGATGTTGATGACGTGGAAGTGCGCCATCGTCGGCGTCCCGTTCGGCGGTGCAAAGGGCGGGGTCCGCATCGACCCCCACCAGCTGTCCAGGTCCGAGCTCCAGCGGGTGACCCGCCGTTACACCATGGAGATAATCAACGTCATCGGTCCCGAGACCGACATTCCGGCTCCCGATCTGGGCACCAACGAGCAGGTCATGGCCTGGCTGATGGACACCTACTCACAACACGTGGGGCACGCTGTGCCCGCGGTGGTCACCGGCAAGCCCCCGGCCCTGGGTGGAAGCATCGCCCGGCGGGAGGCGACCGGAAGGGGACTGATGTTCCTGGTGCCCCAGGCCGCCCGCATGGCCGACCTCGACCCGGAGAGAGCAACGGTGGCGATCCACGGATTCGGCAACGTGGGCCTCTACGCGGCAGTGGCCGGGCACCAGATGGGCCTGACGGTGGTGGCGGTCTCCGACATCTCCGGCTCGGTGTACAACCCCGACGGGTTGGACGTCGAGGCCCTCGAGAAGTGGGTGGAGCAGAACAAGGTGCTCGAGGGGTACCCCGACGCCGACCACCTCGCCGCCGATGCCGTCTTCGGCCTCGATGTGGACATCCTGGTGCCGGCGGCGATCCAGGGTGTGATCACCAAGGACAACGCCGAAGACGTGAAGGCGAAGGTGGTCATCGAGGGGGCCAACAACCCGACCACCCTGGAGGCGGATGACATGCTTCGGGAGCGTGGGGTGTTCATCGTCCCCGACATCCTGGCCAACGCCGGAGGCGTGACGGTGTCCTACTTCGAGTGGGTGCAGGACGTCCAGAAGTACTTCTGGACCGAGAACGAGGTGGTCGCCCGGCTCCGGGAGATCATGACCCGAGCATTCGACGAGGTCCACTCCATCGCCATCGCCGAGGACGTCGACATGAGGACCGCGGCCCTGGTCAAGGGGATCCGGCGGGTGGCTGATGCCAAGCTGGTCAGGGGGGTGTTTCCGTAGCCCACGCCGGGCACATCGGCTTGTAGGAGCACCAGTCGCACAGCGCCCCCGGCCGGGGCGGGAAGTTCTCCGTCTGCAGCGCCCTGTCGATGGCCGCCCAGAGGGCCCTCAGCTGGCTGTCCATGGCGTCGAGCTGCTGGTCGTTCACGGGCAGCCTGTAGAGGGTGGGCCCGTTCAGGTAGAGCAGTCGAACCTCGGCAGGGGTCTCGCCGGTCCGGTTGCGGATGAGGAGGGCATAGATCTTCAGCGCGAAGAAGGCGGACAGGGCGTACTGCTCGGGCGGCGCCTTCCCCGTCTTGTAGTCCGTGATGACCAGCCGGCCGTCGTCGGCGCGGTCGATGCGGTCGAGGATCCCCCGGATGGTTATGCCGTCCATCTCCTCCAGGAGGTCGAGCTCTCGATCCTCTGGATCGAATTTGGAGGGGTCCTCGATGCTGAAGTAGTTGGCGAGGAGGTCGAGGGACTCGATCCCCCATTGGCGTTCCTCGTCGACCGTCTCGAATAGCCCCGAGAACTCCTCGGCTCCCCGGATCTCGGTCCACGCCTGGCGGAACAGGTCGAACAGAAGCTCGGGCCTCCGATCGTCGACTGGATGGTCGAACAGGCGCTGTAGCGCCAGGTGGGCGGTCGTCCCGCGCGCCTGCTGGGGTGAAGTCGGCTCCGGGATCCTGTCTACCGCCCGGAACTTGAACAGCTGGGGGCAGGTCTTGAAGTCGCCTGCCCGGCTCGGAGACAGTGTCCGCAGCGGTTCCAGCCCGGTGGTGGCGTCTGTCGACATAGTGGCGATCATAGAAACCCCCACCGACGGATTCTCAACCGCGGCAGCCATCGCGAAAAGCAGCCATCGCGAAAAGAGGTGAAAGGACGCGAAAACAATGGTCGGATTCTCCTTGACGGGTGTGGCGGGGGCGGCATACGTTCCCATTGCCGATTCGGGGGCAACCCCGAGACGGTTCGGAAGGGCTCAGGCCCCTCCGACCGCCGACACGACCGGGGGCCCGCTTTCCCGGCGTGACGGCACTGAGAGCCCCGAGAGGGCCGAGGTTTCGGCCGAAGCTCCCTCGGGGTTTCTCGCGTCAGGAGGTGGGCCTCATGGTGCGCCGGGGCTGAGCACGAAGACGGGAATCCGGCGATCGGTCTTGGCCTGGTAGTCATCGTATGCCGGCCACACCTCGGTCGCTCTGGCCCACCACACGTTGCGTTCTTCGCCGAAGACCTCGCGCGCGGTGAAGTCGGCCCTGTGGGGGCCGTCCTGGACCTCGACATGTGGGTTGGCCTTCAGGTTGAAGTACCACTGGGGGTGGTCGGGAGCGCCTCCTCGCGAGGCCACAACCGCGTACTCGCCTCCGTGCTCGACGCGCATCAACGGGGTCTTGCGCAGACCCCCGGTCCTGGCTCCGATGGTGGTGAGGATCACGACCGGTTGGCCCTTGAGGGTGGTGCCTTCGGTGCCCCCGGATCGCTCGTACAGCTCGGCCTGGTTTCGCGCCCACTCGGACGGGCTGGGCAGATAAGTTCCTTGGATCGGCATGAACCGACGTTAACCGGGCACTCAGAGCACGTGAATCGCCTGGCTGACCAGGGCTGATCCAAGAGCGCGAAAAACAATGAGCGATCCGACTTGTGCGCTAGTTGAGTGTGGTCTACCTTTCCGGCCACGCCGAAGGGGAAACCCGGCGGCGGGTCCGGATCGGCGGGAAACTGCCAGGACGGATCGGACCGGAAGCACGGGAGACCGTGCGGAAGGACCAGCCGGATCGACCCCGGGCAACCGGGAGCGAAACGGACTCCGCCAGAACGGGCGGGGATCCTTCGGGATCGTCGAACGGACTGACGGTTTGCGAGCCGCAAGGCCCGCATCCCTTCCCGGAGACGGGAAGAGGCGATCTTCGGATCGCTCTCGCCGACGACTTCGGTCGGTGGCGAGTCCCGGTCTTGGTTGGGTCCCCGGCCCGACGAAGATCGGATAGAGAACCCCGAGAGGGTTGAGGCTCCGGCCCCGGCTCCCTCGGGGTTTCTCGCGTTTCGGGGACGTTCGTCTCGCCGGTGTTCGGACGGACTACCTGGCTGTCCGCCCGGTAGTCTCGACGCCATGACATCTCAACCCCACCAGCCGCACATGCAGGACTTCCCGCTGTTGCTCTCGACCCTGTACGACCACGCGGTGTGGATCCATCCCGACCAGGAGATCGTGTCCGTGGAATCGGACCTGTCCCGTTCCAGGGCAACCTACGGAGAGACTGACGCCCGGGTACGGAAACTAGCGACTGCGTTGGGCTCGCTCGGGGTGGAGACCGGCCAGGCGGTAGGGACCTTCGCCTGGAACAACCAGAGACACCACGAGCTCTACTGGGCGACGGCCAACACCGGCCGGATATGCCACACCATCAATCTGAGGCTTTTCGCCGACCAGATCGCCTACATCGCCAATCACGCCGGCGACAAGGTGATGTTCGTCGACCCCGACCTGGTCTCCCTCATAGCCCCTCTCGCCGACCGCCTCGAGAGCGTGGAGCACTGGGTCGTAACCGGGGCGGAGGCCAGCGACGCCCTGCCCGGTTCGATCGCATATGAGGACCTGATCGCCGATCAGCCGGAGCATGGCGGATGGCCCGACCTCGACGAGCGGTCCCCGATGATGCTGTGCTACACGTCGGGCACCACCGGTAATCCCAAAGGTGTCGCCTACACGCAGAGGTCGACGTACCTGCACACGGTGAGCAATCTGGCCAACTTCCCGGTCGAGCCCACAGACAACATCCTCCCCGTGGTCCCCATGTTCCACGCCGCCGCCTGGGGGTATCCATTCATGGCGGTGGCGAGGGGCGCCAAGTTGACCTACCCGGGACCGGACCTGTCACCGGAGGGCCTTGTCAGGCTGTTCCTCGACGAGAGGGTGACCTTCAGCGCCGGGGTGCCGACGGTGTGGCTGGGGGTCAGGCAGTATCTCGAGGCCCACCCAGAGGCCGACATGTCGGCGATGAGGGCGTTCCTCTGCGGAGGTTCGGCCGTGCCCCGGGCGCTGATCGAGTGGTTCGCCCGGGAGCGGGGCATCCGCGTGGTCCAGGGTTGGGGGATGACCGAGACCAATCCGGTTGCCTCCACCTCGATTCTCAAGCCGCACATGGAGGAGTGGGACCTGGAGGACCAGCTCGACCGGCTGGAGACGGCGGGGATCCCGGTGATGGGCCTGCAGGTCAAGATCGTGGACGAGGTGGGCGAGGAGCTCCCCCATGACGGTGAGGCGTTCGGAGAGCTCCTCATCCGTGGGCCCTGGATTGCGGCCGAGTACTACCGGGACGACCGGAGCCATCTCTCTTTCGAGGACGGCTGGCTGCGCACCGGGGACGTCTGCAAGATCACCCCCGAGGGCTACATCAAGATCACCGACCGCGCCAAGGACGTCATCAAGTCGGGGGGTGAGTGGATCTCGTCGCTCGACCTGGAGAACGCCCTGATGTCCCATCCCGCGGTGGCAGAGGCGACGGTGGTCGGCCTCAAGCACCTCAAGTGGCAGGAGCGGCCGGCGGCCTTCGTGGTCAAGGCCTCGGAGGTCTCCGAGGAGGACCTGATGGAGCATCTCCGCAGCCGGGTCGCCAAATGGTGGCTCCCCGACCGCGTCGTATTCGTCGACGAGATCCCCAAGACCGGCACCGGCAAATTCGACAAGAAAGTCGTCCGCGACCAGTACTCGGACCTGTTGATGGAGGCCGAGACATCCCCCTGAATCTCGATCCTTAGGATCGGACGGCCATATCTGGCCGAATACGCGAACAGAACGCTGCGCTCAGGGTATGTATTGCTCGTCGATGGCCACCACCCGCCCATCTGTGATTGTGATCCACCACGGGCTTGCCCGCAGGATCGCCCCGGTGTCGTCGATGGGAGGGTTCATGGCAGCAACGATCTCGGCGAAACCCACCGGGCGGCGCTCCAACTCGGACTCGTGGTAGAAGTACCAGATCGACGAGACCCGGACCGTTGAGCTCACCTCGATGAGCAGATGGGACGGATCGAGGTTCCGTATGTAGTACCCGTTGGGTCGCGGTGACTCCTCGCCGTCCTCGGCAGCCATTGCATCCGCCTCGTCGCCGTCGAACCACACGCCGAGGTCGAACTGGATCTCGGGGCCCCCGGTGAGCCCTTCGGTGGAGATGGCCGTGATGTACCCGATGTAGAGGCCGTCCTCGAGCTCTGCAACGTTGCGGTCGGTCAGGATCGGAGTCGCCCTGGCTGCGAAGTCCTCCGGCTGGAGGGTCGTCGTTGTGGCCGAAGGAGCAGCCGTGGTGTTCGTCGTGGTCGTGATGTCTCCGCCCGTGGGCCCACAGGCAGCCAACATGACCACCGTCGAGAGTGTCGGTAGGAGGCCTCTCATCAGCCCTTGAACGCCCGGGCGTCGTCGGGGGGTTCCGCATCGTCCCCGGCCCATGACCCGAGCTCCGCCAGGACCATGGGCAAATCACCGGGTCGCCTCACCCTTCGGAAGTCGATGTGGGACCAGCGGGGATCCTCGAGCATCCTCTCGTAGCGCTGTCGGCGGGAAGCGTGCGTGGTCCACGCCCAGGCGATGATCGACTTCTCGGGGTCGAGGCTCCAGAGATTGCTCAGGGGCTCCCTGTTGCCATGCCACAGCTCCTCGCGGGAGATCACTCTGCGGACGGTGCGGCGTATGACCCGGCTCATGGTTCGCCAACGGGGATAGTCGAGCCAGATCACCATCTGGGCTCTCGGCCAAACCACGTCGCGGCTCTTGGAGTAGTTGCCATCGACCACCCACCTGGGTCCCTTGGTGGCTTCGATGATCATCTGTCGGAACTCGTCCTCGGGTCGCTCTTGCCAACCGGGCATGTGGTGAAGAGCGTCCATCTCGACGACCGGGAGGTCCAGCATCTCGCCGATCCTCCGGGCCAGGGTCGACTTCCCTGTGCCCGAGGTCCCGATGACCACGATCCGAGCCATGGGGCCACGCTAGACCGTCCTAAGCTCACCGCCGTGAGTGCAATCCATCAAACGTTCGGCTGGGTCATCGCCGGATTCTGCGGCGTCGTGGGTCTCTGGGGCTTGCTCATGGTCAGACGGGAGACGGTGCCCAGGCCGTTCTTCTGGGCCGTCGGCGTGGCGATCGTCGGGATGATGCTCCAGGTGATCATCGGGGTGTGGGTAATGTCCGTCAACGGGGTGGATCCTGGAAACCAGCACGTCTTCTACGGGATCGTCATATCGGTGACCTTCGTGTTCGCCTACATCTACCGCGCCCAGTTCCGCCGACGACCGGCGCTCTCTTACGGACTCCTCCTCTTGTTCGTCATGGGCCTCGGGATTCGGGGTATAACAGCGTTTGGAGGAAGCTTCTGATGTTGCTCGACGCCAAGAAACTGGTCATAACCGGGGTCCTCACGGATGACTCGATCGCGTGGCACACCGCCCGGATCGCTCAGGAGGAGGGGGCCGAGATCGTGGTGACCGGCTTCGGCCGGGGGCTCCGGCTGACAGAGCGGTCGGTCCAGCGCCTTCCCGAGGCCTGCGACGTGATAGAGCTCGATATCAACGACCCTGCCCATGTAGAAGCCATGGTGGCCGATCTGACAGAGCGCTGGGGGAAGGTGGATGGTGCCCTCCATGCCATCGCTTTCGCTCCCGGCGATGCCCTCGGCGGGAACTTCCTGAACACCCCGGTCGAGTCGGCGCAGACGGCCTTCGTCACTTCGGCATTCTCATACAAGACCCTGGCAGTGGCCCTCCTCCCTCTAATGAAGGAGGCAGGGGGCGGTGCGTTGGTGGCCATGGACTTCGACAATTCCCAGGCCTGGCCGGCCTACGACTGGATGGGAGTGGCCAAGTCCGCCCTCCAGAGCGTCACCCGCTACCTGGCCCGCGACCTCGGCGAGCACGCAATCCGGGTCAATGCGGTTTCAGCCGGCCCGTTGGGAACGGTGGCGGCGAAGTCGATACCCGGGTTCGAGCGGTTCGACGAGGTGTGGAGCGAGCGCTCGCCTCTCCCATGGGACACCACCGACCCGGACCCGGTGGCGCGGATGGTCTGCGTTCTTCTCAGCGACTGGGCGAAGATGACCACGGGCGAGATCGTCCACGTCGACGGTGGTTTCCACGCCGTGGCCGCCGGCCCGGCGAAGGAGTAGGCGCGGGTCGGGGCAGGACCGTCAAGCGCTGACCCGGGTGGAGAGCGGCAGCTCGACCACGAAGGTGGCGCCCCCTCCGTCCGTGGTCTCGATCCTGACCGAGCCCTGCATCACCTCGGTCAGGCTCTTGACGATGGAGAGCCCCAGACCGGTGCCGCCACGTGATCGGGTGTCGGACTGGTCGAGCTGGGTGAAACGCTCGAAGACCCGGTCGCGGTCCTCCTCGGGGATCCCGGGACCGTGGTCCACGACCGCGATGAAGCCGCGGGTCCCGCGCTGCCACCCGAACAGCTCGATAGGGCTGTCGGGAGCGTACTTGGCGGCGTTCTCGACGAGGTTGATGAGGATGCGCGAGAGGTGATCGCGGTCGGCTTCGACCACGGTGTCGCGCGGCTGGATGGTGATCGTCGGCTCGACCGAGACCACCCGGTTGACCTCCTCGCAGATCTCGAGGAGGAGGATCGGCTCGATGTCGACGGGTATCGCTCCCCGGTCGATCCGGGAAACTACGAGCAGGTCCTCGATCAGCCTCTGCAAACGTCCTGCCTGGCGCCGTGCACTCATGAGGAGCTCCTGGGATGTGGGCTCGGTGGGGGCGAGCTCGGGCCTGTTGACCGTGTCGAGCGAGCCAATGATCGAGGTGAGCGGGCTGCGTAGCTCGTGGGACACCGTGGACACGAAGTCGGTCTTCATCTGGGCCACCTCCTCCAACCTACGGGTCATCTCTGCCTGGGCTTCGTACCGGCCGATCTGGCTGAGCACCAACCCGGCTGGGGCCGCCAGCGAGCCGAGCTGCTCGAGCTGCTCCTCGCTGAAATCGCCGTCGTAGGGGTCGCCGATGACGATCACGCCGACCCGCATCGCCTCCACTTTCAGCGGGGCGACCAGGGCCTGCTTCAGGCCCAGCTCCCGGAGGAGGATGTGGGAGTCGGAGTGCTCGTCGATCCGTCTGACGTAGAAGGGCTTGGCGGCCCGATAGGTCTGGGCGACCACGCTGGGGTTGTCGATGTCGACAGTGATCGGCTCGGTGTCGAGCGGGTAGCCGTTGACCCAAATCGGACTCATCATGGTGAGGCGGTTGAGATTGGGGTCGTTGAGCAGCACGACACCGACCTGTGCGTCGAGGTATTTGCAGATGGTCCCGATCAGGTGGGGCACGATCTCGGCCAGGGACTCGGCCCGTGCCAGGGTGGCGCTGACCGCGTAGAGACGCTCGAAGTCGAGCCTCTGCTGCTCCAGCTTGGTCTCCCGTCCGATCGAGACGACCGCCTCCCGGGCGAACTCCCATCCGACGATGGCGGTGGCCCCGGCCACGGCGAACACCGTGATCAGGGCGGCCACCACGTCTGTGACCGCGTCGGCCTGGCCGGCCACCACCGCAAGATATGCGATGGCTCCTCCGATCACCCAGGTGACCAGGACGTGGGCCCACCACACCAGGAGCAGACCGGACACCGCGGCCAACCCGTAGAGGACGGGGAGCGCTGTCGGGTTCAGCTCCGCTATCGACCCGAGGGCGGTGACCCCGGTGATGAGGATGAGTAGCCAGCCGGAGGCCGCCCACGGCCCCCAGCCGGTGGCCATGAGTTTGTCCCAGCGGGTTGCTGTGGAGACGATGAGGAGGGATGCCAGGACAGCCATCGGGACGTAGAACTCCGACGAGGCGAAGACCTCCACCCTCACCGCCTGGGCCCCGACCAGGATGAGGATCACCCAGGCCACCGCCGAGGCGCGGCGCAGCAGAGAGGACCGGAATCGGGCCATCGCCTCGTTGATCGTCGGCTGTTTCGTCTCGGTGGTCATGGGATTCATGGCTTGCTGGTTTATTCTCGGCTCTTCTCCCGGTCTTATCGAGGAAAGATCTTGGCATTGAGGTCAGTCTCAGACGGTGCACTCTTCGCCGAGGTCTTCGGCGAAGGGCCCCCCCGCATCCTTGCCCTCCACGGTTGGGGCCGGCGCGGCTCCGATTTCAGACGCAGCCTCCATGGTCTCCCCGCCCTGGCCCTGGACCTTCCCGGGTTCGGGGCGTCCCCCATGCCCGAGGGGGTGATCGGAGCGGAAGGCTACGCCGAGATCGTCGCCTCAGCTCTCGGCGAGTTCGATGGGCCCCCGGTCCTGGTCGGTCACTCCTTCGGCGGGAGGGTGGCCGTGGCCCTTGCGGCCCGGAACCCCGAGCGTGTGGGCCCGATGGTGCTCACAGGTGTCCCTGTCGTCCGGAACTCTCGGGCGGGCAGGCCGTCGTTCGGCTACAGGGTCATTCGGTTCCTGAACAGGGTCGGTGTGCTCTCCGACGAGCGCCTCGAGAGGGAGAGGCGGAAGCGGGGCTCGGCCGACTACGGGGCGGCGTCGGGGGTGATGCGGGACATCCTGGTGAAGGTGATAAACGAGAGCTACGAGGACGAGTTGGCCGCCATCCCCAACCGGATCACATTTCTCTGGGGAGCCGAGGACTCCGAGGTGCCGGTGAGTGTCGCCGATCGGGCCATCGCCATGAGGGAGAGTGCCGGGCTGATCTCCGAACGTGAGGTCCTCGAGGGGATAGGGCACCACGTTCCCCTGGAGGCTCCCGGCGAGCTGCGTCGCGTGGTCGAAGGCCTGCTCGGATGAGCGGGATTCTGTTCGCCGTATTACTTGCTGCCTCGATCCCGGCCGGTCTTCGATGGCTTCGAGTGGCACAGCGGGAGCACTATCTTCCCGGGTCGGTCGGAAGGTTCGGCGATCGCTGGTGGGCCAAGACCGGAGGGCCCAACAGGTTGCTGATGTTCCTCTTGCTCTTCCTGCTGATCGTCACCATTCAGGTCGATTCCCCCTGGCCTGGCATCCTGGTGGCTGCGGCCATCGCTGCGGGCCCGGTGGGTTTGAGCCTGCGTGGCCGGACCTCGAAGCTGGCATGGACCCCCCGCCTGGTCCGCCTCGCCGTGCTGAGCGGCCTCCTGCTCGTGGCCATCTTCCTGGTGGCAGTGGTGACCAATCTGATGATGGTCGGTGTTGCCGGGCTCATCCTCCTGCCTCAGGTCATCGACCTGGCGCTGCTCACACTGGCCCCGGTCGAGCGCAAGCTGGGGAACAAGTGGGTCGATCGGGCAGAGAGGAAGCTGAAGGCGATCGGTCCCGAGGTGGTGGCGATCACCGGGTCATACGGCAAGACCACTACAAAGGGCTACGTCGCCCACCTCCTCTCCGGCTCGAAGCGGGTGGTGGCCAGTCCGGCTTCTTTCAACAACCGGATGGGGTTGGCGCGCGCCATCAACGAGAACCTGACGCCGGGCACCCAGGTCTTCGTGGCAGAGATGGGCACCTACGGCAAGGGCGAGATAGCCGACCTTTGCTCATGGATCACGCCCACGGTTGCTGCCATGGTGTCGATCGGCCCGGTCCACCTGGAGCGATTCAAGACCGAGGAGCGGATCGTCGAGGCCAAGTCGGAGATCCTCGACCGGGCAGAGGTCGGGGTGATCTGTGTCGACCATCCCTTGCTGGCCTTCCTCGCAGGGGAGAGGTCGAAGACGATGGAGATCGTCGAGGTGGGGACCGGCGATCGTGGAAGGGTCCGGGTGGTCGATGGGCAGCTGTTCATCGATGATCGAGCGCTCGTCGAAGTTCCTGCCGAGGCCTATCCGTCGAATCTTGCCGTGGCGGTCGGTGTCGCCCTGGCCATGGGTATGACGGCTGATGAGATCGCCAGACGTGTGCCCGGTGTCCCCTCGGCCGACCACCGGCTGACGGTCACCACCTCGGACCGGGGGTTCACCGTCATCGACGACACCTTCAACTCCAACCCGGCCGGGGCTCGCCGAGCGTTACAGGCGCTGGTTCGAGCCGCCGGTCCGGGGCGAAAGGTCCTGGTGACACCAGGCATGATCGAGCTCGGCCAGATCCAGTCCCGGGAGAATCAGCAGTTTGCCAGCGAGGCCTCGAAGGTCGTGGACGACATCGTGATCGTAGGAAGGACCAACCGGCGGGCCCTTCAGCAGGGTTCTGCCGACGGTCGGGCTGCGGTTACTGTCATGGGAAAGAGAGAGGATGCGGTCGCCTGGGTCCGGTCGGCCCTCGGCCCAGGGGGCGCGGTCCTCTACGAGAACGATCTTCCCGACCATTATCCGTGACATGAGCAGTTCCGCAGTCCTCTTCGGCGGCCCGTCCGACGAGCACGACATCTCGATCCTCACCGGCCTCCAGGTCGCCCGGGCTCTGGAAGATGTGTTGGTGATCTATTGGGCGAAGACCGGGACCTGGCACCTGGTCGAGCCCGACCTCGAGGCGGCCGACTTCGCCGACGGGGTGCCGCGCAAGGCGCGCCAGTTGAGTCTCGAGGCCGAACCGGGACGCGGGTTCATCTCGAAGAAGAGGCCACTCGGGATCGATGCGGTGGTGATCGCCTGTCACGGGGGCCCTGGCGAGGACGGGACCGTCCAGGGCCTCTTCGACCTGGTCGGGATGCGCTACACAGGAACCGGGCAGGCGGCTTCGGCGCTGGGCATGGACAAGCTCGCTTTCGGCGCGGCCATGGCCTCAGCCGGTCTGCCCAGCCTTCCCAGGGCCCTGGTGGCCGTAGGTGACGAGGCCGAGCCGATCTTCCCCGGCCCATACATCGTCAAGCCGAGGTTCGGAGGATCTTCGATCGGGATCGAGGTGGCCGACGACTGGTCAACCGTCCTCGCGTTGAAGGCGCGTTCCCGATACTTCGACAACGGTGCCGTGGTCGAGCCGTTCCTGGGAGGCAGTCGGGACCTCCAACTCGCGGTCCGAACCCACCCGAAGGTGGAGTTGTCGGCGATCGAGGCCCCGGCCAGGGCCGCCGACGACGGGATCTACTCGTACGACCAGAAATACCTGGCGTGGGGCGGCGAGGTGAGCGGGGGCCGGCAGTTGCCGGCACAGATCGACGACGACCTGAAGGGGAGAATCCACGAGCTGGCCCTGAGGGTGACTTCGGCGGCTGGTCTGCGGGGTGTGGCCAGGATCGACTTCCTGGCCACGGAGACCGAGCTCTACGTGAACGAGGTGAACACCATCCCGGGGTCGATGGCCGCCTACCTGTGGATCGACCCGCCGCTGTCGCGTCAACAACTCTTCACTGACATGCTGGCTGAGGCCCGGTCGAGCCAGCCACGGACCTTTTCGACGGCGGGCAGCGACGGCACCGCGCTGAGGAGCGCGGGGGCTATAGCCTCGAAGCTCGGTTAGAACGAGGTCTTGGGTCGGGGTTCTACAGGTTTACTACCGGGCAGGTGAGGGTGCGGGTGATGCCGCCGACTGCCTGGATGCGGGCAACAACGAGCTTGCCCAGTGAGTCGACGTCTTCGGCACTTGCCTTGACGATCACGTCATAGGGGCCGGTGACGTCGTCGGCGGATTCGACGCCGGGGATCTGCCGCACTTCTTCTGCGACCACGGCGGCCTTGCCGACCTCCGTCTGTATCAGGACATACGCCTGGACCAAGTGAGCCTCCTAACGCTCTAGGGCAGGCGACACTAGTGGATGTGATCGGTGGACGCGACCGGGAGCCCCGGGGAGCGGATGCTCAGTAGCCTTCTTGGCCGAGTCGGGCCTGGCTGACGAAGTGGCGCCCCTCGTCCTCGACCGTCTCGAAGACGATGCGTTGGCCCTGTCGGATCATCCGGAAGACAGAGCCTTCGAGTGATCCGCGACGGAGGAACACCTCGGCGCGATCGGACTCGCGAACCACGATTCCGATCCCGGTCACCGGGTCGTAGGACTTGACGACGCCCTGGTCCACTAGGCCTTGACGACCTTGCCCGCCCTGATGCACGAGGTGCAGACACGGGCACGGCGTGTGTTGGAACCGTGCTTGACCCTGATCCTCTGGATGTTGGGAAGCCAGCGACGGTTGTTTCGCTTGTGGGAGAAGCTGACTGTGCGGCCGAAGCTGGGCTCCTTGCCGCAGATCTCGCATCTGTAGGACATCTCGGTGCTCCTGAATGGTGTGGTCCCTGGAAGGCGTGCCGTTCAGCCGGCCGCCCCGGAATCCTAGCGGTCCGCGGAGGGAAGGCACAGTCGCCCGTTACCGTGTCTCCATGGCAACTCTCGCCAGGCTGACACAGGTGCCGGTCACCGAGTTGAAGGGGGTAGGGGCGGTGAAGGCGGGGATGCTGTCGAGGGCCGGTATCGAGACGGTGGCCGACCTGCTGCATCACATTCCCCATCGCTATGTGGATCGCTCCCTGAAGGCTGCGATCGGCGAGGCCCCGATCGGGGAGGAGTTGACCCTGGTCGGTGAGGTTCGTGAGGTGCGTGACTGGCAGACGAGACAGGGCAACCGGAGCCTCCACATCGTCGAGGCGACGATCGGCGACGACACCGGTCAGATCAGCGCGAGATGGTTCAACCAGCGGTTCCGGCTCGACCAGCTCGAGGTGGGCTCGGTGGTGGTCCTGTCCGGCCAGGTCGAGAGTTTCAGGGGGGCGAGGCAGATGAAGGTGCCCGATCTGCAGGTCTTTGGCCGGGCGGGTGACAGCCTCAACACCGGGCGCGTGGTGCCGGTCCATTCGGTCGTCGGGGACATCGGGAGGGGGGAAATACGGAGATGGATCCACTCCGCTCTGGGGCGCTCACAGCCCATACCCGACCCGGTCCCGACCGTGTTCCTCGCCGCGCACGGGTTGATGGAGCGTGATCGGGCCTACCACTGCATCCACTTCCCTGACACCCTGGAGGACACCGCCGAGGCACGGCGCCGTCTCGCGTACGACGAGCTGTTTCGCCTGGAGCTGGCCCTCGCCATGGCGAAAGCAAAACGGATCGCCGAGTCTGACGGGATCCCCCACTCGGTGAACGGGGCGCTCTCCCGGAAGCTGCTCGACGCCCTTCCGTTCAGGCTCACCGGGGCACAACAGAGGGTGCTCGACGAGATCCGCTCTGATCTGGCGTCGGCCGACCCCATGCACCGCCTGCTCCAGGGTGAGGTCGGGTCGGGCAAGACGGTGGTGGCGGTGGCGGCCCTCCTCGAAGGGGTGGAAGGAGGATGGCAGACGGCGATCATGGCACCCACCGAAGTCCTCGCTGAACAGCACTTCTTGGCGGTGGCCAGGCTCCTGGCAGGAGCAGGGCTGTCACCGGACACCTTTGGAGCGGGGGCGGCCCGCTCCGGGTCCCTCTTCGAATCTGATGGGCCGACGGTGCGACTGGCCCTGCTGACCAGGTCGAACGCGGTCACCAACTACGACGGGAAGCTTCGCCGCCCCGAGCTACTGGAGGACATCGAGGAGGGACGCGTGGATTTGGTGGTCGGCACCCACGCCTTGATCCAGGAGGGGGTCGGGTTCCAACGGCTGGGGATAGCGGTGGTCGACGAGCAGCACCGCTTCGGCGTGGAGCAGAGGCGCGAGATCAGGCTCAAGGCAGGGACCCTCGAACCGGACCTCCTCATCATGACCGCCACGCCGATACCGAGGACCCTCACCATGACCCTCTACGGCGACCTCGAGGTGTCGGTCATCGACGAGATGCCACCTGGCCGGACACCGGTCGCCACGACCCTCATCTCCCGGGAGAGGGAGGTCGAGGCTTGGGATCGGATCCGCGCTGCGGTGGCACAGGGCCGGCAGGCATTCGTGGTGTGCCCGCTCGTCGAGGACAGCGAGAAGGTGGAGGCTGCTTCGGCCACCGCCGAGCACCAACGACTGTCACAAGTGTTCCCCGACCTTGCCGTGGGCCTCATCCACGGCCAGATGAGGCCCACGGAGAAGGAGGCGGTGATGTCCGCCTTCCGCGATGGCCAGGTCGATGTCCTGGTTTCGACAACCGTCATCGAAGTCGGGATCGACGTTCCCAACGCCACCGTGATGGTGATCGAGGATGCCGGGCGGTTCGGCCTGAGCCAGCTCCACCAACTCCGGGGCCGGGTCGGCCGCGGCGAGCATCCGGGAGAGTGCGTCCTCCTGGCTGAACCCGGGAGCGAGGACTCCGAGCAGCGTCTGGCGGCGATGGTCGCCACCAACGACGGGTTCGTGCTCGCCGAGGAGGATCTGAGGATCCGGGGTTACGGGACAGTTTTCGGCGATCGCCAGTCGGGGATGAAAGACCTCCGCATCGCCGACATCTTCAGCGACTTCGAGTTGCTGAAGATTGCCCAGCGCGACGCCTTCGGCCTGGTGGGGGCCGATCCTGGATTGGAGAGACATCAAGACCTGGCGGAAGAGGTCAGGGCGGTCCTTGCAGACCGTGTCGACTGGCTCTTCCGGAGTTGAGATGAGGATCATCGCGGGCACCGCCCGGGGACGGAGGATCAAGGCACCGGACACCCGCGACACCCGTCCAGCGACAGACCGTGTCCGCGAGGCTGTGTTCTCCTCCCTAGGCGACACTGTCGTCGGGTCGGCAGTGGGTGATCTCTACGCCGGTTCGGGCTCCTTCGGCCTCGAAGCCCTCTCCCGGGGTGCATCGTCAGCGGTGTTCGTCGAGAGCGGGCGCCGAGCCCTCCAGGCCCTTGCAACCAACCTCAGCGCCGTCGGCCTCGGGGGTACGATCGAGCGCGGGACGGTGAGGTCCTTCCTGTCCAGGAGTGAGGGCCGTTTCGATCTGGTGTTCATGGACCCTCCTTGGGACCACCCGGGGTCCAGAATGGGGGAGGAGCTGATCCTCCTCGACAGGATGTTGGCGCCGGGTGCCACCGTCGTCGTGTCCCGCCGTCACGGCGACCCGGACCCCCCGCATCCCGAAACATGGCGGGTTGCCGCCGAAAAGCGCTACGGAGATACCAAAATCATCAGATACGAGAAGCGATGAGCCAGCATGACCACGGCCCTCTGCCCGGGTAGTTTCGACCCGCCCACGAATGGGCACGTCGACGTGATCGACCGCGCTTTGGGGATGTTCGAACGGGTTGTCGTGGCGGTGATCGACAACCCCTCGAAGTCCCCGCTCTTCACTGCTGCCGAGCGGGTGGCGATGCTGGGCGAGATGTACGGTGACATGGTTGAGGTCACCACTTTCCAGGGGCTCCTCGTCGACCATGTCGGGGAGATCGGCGCCGATGTCGTGGTGAAGGGCCTCCGGACCTCCGACGACTTCGAGTACGAGACGCAGATGGCGCAGATGAACCGTCACCTCAGTGGCATGGACACGGTCTTCGTGGTCACCCGCCCGGAGCTACGTTTCGTCTCGTCGTCGCTGGTGAAGGAAGTCGCAAGGCTCGGGGGCTCGGTGAGCGGTCTGGTCCCCGACGTGGTGGAAAAGGCACTCAAGGAGCGGTTGCAATGACCCAGGAAACACACACCGAAGACACCGCGGAGGTGGTGGTGGATGCCACAGTCCGCGCCGAGACCTCCGACATCCTCGACCTCATCGACGACCTGATGGTCCACCTTCACGAGGCGAAGGCGGTCCCCCTGTCCGCCAACGCCCTGGTTGACCGCGATGAGTTCCTCGGGAAGCTGGAGAGCCTGAGGGCCAGCCTCCCCGACGAGCTGAGAGCGGCGCGTTGGATGGTGAGAGAGCGCGAGGCGTTCATATCCCGTACCAACGAGAAGGCGCGCGAGATCATCGACAAGGCACGCAAGGAAGCCGACCAGCTGGTATCGGAGTCGAACATCCGCTCCGAGGCGGTGGAGGAGGCGAACATCCTGGTTCGCAGGGCGGAAGGCGAGGCGAGGCGCCTTCGTCTCGAGGCCGAGGATGAGATCGAGAAGGGCCTCCAGAGGATGGAAGCGCTGCTCACCGTCCTCACCGACCGTGTTCAGACCGCCCGCGAAGAGCTCCACCAGGCCAGGCCCAAGGCGCCAGACGTCCCGGTCTGACGGCCGGACCGACCACGGAGCAGGTGTTGTGGCCCCCGAATTGGTGTTGCGCGTCGACGATCTGGTCGGGCATCCCGAGAAGAGCCGTCCCCTGAAGGGGGAGGTGTCCGTGTCCCTACGTCTGGGTGAGTCCTCGATGGTCGGCCTGATGGCCGTCGCCGGGCGTGTGGTGGGCACCGTCGACGGTGTTCAGGCGAGCTTCACAGCGGTCGGCGATGCCGACCTGACCTGTTCACGGTGCCTCACCGAATGGGTGGAGAGCGTGACAGTCGACGGGTCGCAGCACTTTTCCAGGGTCCCCGACGAGGACGGTTACGCCATCGTGGGTGGTGAGATCGACATCGCCGGTCCAGCCACCGACGAGATGGCGCTCGCCCTGCCCGCCGCCCCGCTGTGTCGCCCGGACTGTCTGGGACTTTGCCCAACCTGCGGAACCGACTTGAATACAGACCCTTGCGACGGCCACGGAGACGACTCCGACTCGCCGTTCGCAGCCCTCAAAGACCTGTTCGATCCCTGAAGACCAAGGAGAGCACCAACCATGGCGGTGCCAAAGAAGAAGATGTCGCGTTCTCGCACCCGACGCCGCAAGGCGAGCTGGAGGGTGGCTGCTCCCGCGGCGGTGAAGTGCGAGCAGTGCGGAAGGCCAAAGCGGCCCCATCGCGTCTGCCGCGAGTGTGGTACCTACGCCGGACGCGAAGTGATCGAAACCCGCTGAGCCGATGGCACGGATCGCCCTCGATGCAATGGGGGGCGACTTCGCCCCTGGGGAGACCGTAGCCGGGGCTGTCGAAGCGGCCCGACGCGGTGTCGAGGTGGTGTTGGTCGGCAAGCCCGAGGCGATTCGGCCTGTCCTGGACGGTTTCGAGAGCGAAATCCCCATCGTCGAGGCTCCCGACGTCATCGAGATGGGGGAGGACCCCTCCAAAGCCCTTCGCGACAAGCCCGGAGCATCGATCAGCGTGTGCGCCAGGATGGCCGCCGAGGGGTCCGTCGACGGATTCGTCGGTGCCGGCTCGACGGGTGCTGCCATGGCTGCGGCGGCAATCCTGATCGGCAGGGCCAAGGGAGTGATTCGTCCCGCCATCGCCTCCTTCTTCCCGACCCCGGGCACCCCGACCCTGGTGCTCGACATCGGGGCCAATCCGGAGGTGAAGGCCGTGCAGCTCCTCCAGTTCGCGGTCATGGGCACGGCGGCATCCCAGATCCTCCTCGGCGTGGACAACCCCCGGGTCGGCCTTCTCTCCATCGGCGAGGAGAAGGGCAAGGGGCGTGACTTGGAGAGAGCGGCGTATGACCTACTCGAGGCCAGCGACCTCAACTTCGTGGGAAACCTCGAGGGCAGGGACGTGGCCACCGACAGGGCCGATGTCCTGGTCACGGACGGCTTCACCGGGAACGTCTTCCTGAAGACGACCGAAGGCACAGCGCGGATGGTGACCCAGTACTTCCTGGAGGCCATGTCCGACCTTCCTCCGGAGGTCCAGGAAGCGGTGTTTCCGGCGCTCGCCTCGGTCCGACACAAGCTCGACCCCGAGACCTACGGCGGCGCCCAGCTCCTGGGGGTCAAGTCGGTGGTGGTCATCGGCCATGGGGCGTCCAGCCGTGTGGCCGTCGCCAACGCTCTCACCATGGCCTCCGATGGGGCCGAAGCAGATCTTCCTGGCAGGATCGCCGGGATGTTGGGATGAGCCTCGAGGCGAAGCTCGGGCACCGGTTCGCCGACCCGTCTCTCCTCAGGATGGCCCTCACGCACCGATCCGTGAGCGCAGAGGACCCCACGCGGGTCGACAACGAGAGACTCGAGTTCCTCGGCGATGCCGTGCTCCAACTGGTCGTGACCGATCTCCTGTATGCCGGTCACCCGGACCTGCCCGAAGGCGAGTTGGCCAAGGTCCGGGCGGCGGTGGTGAGCCGCCCGATGCTCGCCGAGGTGGCCGGGACGCTGGGTCTTGGCCGCTACATCGAGCTGGCTGCTGGTGAGGAGAGGACCGGGGGCCGTGAGAAGGGGTCGATCCTGGGCGATGCCCTGGAGGCTGTTCTCGGCGCGGTGTACCTCGACGGTGGCTTCGAGGCCGTGGCCGGAGTCGTGGCCCCCCTCTGGGAGCCCCTCATCGCCGACAGAGCCGAGCGACCTGGTGTCAGGGACTACAAGACGAGGCTCCAGGAGATACTCGCCAAGGATGGCCAACGCCCGCGCTACGAGATCGAGAGCTCAGGCCCGGACCACGACCGGCGTTTCGTCGCCACCGTGATCGTGGACGGCACCCCTGCGGGAACCGGCAGTGGGCGGTCGAAGAAAGCGGCCGAGCAGGAAGCTGCCAGGGAGGCCATCGCCGCGATCAGTCACAGCTGATCGGCAAGCAACGCCTCCTTGCGAGAGCGCAGGTCGATGTACCAATGGCCGTATGCCGACCCGATCGCGGCCACGATCATCCCCTGGGCGGCCACCCCGACCAGCGCCACGACGGGAATCAGGGGATTGGCCCCTGCCGCCGCCAGGGGCAGGGCGACCAGCTGGATCAGCTGGACGGCCACGGCTCCCAACAACCCGACCAGGACCAGGAACCACAACGTGGCACTCCATCTTCCCCTGACCAACTCGGCGCTCCTCGACAGGGAGCCGGCAACGCCCTTCCGCTCGAAGGAGAGCACAGAGGCGAGCATCGAGAACGACACCGAGAGCCATACCCCCGGTGTGAGGAGGACGCCGAGCATGATGAGGGAGAACACGCTGGGCGAGGCGACAAAGCCCCACAAGACCAGACCCAGGGTGAATGCTCCGGCGACAGCCAGCGACGCCAGGCCCGCCACCACCAGTGCGGGGCCGAGCCGGCTGAGGGCATGACGCCGGGCCTCCCGTCCCGTCACAGGCTCAGCGAGAAACGCCGACCTGACGACATGGTTGGCGGCGAGGAAGACGTATAGGGTCGCCGCCCCCTGGATCAGGATGGCCGCCAGGCCAGCGCCCAGCATCACCTGCATCGCCCGCATCGCCTCCTCTTCGGGGAGGGCTTGGAGATGGCCGGGGTTGTTCAGCACTTCGGCCAGCAGCTCCACCGCGCCCATCCGGCTGAAGACGAAGAGGGTGAGAAGACTGGCCGGAACGAAGGCCAGGGCCGCTGCGGGCAGGAGCGTGCGCCATGCCGCGCCCAGCGTCCCGATCGAGTCGGTCAAGACCTGTCCGAAGGGACGGGGGAGTATCCGCATCGGGTCGTTACCGTAATCCGCCCCCACCGGCCGGAGCGCCATGCCCGAGTTGCCTGAAGTCGAGATCACCCGCCGCCACCTGGCGGTCGCCCTCGAGGGGCGGAGGATCGAACGGGTCGTGATCGGGCATCCCCGCACCTCCAGGTTGAACGCCTCGCCGGAGGAGGTGGCGGCGCGGCTCCAGGCCAGGTCTGTCATCTCGCTCGACCGGCACGGAAAGTTGCTGCTGGGGAACCTGGACGACGGGCAGATAGTCCTTGCCCACCTGGGCATGTCCGGCCGCTTCAGGATCTCACCGTCCGGCTCACCCTTAGACCCGCACACCCACGCCGTCATCACGCTCGACGACGGTGCCGAAGTGCGGTTCGTGGACCCGCGGACCTTCGGGTTCGTGGCGGTGATCGACGGCGACGAGGTCGAGGGCTCACCTTTGAGCCGGTTGGGGCCGGATGCCTGGGAGCGACCCCCGACAGTCGCCGACCTGCAGCGGCAACTTGCCGGCCGCAGCGCGTCGATCAAGGCCCTCCTCCTCGATCAGCGCCACATCGCAGGATTGGGCAACATCTACTCCGACGAGGCCCTGTTCCACGCCCGGGTGCTCCCCACCCGACCTGCTGGGCGCTTGGGCCCGGTCCCGATAGGGCGTCTGCTGACCGCCATCCGCGAGGTCCTCGGGGCGGCGATGGAGAGTGGTGGCACCACACTCGACGACCTTGCCTACCTCCTTCCCGACGGACAGGCGGGAGACAACCTGCCCAACCTGGCTGTGTACGGCAGGGAGGGCCTGCCCTGTCCCGCCTGCGGGACCCCTGTCTCCCGGGTGGTGATCCGGGCCCGGTCCACCCACTTCTGCCGCCGGTGCCAGAGGTGATCGACGGTGGTTGTTAGCCTGTTGCGGTAATCACAGTCATGTCATTCGCCAGGTAGGAAAACTGTGTACCTGAAGTCCTTGAAGCTCACCGGGTTCAAGTCATTCGCAGACAGGACCCGTCTCGAGTTCCGCCCAGGGGTGACCGTCGTGGTCGGCCCCAACGGGTCGGGCAAGTCGAACCTGGTCGATGCCCTCTCATGGGTGCTGGGTACCCAGTCGGCAAAGAGCCTGCGGACCCCGAAGATGGAGGACGTGATCTTTGCCGGAACCGCCTCCCGACCGGCTTTGGGACGGGCCGAGGTCAGCCTCGTGATCGACAACGCCGATCGGCTCATCGATCTCGATCTCGACGAGGTGGCCATAACCCGGCGTCTCTATCGCGACGGTTCCAGCGACTACGAGCTCAACGGGGTCTCCTGTCGGCTCCTCGACATCCAGGACCTGCTCTCGGACTCGGGTGTGGGCCGCCAGCAGCACGTCATCATCGGTCAGGGTGAGATCGGGCATGTGCTCAACGCAACCCCTGCAGAGCACCGTTCTGTCATCGAGGAGGCTGCAGGGATCTTGAAACATCGCCGACGACGGGAGAGGGCGGTGCGGCGGCTGGAGCGGACCGACGAGGACCTCCTTCGACTCAACGACATAGTCACCGAGATCACGCGCCAGATGCGCCCCCTCCGACGGCAGGCCAGGGCGGCCGAACGCTACGACGGAGTGAAGGCCGATGTCATCGCCCTTCGCCTCTATCTCGGGGGCCGGGCTCTGACCGGCTACGACACCGAGATGAGGGCACTCGAAGCCGAACGCTCCGATCTCTCCACCTCCCTGATGGCAGACGAGACCCGAATCGACGAACTGGGCAGCGATCTGTCAGCTCTCACCGAGCAGGCATCCCGGGTCGCTCAGGAGTTGGACAGGGACACCGCGGCGGCAGCGATGTTGGAGACTTCCAGCGAGAGGCTGAGAAGAATCGCCTCGGTCGCCCATGAGCGCCAGCGGGCTGCTTCCGGCCGGGTGGAGGCGGCCTCAGAGAGGTTGGGAGACCTGCGGTCCGAGGCCGAGGACATCGGTCGGGAGTTGGCCGAGCTGGCCGCCCAGCGGTCCCTGTTGGAGGCTTCCGTCACCGAGACGGAGTTGCGGATGACGGGCCTGGAAGACCTCGAGAGAGAGTTGGCAAGCCAGGCAGCGATGTCCCCCGAGGGAGCCGAGGCTGCGGTGAGGGGTCAGCTCACAGGTGTCGAGGCGACTCTCAACCGGGATCGGAGAGAGATCGAGGCCATCGACCACCGGGTCGAAGTGCTTCGCTCCCAGGTCGAGGCGGAGTCCGTCGCCATCGATGGGATAAACGACGAGATAACCGAGCTCGACGCTTCGCTGTCCAAACTCCAGACCCGGTACGAGAGGGCCGAAGCCGAGAGGCAGACTGCCCAGGATCGATGGACCCAGGCGGAGGAAGCTCTGGCCGCTGCAAAGATCGAGGTGGCTTCGATGAGGGCGCGGGTCGATGCCATCGCCTCGGCCCTCGATGGCCGCCATGACCCCGAGAGCAGGCAGATCGTGGAGGCGGCTCCCGGGGCTCTCGGGTCACTGGTGTCCCAACTCGACGTACCCGCGGGGTGGGAAGCCGCAGTTGGTGCTGCTCTCGGTCAGTGGGTCGATTCGGTGTCTTTCCACGATCCGGAGTCGATGCGAGATGCCATGAGGTCGGTCAAGGCGTCGGGAGGAGGCGAGGTCTCCATCGTGGCCCCGGTGGCCGACTGTCCGGTCCTTGCAAGAGAGGTGGCCGCCAAGGTGGGCCTCGATGCGTTGGTCGATCTCCTTGGCCCGGGTGTCAACCGTTCGCTGGCAGAAGCCCTTCTCGGTGACGTGGTGGTGGCGCAAGGTTGGAGCGCCGGTTGGGAAGTGGTGAGCACCAATCCAGGGGTGAGAGTGGTCACATCCGACGGCGATCTCATCGCCCGTGAGGGAGCGAGGATCTCCAACCCCGATGGCGCTGCGCCGGTGATGCTTGATGCGGCCGAGGTCGCCCTGGAGCGCGCCGAGACGGAGATGGCGCGTGCGGTCTCGATCCACAACGCGGCGCGGCGCGACTTCGAGGCAAGCAGGGAGGCGGAGCGGATCGCCCTGGAGGACCTGGAGGCGGCCGAGGCCACCCTGGCCGGCCGCTCCGAGGCGATGGCCCGGATCGGCCAGTCGGTGGCCGGGCTCAGGGCCGAGATGGAAAGGCTGCAGGTCAGGATGAAGGCGCTCTTCGAAGCCGTGGAAACTGGGGAGCGCGATGCCGTGGGGCTCAGGGAGCGGATCGAGTCGCTGCACGGTGAGGGAGAGGAGATGCAGAGGGCGTGGCGGGACCTCGAGGCCCGTCTGGTCCAGGCAGGCGCCGACAGGGAGATGGCGAGGGCCTCGTGGCAGGAGGCCACAGGCCGGCTCAGGTCCCTCGTGGAGAGGCAACTGTTGTTGGAGGACCGGGCCCGGCGGATAGCAGCCGAGATCGACCGGATCGGGATCGAGCCGCGAGGGAAGGTCGATGTGACCGCACTGGCACGGGTCGAGGAGATGGCGAGTCGGGCCCTGAAGGTCCTGGAAGCCGGTCTCTCTGTCCTCAGGGACCGCCAGGCCGATCTTCGCACCGCCAATCAGGAGGCGCGCCATCGCCTCTCTGCGGCCAGGGATGAGCACGAGGCCCGTAGGGAGGCGACAACCCACGCCAGAGGTCGGATTGCCCAGATCGACCTCCGGGCCACGGAGCTGCGCCTCCACCGCGAGGCGGTCATGGAGTCGATCAGGAGAGACGCCGGAAGCGGCCCCGAGGCTGCATACCAGGCTCAGAGGCCCGACTATCCCGAGGACGCCGACCTCGAAGAGATGCTCGCTTCCAAGCTGGCCGAGCTGGAGCGGATGGGGCCGATCAACCCCCTTGCAGCGGCCGAGTTCCGGGATCTTGACGAGCGTCATGGCTTCCTCGAGGGCCAGATGGCCGACATCGAGGAGTCCCGGTCCGAGCTCCGCAAGGTGATCGCCGCCCTCGACCGGGAGATCAACGAGCGTTTCCAGGAGGCGTTCACGGAGGTGGCTTCGGCATTCGAGAAGTACTTCGGCCTTCTCTTCCCGGGTGGCCGGGGGAGGATCAGGTTGGTCGACCCCGAGGATGAGGAGTCGGGCGTGTCGATCGAGGCCCAGCCGATGGGCAAGAAGCTGTCCCACATGTCGCTCTTGTCGGGTGGGGAGAGGAGCCTTGCCGCCCTGGCCTTCCTGTTCTCGATTTTCGAGGCCCGTCCCAGCCCCTTCTACGTCCTCGACGAGGTGGAGGCGGCACTCGACGATGTCAACCTGCGGCGGTTCCTGCGCATGGTCGACGAGTTCCGATCCCGTGCCCAGCTGATCATCGTCACCCACCAGCAGCAGACCATGGAGGCAGCCGATGTCTTGTACGGCATCACCCTCCAGCCCGGGGGCTCGTCGCAGGCGGTCCGCAAGGAGTTGGCGGCCGCGGTGGCCGTCGTCGAAGGCTGAAGGCCCTTGGACGGATCGACGCTGGCGATAGTCGTCGGTGCCGCGGTGGTGGCCGGCATCCTGCTCCTCCTGCTGCTTCGGGCCCGGGGCCGCGCCGCGCCAATGGAGTCCGCGGAGGTCGGCGAGTCGCCTGAGGGTCTGGGCCGGGCGATCCGACGAGCCTTCGGTAGGGGTCTCGATAGTGAGTCCTGGGGGACCCTCGAGGAGATCCTCATTTCCTCCGACATGGGGATGGAGGCCACCGACCGGGTGGTGGCAGCCGTTCGTTCACAGGGGCCGACCTCTGAAGGCGAGGCTCGGAGGCTCCTCACCGACGCTCTCGTCGCCGAGTTCGACGACAGGGACCGAACCTTGAACCTCTGGGGCGACCCGGCGGTGATCCTGGTGGTCGGCGTCAACGGGAGCGGGAAGACCACCTCGGTCGCCAAACTCGCCCACCGTTTGGCGTCGCAGGGCCGGTCGGTGGTCATGGCCGCAGCCGACACCTTCCGCGCAGCCGGCAGCGATCAGCTCGAGATCTGGGGGGAACGAATGGGGTTGCCGGTCGTCAAAGGGCAGGAGGGTGGGGACCCGGCGGCGGTGGTCCACGATGCGATGACCTCGGCCCGCGCCAGGGGAGCGGACGTGGTCGTGGTCGACACCGCCGGCCGCCTGCATGGCAACAGGAACCTGATGGCGGAGCTGGGGAAGATCCATCGGGTCGCCGGGGGGAGTGAAGGTGTGGGCGAGGTGCTCCTCGTCATCGACGCCACGGCAGGCCAGAACGGGCTCATGCAGGCGAAGGAGTTCGCCGCGTCGGTGCCGCTGACGGGCGTGATCCTGGCGAAGCTGGACGGCACCGCCCGGGGCGGCATCGTGGTGGCGGTCGAGTCCTCTCTGGGTGTGCCTGTGAAGCTGGTGGGGACCGGAGAGACCATCGGGAAGCTCGAGCCCTTCGATCCGGCCCGATTTGTGCAAGGCTTACTGGAAACATGACCGCCGACAACGAGACACTCGCCCATCTGGCCAGGGCTGCGGCAGCCGGCGCCTACGCCCCCTACTCGGGTTTCAGGGTCGGGGCGGTGGTCGTGGGTGGGGATGGAGAGACATTCACCGGGGCCAACATCGAGAACGCCGCCTACCCTGCTTCCGCCTGCGCCGAGGCCACCGCCATCGGCACCGCCGTTTCCCAGGGCGTCAGGGCAATCGACACGGTGGCCGTCGCATGCATCGACGCCGATGACGTCGACGGAGCCTATCCCTGCGGTCGATGCCGTCAGATCATGTCGGAATTCGACACCCGCCGGATCGTGGTGACAGCATCGGAGGGAGCCGAGATCCGGGAGCACACCCTCGACGAGCTCCTCCCGTATCGCTTCGACCTGTAGGGCGTTACCGGCTCTCCAGGGCCTCGATCAGTTTCGGTAGGACCTTGTGGACGTCACCAACCACGCCCAGGTCGGCGACCGAGAAAATGGGCGCATCCGGGTCCTTGTTGATGGCGATGATCGTCGTCGAGTCCTTCATCCCAACCAGATGCTGCATCGCCCCGGAGATGCCACAGGCGATGTAAACGTCGGGTTTCACGGTCTTCCCGGTCTGCCCCACCTGCTTGGAATAGGGAACCCACCCGGCGTCGACTATCGCCCGGGTGGCCCCGGTCGCCGCCTTGAGCGGCTTGGCCAGTCGCTCGACCAGCTCGAAGCCCTCGGCGGAGCCCAGACCGCGTCCCCCTGATATCACGACCTTGGCATCTCCCAGCTGAGGCCCTTCTCGCTCTTCGACATGCGACTCCACGACATGCGCCTCCGAGCGGCCGGTGTCGGCGAGCTCGAGCCTCCCGACATCGGGTGACCCTCCGCCTGTCGGCTCGGCGACGAACGACTTGGGGCGGACCAGGACGATCGCAGGTGTGCTCGAGGCCTTCACTGTTGCCGTCTGCGCCCCCCCGAAGATCTCGTGGTCCGTCTCGACCCCACCGTCGAGCCGGATGTCGGTGGCGTTGGATACCACTCCCACCCCGAGCCGAGCTGCCAGGCGGCCGGCCACGTCGCGGTCGGTGAGGCCTTGTCCGAAGAGGATCAGGTCGGGAGCGTCGGCCTCGGCCTTCGAAGCCAGCGCCGCGGCCAGGGGGGACGATGGGAGCCGTTCCCCGGTGTCGGCGACCAGGACCTTGCTCGCCCCGTACTCGCCCAGGGTCGATGCTCCGTCCTCCGACCCCAGGTAGATGGCGGTCACCGAGCCCAGGTCGCGGGCTTTGGTGAGTAGTTCGAGGCCGAGTGTCGAAGGTGACCCCGCCGACTCCTCCACGAATACCCATACGTTTTCCATCTCAGATCACCTTCCTCTGCTCGAGGAGCTTGAGGATGGCGAGGTGGGCCTCGCCTTCGTCTTCGATCTTCTTGCCGGCCCCGCGTTCGGGGGCGTCGGCGATGGAGAGGATCTCCTGGGTGATGACCGGCTCAACGCCGAGATCACCGGCGGTGACCGTCTCCACCGGCTTCTTCTTGGCGTCCATGATCCCCTTGAAGGTG
>CAYVTP010000002.1:0-33368 GCA_964454615.1 uncultured Acidimicrobiaceae bacterium | reverse complement strand
GGGGCTCGACGACACCTGCGGTCACCGAGACCACGGCGGGAAGGCTCGAGCTGACCACGTCGTATCCGGCGGTGGTCTGGCGGTGGATGGTCACTTCGGTCCCGGAGGCCTCGACGTTGGTGGCATAGGTGAGCGCGGCCACGTCGAGCAGCTCGGCGACCATCTGGGGGACAACTCCCGAATAGCCGTCGGTCGACTCGGTCCCTGCGATGACCAGGTCGAAGCCCTCCTTCTCGATTGCGGAGGCGAGCACCCGGGCGGTGGTCAGGGCGTCGGACCCCCGAAGATCGGAGTCGTCGACGATGACCGCCTTGTCGGCCCCCATCGCCAGTGCCTGGCGGATGCCCTGGCTGTTTCCGGCCGGTCCCATGCTCACCAGGGTGACCGTGCCCTCGTTGGCCTGCGCTATCTGAAGTCCCATCTCCACGCCGTACCGGTCGGTGTCGTCGAGGATCTGGTCGTCCGGCCGGATCAGCCAGCCGGTGCCCTCTTCGAGTCGGTACGGAGTGGCCGGGTCGGGTATCTGCTTGACGCAGACGACGACCTTCATGCCGATTCTCCTTGGTTTGGTGTCTGGGGTGGGATGGTAACGGGGTGCCGGTTCAGGAAATCCGGTCGACGATCAGTGGAGGCGGTGAGGCGGGCTCCTCGCCTATCTCCCAGGCTCCGGCGAGGGCCTGGCGTTGGTTCTGCCACCGGTTCTCGTCGGTGTAACGGACCCGGGCCAGGATGTCTCCCCGTGACACCCGGTCGCCGATCTTGGCTTCGATGGTGATCCCGACTCCGTGATCGATGTTGTCGGAGGACCGTTCCCGGCCTGCGCCCAGTCGGGTGGCGGCCTTGCCGATGGTCAGCGAGTCGCAGCGGGTCACATAGCCGTCGGTGGGGGCGGCGACCTCGCCTTCTTCGGGGGCCCGGTGTAGGAGGGAGGTGTCTTCGAGCACGGAGGTGTCGCCACCGTGTGCGGCGGTGACCTGCTTCAGCTTCTCCAAAGCCGACCCGTCGTCGATGGTTGCTTGGAGTCGCTCCCGGCCGCCATCGATGCCTGCGATCTCGAGCATCACCTCGCCGAGGGCCATGACCAGTTCGGTCAGGTCTTCGGGGCCTTCGCCGCGGAGGACTTCGACCGATTCGGCTATCTCGTTGGCGTTCCCGACCTCCCTGCCCAGAGGTTGTTCCATGGAGGTGATCAGCGCCACCGTGTTCACCCCGTAGCCGTTGCCGATCCCGACCATGGTGGCTGCCAGCTCCTTGGACCGGTCGAGGTCTCTCATGAAGGCCCCGGAGCCGGTCTTGACGTCGAGGACCAGGCCGTCGAGCCCTTCGGCCAGCTTCTTCGACATGATCGAGGAGGCGATCAGGGGGATGGAGGGGACGGTCCCGCTGGTGTCCCGCAACGCGTACAGCTTCCTGTCGGCGGGGACCATGGTCTCTGATTGGCCGGCGAGCACCAGCCCGTGTTCGACGAGGATGCTCCGGAACCGGTCGGGCTCGAGGCCGGTGGTGAACCCGGGGATCGACTCCAGCTTGTCGAGGGTGCCTCCGGTGTGGCCCAGCCCCCGCCCCGACATCATGGGGACGGCGACACCGCATGCAGCGACCAGCGGTGCCAGGGGGATCGAGGTCTTGTCGCCGACCCCTCCGGTGGAGTGCTTGTCGACCTTGGGCAACTCGACGTCGGAGAAGTCCATGGTCTCACCCGAGTTGAGCATGGCCGCGGTCCAGGCGTTCAGCTCTTCCTCGTCGAGGCCGTTGAAGACGATGGCCATGGCCATGGCCGCCATCTGGTAGTCGGGAATGTCGCCTTTGGTGAAGGCATCGATCAGCCAGGCGATGGCCTCCGGGTCCAGGCTCTCGCCGTCCCGCTTGGCTTCGATGAGTTCGACGGCAGAGATCTTCACGGCCGAACTATCCCACGAAAAGGTACTGCCCCGCATCCCCGTCCTGTCCCGGAATTGTGCCGTCGAGGGGCTCTAGGGATGTGATCATGGTCGTGATGAGCGATCGACATGCCTTGCGTGCAGCGAGCCGATTGATCCACGGTCATGGTGAGAAGACGCCGGCCGAGGTGTTGGCCGATGTGGCGGCATGGTGTGCAGACAACAACGTGACCTTCGATAACTACGGGAGTGGAGAGCTGGTCGAGTCGTTCGAGAGCCAGGTTGCCGAGCGGCTCGGTTATGAGGCGGCCCGGTTCATGCCAAGCGGGACGATGGCCCAGCAAGTCGCTCTCAGGGTGTGGTCGGATGGGGCCGGTTCTCGAAGGGTCGGAATGCATCCGACGGCACATCTCGAACTCCATGAGGAGCGTGGGTACTCCCACCTGCACAATCTGGAGGCAACGCTGGTGGGCCCTTCCAACACGCCCATGCTCGCCGAGCATCTGCTGGCAGTCCCCGAGAAACTGGCGGTCTTGCTGACCGAGCTGCCCGTCCGGGAAGCTGGTGGTCAACTCCCCACCTGGGATCAGCTCGAGGAGTTGAAAGGGGCGGCCCGCCAACGAGGGATACCCCTGCATCTCGATGGTGCCCGTGTGTGGGAGTGTGCGGCCGGGTACGGACGGGAGTACACCGAGATCTGTGCCGGTTTCGACTCTTGCTATGTGTCCTTCTACAAGGGCATCGGAGCACTGCCAGGCGCAATGCTGCTCGGGTCGAATAGCTTCATCGAGGAGGCCACCGTCTGGCAGAAGCGAAGCGGCGGCAACCTGTTCACCCTCACCGCGAATGTGGCATCGGCGGCCATGCAATGGGAAGAGCGCCTCGAGCGGATGCCCTCCTACCTCGAACGCGCCCGGCGGATGGCCGCTTCGGTGGGGGCGGTCGAAGGTGTGACCGTACTCCCCGACCCACCGCACGTGAACATGATGCATGTCGTCATTGGCCTCGATCCGGAGCAGGCACTCCAAGCGCGGGATCGGGTTGCCGAGGAGACAAAGCTCTGGCTGTTCGGATGGGTTCGTCCCGCTGATGTGCCCGGGCAGTGTCGGACCGAAATCTACGTCGGGGACCCAGCGATGGATGTGGGCGACGACGAGCTCGAGCGGGCATTCACCTCGTTGATGAGGGACTCCTGACCTTCGTCGACCATCGGAGGCATCCACTCGAACCGAGCTGAGTCTGAAAGCTCGCTAACTGGCCAGATTGCTTTCTGCGCTGCTCGGTTGACAGCTAGCTCGGCCTACTTGTACGACTCGACGGTAAGACTCGTCGACACGGGTATCGGGCTGTTGAGAGTCTCCAGCAGCGGCGAATAGGTTTCCATCTTGGCCACGAGCTCCTCATAGCGGTGCTTGGGCTCGGAACCAGAGAGGGCGATTTCCATTCTCACGGCAGTGAAAGAAGGGCTGACGCCGTCGCCCAGAGCATACGCCCCTCCCGGATTGATATCGCCTTCGACGTGAACACGAGCAGAGTCGAATGGAATTTCCAGAATGTCAGACCAGTAGCTGAGGCCTATCACCGTGCACGACCCGATGGCCGCCATCAGGTAACCGATCGGGTTCGGTGCGGTCCCACCGCCTCCGAAGGTCTTCGGCTCATCGACTTTGATCGTCCTCCGCCCCACCTGCACTTCGACTTCAGTGCCGCCCAACCACTCGCACGAGACGCTGAGCGTCACTTCGCCACGCTGCTCATCCCCTTCCAGCCATTGACGGAATGACTCGACTGCACTTGCCAGTTCGCCCATGAGTGCTTCCTCGTCGTCTTCTCCGAACCATACTCTTCCGGCTCAGGGCGGGGCAGGACGGCAAGCCCCGGGGTGATCAGACAGCTATGTAGGTTGAAGTGGACGTCCCACGATGAGCAGCTCGAGCAGTTCGGGCTCCAGGTTCACGACCAGTTCCTCTTCGGCCGGTGAGTCCAACGCGTCAACGATGGTACTGAAGAATGCTCGTGGGGCCACGGACAGAACTATGTCGAGAATGTCGCGGTTGGACAGTCCAAGAGACTTGAGATGCTCCACCTCTTCTCTCCTGATCTCGGACGGAGTCTCCGCAACTCTCTCCGCGAAGTCCATGATGGCAACGTCGACATCGGCGAGGCCGGCGTGGCGATGATCGGTTGCTATCTGGATGACTTGTTCTGTTTCGTAGAACCGGTCTCGCAGCATCTTCGTGTGCGCCACAGTGCAAGCCGTCGACTTCATGGCCCGCGCCGCGGCAACAGTGACGAGCTCGCAGCGCCGAAGATCCATCTGTCCCCGAATCGCTGTGATCAGCCCCAACCATGCCTTATAGGCCTCAGGATGATGAGAGAAGAGCTGTGTGAAGGTGGGCAAGTAGCCCCACCTCGCCTCGTCCTCGTCGTAAATCTCGCGAACCAACCCGGATGCCTCGTTTTTCGAGACGGTATCGATGAACATGCGGCCCCTTTCACTCCGAGTCAACCCTACGCCACACGATTGAGCAGTGGCCTCGGAACCTCAAAGGCGGCTCCCTACTTGTGGAGGACCGCACGGACAAAGTACGGGACTGTGTTATCGGATGCCGGTCAGTTCGGGGAGGCCGAGGGCCAGGTTCATGTTCTGCACCGCCTGGACTGCAGCACCCTTGAGGAGGTTGTCCTCGGCGCCGACCACCACCACGCTGTCGCCGCCCTCTCCGACTGCGAAGCCGCCCAACACCACCCCGAGCAGGTTGGCCCCCTGGATCAACTCGGGCGGGTCGGTCTGGAGGTCGATGAGAGGCTCGTCCTGGTATGCCCGGCCGTAGATCTCGGTCACCTCCTCGACGGTGATCTTCTCCTGCATCGGCAGGTGCGCAGTGACCAGGAGCCCGCGGAAGGCGGAGTGGACGTGTGGGAAGAACCTCACCGGCCTCCCCAGGTGCCTGGTGGCTTCGCGTTCGTGGTTGTGCCCGACCAGCCCGTAGGGCATCAAGTTGTCTTCGAGCCGTCCCGGGTCGTTTCGGGGGCCGGGGGTGGTGCCCGCTCCCGAGTAGCCGGAGACCCCGAACACGGCAGGAGTGGCCGACAACCGCGAGAGGAGCGGAGCGAGCGCCAGCTGCATCACGGTGGCATAGCAACCGGGGTTGGCGATCCGGCTGGCACCTCCCAGCCGGTCGCGGAATAGCTCGGGCAGCCCGTACTCCCAGTCGTCGTCGAACCGGTGGTCGGCCGAGATGTCGACAATGACCGTGTCCGGGGATGTGGCCTCCACGTAGGGTGGGGAGGCGCCATCGGGCAGCGCCAGGAAGAGGACATCGACCTGACGGTGGGCGACGTCTTTTGCGGCCATGGACTCGAACTCGAGGTCGATGCCGTGGCCCACCGCCTCGCCTTGCGCCTGACGGGAGCCGGCAAAGGCCAGTTCGACTCTGGGGTGTCCTGCCAGCAGCCTGATGAGCTCGGAGCCGGTGTGGCCTCTGGCCCCGACGATGCCGGCACGGAACAGTTCTGTCACAGTGCCTCCTCCCAGGGGCTGGGCAGGTCGGCGAGGCGTTTCACGGCGCCGGCGATCCGGTCGAAGTCGTCCTCACCTCTCCAGTAGATGGTCCAAGCGCCGCGACGCACCACCCCGTCGGCTTCGGCGTTGTAGAACGAGTTGAAGGGGTTGTCGGGCCGCGACCGCCAGAAGAGGGTTGGGAAGTCCCGGGTCATCTCCAACCAGACGGTCCTGGCCAGGCCTTCTCCCCGTGCGGTTTCATCGACGGCGAATTTGTCCAGATAGGAGAACTCGTCGAGGCGGGTGATGACCCCTGCGGCACGATAGGAGTCGGACACGTAGGCGGCTTCGAGGGGCAAGCTCCCCCAATCGGAGGAGAGGGTCCGCCCGAACGCCGATTCGACGAGGGCACGGAGCCTCGCCTGATCGGGAGGGTTGTCTGCGTCGAAGCGGAGGATGGCCTCGCCCTGCCTGATCAGCGTCCCGTCGCCGCCATGGGTGAACAGTTCCCGGGCCAGTGCGGACGGGGTCGTGATCGACACCGAGGTCGACGGGGGGCTGTCGTCGAGAAGGCGCTTGATCTCGGCGAGCTTGAGACGCATCCCGGAGTGGATCCACTCCCGGGCCATCAGATCGTCGTACTCCGAGACCAGATTGATGGAGTCGATGACCTGGCCCTCGTCATCGAGCAGCCCGCCGGTTCCGGTGAGGAAGATGATCTTCATCGGCTGTACGGCATGGACCAGCACCCTCGTCGCCGAATCGGCGTTGAGGTTGAGGAGCCGCCCGCCCGGTGCGACACCCAGGCAGGCAAGGATGGGAATCGCCCCCGATCGCACGATCGAGCGGAGAAGGTCGGTGTTTACTCCGGTTGGTTCGCCGACCAGCCCGAGCCGGTCCAGGTCGACGGGCTCGGCCTCGAAGACGCCGTGGACCGCCCCATGAGCCGGTACCCCGTGGGACCGTATCGTGTCGACCAGGGCGAAGTTCTGCTCGGCGAACACCTGACGGGCTATGTCGAAGACCCCCGGAGTGGTCACCCTCAGGCCGTCGATCTTCAAGTCAGGGATCCCGCTCCCGGCGAGTCGGGCGTCGAGTTGAGGACCTCCACCGTGGATGACGATCGGGGTCAAGCCGACGGTGTGGAGGAAGGCCAGGGCGGAGGCAGTCTCTTCGAGTCGGTCGCGGATGACCGCGCCCCCGACCTTGATCACCGCGAATCGGTCCTGGTCCAGGGCCGAGAAGCGCTGAAGGTAGGTTCTGACCTCGCGGCTCTCTCCCATGCTGGACAGGAGTTGGACGATGGTCTGCCTGACCTCCGGGGGCCTCGAACTCACGCCGCACCCACCAGCTTCCGCATGATCGCCTTCTGGACGTGGAGCCGGTTCTCGGCTTCGTCGTAGGCCACGCACGCCGGGCTGTCGAAGACCGCGTCGGTCATCTTCACGTTGCGCCGCATCGGCAGGCAGTGGCTGACCAGGGCACCGGCGGTGAGCGCCATCTTCTCTTCGTCGACGATGAAGTGCCGGTGCCTGTCGCGGATCGGCTTCTCCTCGTCCCATCGTCCGAAGTAGGGGAGGGCGCCCCAACTCTTGGCGTACACCACATCGGCCCCCCGGTAGGCCTCCACAGGGTCGTGGCTGACCTCGAGGCTCCTCCCGTTGGCGGCCAGGTCTGCACCGGCGATCGACAGGTACCGCTCGTCCAGGACGTAGTCCTCCGTGGGGCACAGGAGAGTTATCTCCATCCCCATCTTGGCTGCGATCACCAGGGCCGAGTTGGCCACTGCGGTGTTCAGCGGGCGGGGGTGGTAGGTCCAGGTGAGGAGAAGCCGCTTCCCGTCGAGCTGACCGAGATGCTCCTGGAGTGTCATCGCCAGGGCCAACTCCTGACAAGGATGGGTGATGGTCTCCATGTTGATCACCGGAACGTCCGAGTGCTCGGCCCAGGCGGTGAGAACCTTGTCCTTGCGGTCCTCGGACCAGTCCTCGAAGCGGGGGAAGGCCCTGATCCCGATCAGGTCGCAGTACCGGGAGAGGACCTTGGCCGCCTCGCTGACGTGCTCCTCGGCATCTCCGGTCATCACCGCTCCCTGCTCGAACTCGAGAGGCCACATGCCCCCACTGGGGGTGAGCACGATGGCGTGCCCTCCCAGGTGCCGGACGCCGACGTCGAAGGAGGTCCGGGTGCGAAGCGAGTTGTTGAGGAAGACGAGCGCGATGGTCTTGTTGGCGAGGGAGTCCCCGTATGGCGACTCTTTGAGCTTCCGGGCGTCGTCGAGCATGGCCTGCAGCTCGGTGCGGGACCAGTCGAAGGTGTTGAGGAAGTGCCGGGGCATCAGTCGGCTGATTCGACTGGTGCCTGGACGGCGGCGGTCACCGTGGCCTCCCCGACTTCGGTCACGGTGACGTCGGGAGAGAGATCGTGCATGGGGCCAGGGTAATCAACCTGAGGGCAGGCCTCTCACCCGCCCGTCCACCACGGTCACCCCTTCCTCGGCCAGCAACAATGCCTGACGGGCAGGATCGGGGCTACGGAGGTGTCCTCCTGAGCCTACGACTCGCCACCAGGGCAGGTCGAGGTCGCTGTTCCGCAGGAGATTGCCCACGGCGCGAGCGGCTCCGGGGTAACCGGCCTCGGCGGCAACTTCGCCGTAGGTGAGGACATCACCCGCTCGAAGGGCTTCGAGGACGGCCACCACGGCGTCCTCGAACCGGGCCACTACAGGGTGCCGAAGAGTCGGTCCCCCATGTCGCCGAGCCCCGGCGATATGTAGTAGTTGGGGTTGAGGCCCCGGTCGAGGGTGGCGGCCACGACCCGGACGTCGGGATGGTCGTTCTCCATCCTGGCCACGCCCTCGGGCGCGGCCACCACACAAACCGCTGTGATGTCGACTGCCCCATTCTCCTTCACCTTGTCGACTGCCCACGAGAGAGAGCCCCCTGTGGCCAGCATCGGCTCGAGTATGAGAACCCGTGCCGGGGCGAGGTGGGGGAACTTGGTGTAGTACTCCATCGGCTCGGCGGTCTCCTCGTTGCGTTGCACCCCGGCGAACCCAATGGCCGCGTCGGGGACCAGGGTGAGGACCGATTCGAGGAGACCCAGCCCGGCGCGGAGCACCGCCACGGCGACCACAGGACGTTGCAGCCTCTGTCCTGTGGTCGGTTCCAGCGGCGTGTGAATGGGGATCTCTTCGATGGCTATGTCCGACAGAGCCTCGGCGACGAGCAGGTAGCCGAGACGTTCGGCGGCCTGGCGGAACTCGGGCGGCTCGGTGTCGCGGTCCCGTAGGACGGTGAGCAGGCCGGAGGCGAGTGGATGCTCGACGATGGTGAGTGGCATGGTCCTAGCTTATGCCACGGCTGCTGAGGGGGCTCAGCCGATGAGTCTGGGACTTGCCATTGCGCCGACGATGGTGATCAGGAGTGCCACCATCCACCGACTGTTGGAGGCTCGCAAGGCTTCGACCCGCTCGATCAGCTCGGCCCGCAGGTCGGCCAGTCCACCTCGGACCTCGCCGCGGAGCAGGTTCATCTCATCAGCGAACTCGGAGCGGAGCACTGCCAGGTCGGCCTTGGTGGCTACCTCGTCGTAGTCGTAGAGCGGTATCGCCTTCAACAATGTCTCCGTCTGCTGCGGGTTCTTTTCATTTCGCCATACTCACTCTCATGGAGGATGCGGGCCGGTGACGTCGAGCGGATTCAGGAACCGTTTCGCCTTCCTTCGTCTGCGTCGGTTCGGCGGAGGCCGGGCCGGTCGTCTCGCCCGTGCTGCCACCATCGACGACCTCCGGGAGATGGGCCGTCGCCGGACCCCGAAGGCGGTGTTCGACTACGCGGATGGCGCGGCTGAGGCCGAGTTGAGCATGCGTCGGGCGCGGGACGCCTTCGCCGACATCGTGTTCCACCCTTCGGTGCTGAGGGACGTGGCAACCGTGGACACTTCGACCACCGTCCTCGGCAGGGAAGCAGCCTTGCCGTTCGGGCTGGCTCCCACCGGGTTCACCAGGATGATGCACCATTCGGGAGAGCCTGCGGTTGCCCGGGCGGCGGGCGACGCCGGCATCGTCCACGTCCTGTCGACGCTCGGCACCACCTCGGCAAGGGAGCTGGCTGTGGCGGCCCCTGAGACCAACCGGTGGTTCCAGCTGTATCTGCCGAAGGACAGGGGGATCGCCACCGACCTCGTGGCCGGTGCCGCCGAGTCGGGCTCATCGGCCCTGGTGTTGACGGTTGACACCGTCGTGCCGGGGCTGCGACTGAGGGATGTGCGCAACGGTCTGACCTTTCCGCCGGCCCTCACCTTGCGAACGTTGGGCGGGATGGCGGTCCACCCCGCTTGGTGGTACCGGATGCTGACCGGCGACCCGTTGAGATTCGCCGCCTTGCAGGGCCTCGAGGGCTCGTTGCCCGAGATCCTCGCCAAGATGTGGGACCCCAGCCTATCCCTCGACGACGTCGAGTGGGTTCGGGGGCAGTGGGACGGACCTCTGGTCATCAAAGGGGTCCAGAGGGTCGACGATGTCGGTCTCGCCTTCGACATCGGGGCCGATGCGGTGATCCTCTCCAATCACGGTGGGAGACAGCTCGACCGTGCGGTGGTGCCATTGAGGATCGTCGGTGACGCGGTCGAGGCCCACGGTGACCGTGGAGAGATCTACATCGACGGCGGGATCACCAATGGCGCCGATGCGGTTGCCTGTCTGGCACTCGGCGCGAGGTTTTGCTTCGTGGGCCGGGCCTACCTCTACGGATTGATGGCTGGTGGGCAAGCGGGTGTGGCCCGGACGATCCAGATCCTGGCCGACGACGTGAGGCGCACCATGCGGCTGCTCGGTGCCAGCTCGGTTAGAGACCTCGGACCGCACATGGTCTCCTTCGACTCCTGAGTTGTGTGCCCGTCGGGCCGACCTTGAGTGCCCGTAGTCGAGGCAACTCCCGCCCCCAACTACCTTTGGGTCGATGTTCGACAACCTGACGCAGAGATTCGAGTCGGTCTTCTCCGGCCTGCGCAGTAAAGGCAGGCTGTCCGAAAGGGACATCAACGAAGCTCTCAGAGAGGTCCGACTCGCCCTCCTCGAGGCCGACGTGAACGTGGCAGTGGTCAGGGGCTTTCTGGAGCGGGTCCGGGAACGCGCCAGGAGCGAGGAGGTGTCGAAGTCCATCACACCCGGCCAGCAGGTGATCAAGGTCGTCCACGAGGAGCTCATCACCACCCTCGGAGGTGGCCAGGCCGAACTCGCCCGTCCCGCACCACCTCTCGTGGTGGTCCTGGTGGGGCTCCAGGGCTCGGGCAAGACGACAACCGCTGCCAAGTTGGCCTCACATCTGAAGGGGCGTGGCAGATCACCGCTCCTGGTCGCAGCCGACTTGCAACGGCCGGCCGCAGTGGACCAACTGGAACGGCTGGGTCGACAGATCGACGTCCCGGTGCTCACCGACCGTGGCGGCAAGCCGGCGAAGCTGGTCAGGACGGCCCGGAAGGAGGCCGCGAAGGCCGGTCGGGATGTCATCATCGTCGACACCGCCGGACGCCTCCAGATCGACGCCGCCCTCATGGGCGAGCTCGCCGAGATCAGGAAGGTGATCGACCCCCACGAAGTACTTCTGGTCGTGGATGCCATGACCGGTCAGGACGCAGTCAACGTGGCTGCCGGGTTTCAGGATCAGATCGGATTGACCGGCGTCATCCTCAGCAAACTCGACGGGGACGCCCGCGGAGGCGCTGCTATCTCGGTGAGGGAGGTCACCGGCGCCCCGGTGAAGTTCGCAGGGGTCGGGGAGCGGGTCGGTGACCTCGAGCCGTTCCACCCGGAGCGGATGGCGTCCCGGATCCTGGGCATGGGAGACATGCTCAGCCTCATCGAGAAGGCCGAGGCCGCTTTCGACCACACGGAGGCCGAGAAAGCGGCGGAGCGCATGCAGAAGGGGGAGTTCACGCTCGACGACTTCCTCACCCAGTTCGAGGTGGTCCGGTCGATGGGGCCTCTCAAAGACATCCTTGCTATGCTTCCTGGCTCCGGGTCGCTCCTGCGCGAGGTCGATGTCGATGATCGCGATCTCAAGCGGGTAGAGGCAATCATCCAGGCGATGACCGCCGACGAGCGCCGGAACCCCAGGATCATCGGTGGCAGCCGCAAGCGCCGCATCGCGTCAGGGTCGGGCACTACGCCCCAGGACGTGAACCGGCTTCTCAAGCAGTACACCGATGCTCAGAAGATGATGAAGATGTTGGCCGGAGGCAAAGGAACGCCCAACCTGGGTGCGTTGCTCGGTCCCGGAAGCAGAAGAAACCTCTGAAAGGTGAATTGATGGCTGTCAGGATGAGATTGATGCGGATGGGCAAGAAAAAGCAGCCCATGTACCGCGTCGTGGTAGTGGACGGCAGGGCACAACGTGATAGTCGCTACATCGAGCAGATCGGCCGGTACGAGCCGCTGCACAACCCGTCGATCGTCGAGATCGACAACGAGAAGGCTGCGGCGTGGCTGGCCAAAGGAGCCCAGCCCAGCGAGACCGTCGAAAAGCTGCTCAACATCTCAGGAGCCATGAACACCATGAAGATTCGCACCGGCGAGATCCACGTCGTGGCTCCCAAGGCCGCCCCGGAGCCCGCTGCGGAGGCCGAGGCGGAAGCCGAGGCCGAAGCTCCCGACCTGGAGGCGGAGGCTGCCGCCGAGACCGCCGGCGAGGAGGAATAGTGGCTGCCGGACAAATCGTCGAGCGTGTTGTCACCTACGTCGTCAGGAGCATCGTCGACGATCCCGAGTCGGTCGAGGTGGAGATCGTCGAGCAAGGCCCCGGTGAGGTAGTCGCCGAGGTTCGCACCGCCAAGGGCGACATGGGTCGGGTAATCGGCCGCCGTGGACGGGTCGCCAAGGCGATCCGAGCGGCAGCTGCTGCCGCAGGAGAAGAAGAGGGCATCACGGCCGGGGTTGAGTTCCTCGACTGACACCCCCGGTATCAAGGTGGCCCGTCTCGGCCGCCCTCACGGGCTCGAAGGTTTCCTCGGCCTCTACGTCGACCCCCCCGACCTGGTCCACTTCGAGCCTGGAGCACGCGTCATGGTCGGCGACACCGAGTACACCGTCCGGGCCGTCCGGAAGGCCGACAGGGGACACCACGTCGCATTCGAGGAAGCCCGGGACAGGAACGCCGCCGAGCTGATACGTGGGCGTGACGTGACAGTTGCCGAGAGGCGAGAGCTCGAAGAGGGGGAGTTCTGGCCCGGAGACCTGGTTGGCTTGGAGGTTCGACCCGGGGGAGGCCATGTGGTGGCTGTGATGCATGGACCTGCCCAGGACCGGCTCGTCGTTGAGAGGGGCGGAGCCCGGTTCGAGGTCCCTTTCGTCGAGCCGCTGGTGCCGACAGTGGACCTCGGCGAAGGCTATGTGGAGATCGTGGAGGTCGAAGGCCTCATTCCACCGTCATCGGGATGACCAGACCCGCCAGGCCTCCCGGACCCGGAAGGTCCTCCCCGACGAACAGCAGGAGCGATCCCGGCGGGATGTCGACGACAGCCCTGAACTCGGCCCACCCGAATTCGACCGGGGCCGCGGGGACCGTGCGCTTCCACAAGATCTCCGTGCCCGACGTGGCCAGCACCAGGACCCCTTCGTCGAACCCTCGGGCGTACCCCGCCACCAGGACGGGAGCCCGCGAAGTGGCGCCGTCGTATGGGCGAACCACGACCAAGTCGTCGGAGGTCACCGGTCGGGTGCCCAGGCTGATGATCCCGGGGAGCAACTCCAAGTCGACACGGGCCGGCCCGTCGGCAGCAGCCAGTCGGGCCCGGACGGGGCCGGCCAGGTGCAGGTCGACGAACATGTTCCCGGTCAGTGACCGAACAGCGAACAGCCGGTCCACCAGGGCCGTCTCGACCTTCTGATCCGATACCACCGCATTGGACGACCCGATCCAGAGCCGGAGGACGGGGATGTCGGCGAGGAACTCCGCCCGCACCGTGGGCGCGGCTGCCGCCGGCGCGCCCTCTGCGCTCTGGAAGGTGAAGGTGAACCTCTCGCATCCGTCACCCAGATCGTCCCAGGCGATCAGGGCGATGGTGATGGCGTCCGAGTCGGCGTTGCCCACTGCTGCGATCGGGCTGCCTTCTGTGAAGCCGCCAGGAGCGCCACACGGCTCGGGGAACTCGGGGGTGGTCGTCGGCGTGACAGCCGGCGTCGAGGTCGTGGTGGTGGGCAGGGGGGCACCACTGGTACACGCCATCAGCGAAAATAGGATCGTGGCCGGGAGCAGGAGTTTCACAACGGCCCAGGCTAGGGCCCGGGCCGCCTCACATATACGGTCACCCCGTCGGCGTCGACCACCATGAAGGTGACTTCGGTGGTGCCTGGCCTTACACCGAGTCGGGCCGGGCTGGCCGGGTCGGCGACGGTAAACGGGTTCCTGATCGGCTCCACCGCGGACACCTCGCCGTCGGCACCGATTGTCATGTATCCGGCCAGCTGGAGGGTCTCGTCACCATCGGGGAAACCCAGCAGGAAGAGGTGGATGGTGCCGTCCGACCCGGTCGCCACCTCAACGTTCAAATAGACCGGTCCACCGACATCAGCCGCCGAGAAGTCCAACTCGACGGATCTCGGGGGGGATGCGTCGGGGAGCTCCACAAGTAGGCCACCCGCCCGTCCTGCTACCCGGAACCGATGCCCTCCGCGGCTGAAGAACCAGTCGACGACCCCGGCCACCCCATCCTGTGGCACCAGGGCGACCAAACTCGACTCTTCATCGAAGGAGAAGCCATAGACGATGGTCCCGTCGTCGGCCCAGGGGATCATCTCCATCGGCACCGTGAAGGTGTCCAGGTTGCCGTTGCGCAGTCGGAGGAAGGTGGTTCGGCCGGCATCGAGCCTGGAGGCGAGGAGAGTCCCGTCGGAGAGGACGCGGGGCAGCTGATACTGGAAGTAGAGGCCGTTGGTCAGTATCGACTCCGGCACGACCACCTCGCCCAGGTAGTCACCCGTTTCCGAGAAGTGGGCGAGTCTGAACTTGCCGGTGTCCAGGAACCACCAGGACCCGTCCGGAGCCTGAGCGCCGTAGTCCGGTCCGACCAGCAACCCTTCGCCATCGCCGACCAGGTGAGTGCCCAACGTCTCGGGCGTTTCGCCATAGGGGATGGTGAAGGATTCGACCCAGGTGTCTGGCATGGCATCCAAGGCCACCGGCAGCTCGGGGCCTGTATGGAGGGTCGTGGTGGTGCTGGCAGGTGCCGACGTGGTCCTGGCGGGGGCGGAGGTGGTCGTCGAGGGAACGACCGTGGTGGTGCCCGGCCCGGACTGCGGCGTGCAGGCGGCGATCGAGACCATGGAGAGGACGACCGTCAGGGTGCGGCGCATGAGGCGGGGAGATTAGGAGTTCCCCGGTCTCAGGCGAACAACCGGGCGACGTGCTGGCGCCGTTGGCGGGGTCGACGGGTAGGTTTGAGCCTGTCACAGTGAAACCAGGAGAGTGGAATGCCCGAAGCCGTCATAGTCGCCACCGCCCGCAGTCCCATCGGCCGAGCCTATAAGGGCTCTCTCGTGGAAGTCCGCGCCGACGACCTCGCCGGGATGGCCATCGACGCGGTGATGAACCGTGTCCCCCAGCTCGACCGCGCCGACGTGGACGACGTGATGCTGGGGTGCGGCCTGACCCACGCCGAGCAGAGCTTCAACCTTGCCCGCCCTGCCTCACTCCTCGGCGGCATGCCCGACACCGTTCCAGCGACCACCGTGAACCGCTATTGCGCCTCGTCTCTCCAGACCATCCGGATGGCCTTCCACGCCATCAAACAGGGCGAGGGCGAGGTGTACGTCGCTGCCGGGACCGAGTCGATCACCCGGACCATGGGCAAGGGTTTCGAGGCCGACGACCTCAACCCGCGGTTCATGGACTCTTCCAGGGATGACTTCATCAACCACGTCTACATACCCATGGGGAATACCGCCGAGAACGTCGCCGAACGCTACGGGATCACCCGGGAGCGTCAGGACGAGTTCGGCAAGCGCTCCCAGGACCGGGCCGTCGAGTCGCAGAAGAACGGGTTCTTCGAGGCCGAGATCTTCACCGTGACCACGCCATCCGGAATGGAGGTCCGCGCCGACGATGGCCCCCGGGCCAACACCACGCTGGAGAAGCTGGCCGAGCTTCAGCCCGTCTTCAAGGAAGGAGGCACGGTCACTGCGGGTAACTCGTGCCCTCTCAACGACGGCTCGGCCGCGGTGGTCGTCATGTCGGACCGGAGAGCCAACGAGCTCGGGCTGACCCCGATGGCCCGGATCATCGCCTCCTCGGTTGCCGGGGTGGAGCCCGAGTACATGGGGATCGGTCCCGTGCCGGCGGTGAGGAAGGCGCTGGCCACGGCCGGGATGTCGTTGTCCGACATCGACCTGATCGAGCTCAACGAAGCCTTCGCCGCCCAGGTTCTCGCCTGCGTCGACCAGATCGGCATCGACATCGACCGTCTCAACGTCAACGGCGGGGCTATCGCCCTGGGACACCCGTTCGGGATGACCGGGGCCCGGATCATGGGCACTCTCCTCAACGGTCTTCGTGCCGCCGACGCCACCTACGGTCTGGAGACTATGTGTGTCGGCGGTGGCCAGGGCATGGCGATGATCGTTGAGCGTTTGAGCTGATCGGCCACCGTTCCTGGTCGTCTGGTTGGCCGCCGAATAGACGACGAGTGGCTTGAAGTCCCAGGCGGGACCCGGTAGGTAGGGTCTGGTGACTTCTGAGGCGAATTGGCTCGCTCTCTATACTCGCTTGGGTGAAGTCCTCGGCCCCGAGCACGCGGAGACACTCATGACTGGTCTCAGCACGAGATCGGATGTTCTCGAGCTGAAGGAAGCAGTCGCCGCCCTGGATCGCAGGTTTGAGGAGCGGTTCAACAAGATGGAGACTCGTTTCGACAGGTTTGGGAAGCAACTGCAAGGCCTGTACAAGACGATTGTCTGGTCGGTGGTGGCATCCGTCACCGTGCTCGCCGGGATCTTCTCGGCCATCATCACCATCCTGATCCGCTGAAACCAGCCGGTACCCCCTTACCGGAACGAGGCTTGGCGTTCGGCGGCTGTCAGTTCTCGATTTGGACGATCACCCAGCCTGTCTCCGTCCCGACGTAGTCCTCGATCCGGTATGTCCCGGGAGGCAGGTCGGGCACCCGGATCCGGAAGGTGTCGGGCAAGCCGACTCCAACGGCAGGAAACGCTGGGTTCGACTCGATCTGGTAGATCTGGGGGTCCCCTGAGGTCTCCCGCGAGACCTTCGACCCCACATGGGTGCTGATCCAGGTTGACCCATCCCAACACTGCCATAGCGTGGAGATACCGGTGATGTTTCCCTGTCGGCTTGGGGCCATGAAGAGCTCGATGATCTGGCCGCCGTGGGCGGGGCCGGACGAGACCCACATCTCGAAAGCCGAGTCGGACACGTCGAGGGCGGAAGACGGTGGTGTCTGACAGGACGGCGCGGGCCAGTTAGCGGTCCGGGCACCGACAACCGAGACACCCTGGGGTAGCCGATCTGCGAGCGCCCACAGGAGCGCGACCCCCTGTCCGGGGTACAGCGGGGCCGCATCGATGGTCGTTCCGTCGGAGAGGTCAAGGGCGATCCTCTCTGGGGCCTTGCCCGCGAAAGGCGGGCGGGTGAGCACGATCGGTTGGTGGTCGGGTCCGGCGATGATGACCACCTCGGGTGCCCGGAAGTCGTCGTCGACGCAATCCTCCCCTGCGATCGTACGCCAGCACATCTCGGTACCCCCAGCGGTGGACCGCCATGCGAGCTGGACGGTTCCTGGGATGAAGTCGTACCAGATGAGATCGGCACCCTGCGGCACGGTTACCGGCGTGGCGTTGCCTGGCGGGAGCGTCGTCATCTCCGGAGCGGTGGTGGTGGTAACTGACGTTTCAGGATCGACGACCTGGACGAAGGTCCAGGAGTCGCGCATCCCGTCGTCCCCTGCGGCACTCTCGAACACGCGATAGATTCCGGGACCGACATCGGGGATGAGAATCGAAGCCTCCAGCGGGAGGATGAGCCCTATCGCGTCGATACCCGACCCGGGCTCGGCGACTCCAGGGGCATACCCGGCCGTCCCTTTGAGCAGCTGGAAGATGTCTACCCATTCTGATCCGTCCCAGCATTGCCATGCAGTGTCGAGTCCGCTGACGAATCCCGCGGGATCCCCTTCGAACACCGCGAGGGTTAGGTTGGCGAGGCTCCCTGCTGTCACTTCGGCCGGCTTGACGTCGACGAAGAAGGAAGCTCCTTCGGTCCCGGTGGCTTCGACGGGTGGGGCCAGGCAAGGCGCCCCCGTGGGAGTCGTCGCCGACGGCGAACCGACCTGTCCTGCGCGTTCTCCACCGGACATCACGACCGCCATCACCAGGCCCACCATCAACACGCCGCCGAAGGCGGCGGCAAATGCCATCAAGGGTCGGACCCGTGGTTCGACCGGGCCGGCCGTCCCATCCAGTCCGAATGTCGCTCCAGCGAAAACATCGCTCGCTCCTCTGGGCCGACCCCGGGATGCGAGGTCCTCCAATGATCTGTTCAGCCTGGTCATGTCATCTCCTCTCGAAGCTCGGCGCTCAGTCTCCGCCGGGCCCGCTGGGAGGCCTTTGCTACGGCGGGCTCGTTCATCCCCAGTCGGTCGGCGATCTCGGCGTGACGTAAACCCTCCACCACTTGGAGGTAGAGGATGGCCCGATCACGCGGCGGGAGCCGGAGCAATTCGGCGACATCGCTGGGGTAGGTTGGATGGGTCTGCTGGTCGTCGCCCAGTCGGTTTCGAGCGACGCGTGCCCGTGACAAGCTCCGACGGTGATTCGAGGCGAGGTTCAGCACACTCCGCATCAGATAGGCATGCGGGTTGGTGAGGGTCGTCAACGAGTGGCGTCTGAGGGTCCTCTCGAGGGCGTCCTGGACGATGTCGTCGGGATCCACTTCCTCGGGGGCGACTACGGCGGCGAACCGCCGCAACCGGGGGTAGAGCGAGGCGAAGAGCTCGGAGTCGGCCCTGGCACTGGCGTCGATTCGCTCTTCCACAACCCTCTCGACTGTCATTCTCACGTCTTAAGACACCGAAGGGTGTCCGGACTGGACATCGAACATTGGATTCTGGATGCGCAGTCGGCCATATCTGGCCGTCTGATCCTAAGGAAGCAGGATGGGGTACCTACCCTGTCCAGGGTGAAGATCAACGTGGTCACCATGTTCCCCGGGTGGTTCGAGGGGCCGTTGGGGGTGTCCATCGTGGCCCGGGCGATAGAAGACGGGGTGTTGGATGTCGAGTTGGTCGATCTGAGGGAGTTCGGCATCGGCAAGCATCGTCAGCTCGACGATTCGCCTTTCGGAGGTGGTGCCGGGATGGTGATGATGGTCGAGCCCCTCGCCGCAGCCATCGAGGCGGTGGGGGAGTCCCACACCGTCCTGTTCACCCCTTCAGGAACTCCGATGACCCAGGCCACCCTCGACCGGTGGGCCGACACCCCGGTGGTCACCTTCGTCTGCGGTAGGTACGAGGGCGTCGACCAGAGGTTCATCGACAACTACGTCGATGAGGAGGTCAGCCTCGGCGACTACGTGCTCGCCGGGGGCGAAGTGGCGGCGGCGGCCGCCATCGAAGGCGTGGCCCGGCTTCTACCCGGAGTGGTCGGAAACCCCGAGTCGACCGAGAATGAATCTTTCCGCGACGGGCTGCTCGAGGAGCCGGTCTACACCCGACCCGCCGATTTCCGCGGCTGGGAGGTCCCCGAAGTCCTCCTCAGCGGCGACCACGGCCGGATCGAAGCCTGGCGTGCCGAACAGCGGAGATCCCGTACTGCCGAGCGTCGGCCCGACCTGCTTGCGAATGGCAGTGATCCGGAGAACTGATAGAATCCGACGACACCGGGGCGAAGCGTCTGCCCCGCATTCTCCAGGAGTTTCCCCATGAACGATCTACAGGCAGTCGAGAGCGCGCACGTCCGCGACGACCTTCCCGAGTTCAGGGCGGGCGACAACGTCAAGGTCCATGTCAGAGTGGTTGAAGGCGGCCGCGAGCGGGTTCAGGTGTTCGAAGGGCTGGTCATCGCACGCAACGGCGACGGTGTCAGGGCCTCGTTCACGGTTCGCAAACTCAGCTTCGGTGTTGGTGTGGAGAGGGTCTTCCCGCTGCACTCCCCGATCATCCAACGGATCGAAGTGACCCGCCGGGGCGACGTACGCCGCTCCAAGCTCTATTACCTCCGTGACCGGGTCGGCAGGGCGGCCCGCATCAAGGAGCTTCGCGACTGATACCGCACCTTCCTGATGAGGAGTTCGACGACCCCGAGGCCGAAGGCCCCGGAGCCGAAGCGCCGTCCGCCGGGCGTCGGGGCAAGCACAAGAAGGACAAGAAGAAGCGGCCCTTCTGGATCGAGCTCCCCGGCCTTCTCCTCACCGCCCTGGTCATAGCGGTGGTGATCAAGACGTTCCTGGTCCAGCCGTTCTGGATTCCCACGCCGTCTATGGTGCCAACCATCGAAGTCAACGACCGGGTGATGGTCAACAAACTGACCATGAACTTCGGCGACGTCGATCGGGGAGACATCGTGGTCTTCAGGGACCCGGCCGCCCCCGAGATCGAGGAGAACCTGGGGGAGGCAGTCATCCGGTCGGTGCTCGAGGCGGTCGGGGTCCGTACCCGGGGATGGGACGATCTGATCAAGCGGGTCATCGCCCTGCCGGGCGAGACCATCTCCATAAGCGACAACCGGGTGCTCATCGACGGGGTGGTGTTGGACGAGCCCTACCTGCCCTCCGGCGTGTCGATGAGGGACGAGCCTCCTCTGACTCTCGGTCCGAATGAGATCTTCGTGATGGGCGACAACAGGCAGTTCAGCCATGACTCGCGGAGTTTCGGCCCCATCCCGGTGGACGATGTGGTGGGCAAGGCATTCCTCATCATCTGGCCCTTCTCCAACTTCGGCGGCATCTGACAGCAGCACCTCTCCACCCGCGCGCGGTAGCGAACCGTTCCTGTCCGGATCTCCGCCTATCGTCGACGGCATGACGGTCATCGACTGGCTCATGGAGGGCGACCCGGCCATCCGTTGGCAAACGATGGGTGACCTGGCCGGGTCCCCGGCGGAGGAGGTGGAAGCGGAGCGGGCCAAGGTCGTCTCCGAAGGCTGGGGCGCCAGGCTCCTCGGCCTCCAAGGGGAGGATGGGCACTGGGGCGGCGGCATCTACTCTCCCAAGTGGATCTCCACCACCTACACCCTCCTCCTGCTCCGTCACCTCGGCATCGATCCCCAGGCCCCCGCCATGCGGAGCGCCGTCGACACGGTCCGGAACAGGGTGCGGTGGCAACAGAACCCGGCACCATTCTTCGCCGGCACCGGGGAGACCTGTGTCACCGGGATGATCGTTTCCCTAGGCGGCTATTTCGGCGTCCTCGACGAGGCGGAGGTGGGGTTGGAGTGGTTGCTCGACCAGCAACTCGACGACGGTGGGTGGAACTGTCGGGCGCCGCATAACTCGGGGCGGTCCTCGTTTCACACCACCATCTCGGTGCTGGAGGGACTCGGGGAGTACAGGATGGCGGGCGGCACTGGTTCGGATCGCCTCGACGAGGTGATGGCGCGAGGCGAGGAGTACCTGTTGCAGCGGCGTATGTTCCGGTCGCTGTCCACCGGGGAGGTGGTCGACACCCGGTGGACTCTGTTCTCCTTCCCTCCCCGATGGCACTATGACGTGCTTCGCGGCCTCGAATATCTGCGATGGGCGGGGCGCACGCCCGACCCGCGTTGTGAGGAGGCGGTCGAGCTGGTGGTCTCGAAACGTCGCAGGGACGGCCGGTGGAACCTGCAGAACCCCCATCCGGGCAAGGTCCATTTCGGCATGGACGACGGGGCGGGCAAGCCGAGCCGGTGGAACACGCTTCGGGCAATGCGCGTGCTGGAGTGGTTCGGCTCCAGTCCCGACTAACGGGTGGGCCTATCGGCGGCATTCGAGAAATTCCCGAGGTTCCCCCACGATTCCGGCAGGCTTAACAACGAGCAGGGCATATGATCGGCTCGAGTCGGAGTCGAGGAGAAGATGGAAGAAGACTTGGAGCGCTACGAGTCGGAAGTGGAGCTGAAGCTCTACAAGGAGTATCACGACGTCCTCCCCATGTTCAAATACGTGGTGGAGACCGAGAGACGTTTCTACCTGGCCAACAGGGTCGATGTCTCGGTCCAGGGCTCCAACGGTTCCATGTACTTCGAGGTCCGGATGAGCGATGCTTGGGTGTGGGACATGTTCCGTCCGGCCCGATTCCTCCAGGAGGTCCAGGTGCTGACCTTCCGCGACGTGAACGTGGAACAACTGGAGAAGCCCGAGCTTTCGCTCTGAACCAGCGCCCCCTGGTGGGGCGTTTCGGCGAGCGCCTCGCCGCCTGGTATCTGCAGGACAAAGGGCTCGAAATCGTGGCCACCAATGTCGCCGTGGCCGGCGGAGAGATCGACATCCTCGCCCTCGACGGGGGAACCCGGGTGGCAGTCGAAGTCCGAACCAGGATCGGTGGGGGAGACCCTGCCGACGCCGCAGGCGCTCGCAAGAGGGACCGTCTCAGACGTCTCTCACGCTCGGTCGGAGCGCAGCGCCGCGACCTGGTCGCCATCCGGCTCCACGCCTCAGGATTCGATGTCCACTGGATCCCCTCACTTTGACGGGCCTTTCCGCCGACCGATACCGTGCCCGCCGATGAGTGCCATCTCCGTAGCCGGGCTCCGCAAGACCTACCGCAAGACCAAGGCCGTCCAGGGGCTCGACTTCGAGATCCCCGCAGGTCAGGTCACCGGCTTCCTTGGCCCCAACGGGTCGGGCAAGACCACCACCTTCCGGGCGCTGCTCGGCCTGACCAGACCCGAGCAAGGGGAGATGGAGATACTGGGTATGGCCACTCCCGCCCAGCTCCCCGAGATCACCAAGAGGATCGGTGTCATCGTCGAAGAGCCGGGGTTGATCAAGGCCCTCAGCGGGATGGTGAACATGAGGGTGGCCGCCGACACGCTCGGATTCGGCCATGAACGGATCCCCGAGCTCCTCGAATTCGTCAACCTGACCGCCGACGCCCAACGCCGGGTCGGGGAGTACTCGAAGGGGATGCGGCAGCGTCTGGCCCTGGCCGCGGCGATGATCGCCGACCCCGACCTACTCATACTCGACGAGCCTCTCGACGGTCTCGACCCTGCCGGCCAGCACGTGTTCAAGGCCAAGCTCCGCTCCCTCGCCGACCAGGGCAAGACGGTGGTCATCTCCAGCCACAACCTGGCCGACATCGAAGCCCTCGCCGACTACGTGGTGGTCATCGACCACGGCTCCCTGGTGACACAGGGACCGCTCGAGTCACTCCTCGGAGGCACCGGCACCCGGATCGTGGTCCAAAACCCGGAGGCGGCCCTGACCATCCTCACCGCCGCCGGCATGGCGGCGACGATCGACGAGGGCGGGCTCGCCGTCGACAGCACCGACGGCGCCACCATCTCCCGCCTCCTGGCAGAAGGGGGCCTCTACCCCAGTGAACTGCGGCCGCAGCGGTCCAGCCTGGAGAAGGTGTTCCTCGGCATCACAGACGGAGGGCCGTCGCTGTGAGCCTCCTCCACGCCGAGTATCTCAAGCTGAGCCGCCGCAAGATCTACCCGGTGATGGTGATCATCCTGCTCGGCCTGGTCGCCTTCCTCGGGTTCTTCTTCCTCTTCTTCGGCGACCTGTTTCCCGACGAGGGCATCCCTGCGATCCCCAAGCCGGAAGCCTTCGTCTTCGGAGCTCAGCAGGTGGCCGGCCAGACCTGGTTCCCCCTGATCCTCGGGGTGGTCCTCCTCGGCGGCGAGCTGGGATCGACCTTCTGGGCGACATCGCTCACCCGGGAGCCTTCGGTACTCCGACACGTGGTGTCCCGACTGGCCGCCCTCAGCCTGGCCTCATGGCTCGCCTACCTGATCGGCGCAGGGGTCTGGGCGGCAATGGCCCACTTCGGAGCCACCGGATCGGGAGGGCTCGATGCCGGCGAGTGGTTGGGGGTGGCGTGGAGGATGGGCCTGGTCGCCCTGGTCTGGTCGTCGTTGGGCCTGGCTGCGGTGGCCATGTTCCGATCGGTGGGGCCTGCGATCGGAGCGGTCCTCGCCTTCTACTTCCTCGACCAGATCCTCGCCTTCTGGGACCGCTGGGCCGACGTCTCGCTCTATGTCGCCACCAACGCCCTCTTCGGCCACTTCATCGACGGCCCTCTCGGAGCACTCATCCCCGGAGCCGGGGTGTCCGCGGCGCGTGCTCTTGCGGTGCTCCTCGGATGGACCGCAGTGGCCCTGGCCTTGACCTGGTGGGGGCTCCGCCGCCGCGACGCATAGCCGCCGGGATCACTCCCCACCCGGGTTACCGTGACCCCGTGGGATTCAACCCGTTTCGCAAGCAGGAGAGAGGCATCGTCGACCTTGTCATGGTGGTAGTCGCCATCCTTGCCACGGTCGTCGTCGTCGTATGGGCACTCCTGCCGACCTGAACGTGACTCCGGTGCAGCCCTATCAGGCCCGCAAGGAGTACATCTGCCCGGGATGCGACAACACCATCCCGGCTGGCACCTTCCACGTGGTGGTGGTCCCGCTCGAGGAGCCCGACATGCGTCGGCACTGGCATCACGGTTGCTGGCACAAGGAACAGCGGCGGCTCCATGGGCGGTAGGTCCAAGGGCGCGCCCGTGGCCGCGGATTAGATTCCTCCCGTGACCTGGCTCCGTGTCTCCGACTCCGAAGACATCCGATATCTCACCCTCGATCGGCCCGACCGGCGCAACGCCGTGCCCCACGACGGATGGGCCGACCTGAGGGACGCGTTCCACGACTTCGAGGCCGCCGACGCCCGGGTCTTGGTCATCTCCGGGGAAGACGGCAACTTTTGCTCGGGCGCCGACCTCGACGCGAACCGGGTAGAGGACATCATGAGCATCAGGGCGCGCCACGAGCGTCTCAAGCTGGTCGGGGCAGCGGCGACGGCCCTTCATCGCCTCACCAAGCCCACCATCGCAGCGGTCGACGGTGCTGCCGTGGGTGCCGGGATGAACCTGGCCCTCGGCTGCGACGTGGTGATAGGGACCACCAGGGCCCGATTCGCCGAGTTGTTTGTCCGCCGTGGCCTCACTGTCGATTTCGCAGGAACATGGCTCCTGCCCCGCATCGTCGGTCTGCAGCGGGCCAAGGAACTAGCCCTCAGCGGGCGGACCGTAGGAGCGGAGGAGGCGTTGCGGATCGGCCTGATGCTCGAGATGGTCGAGCCGGAAGCCCTCATCGGCCGGGCCACCGAGATCGCCCTCAGCTTCATCGAAGGAGCGCCGATCGCTCAGATGTTCGCCAAACAGGGGATCGACGCCTCATTCGAGTCGAGCTTCTCCGAGTCGGTGGGTTGGGAGGGACAGTCCCAATCCCTGGCCCTCGGAACCGAGGACGCCGTCGAGGGCATCTTGGCGTTCATCGAGAAGCGGTCCCCGACCTGGAAGGGTCGTTGAAGTCCGGCCACCACTCACAGACCCCTTCTAACCATCCCGCCCCGCCCGTATGTTCTGGGCATGTATGCCGCTACCACATCGGTTGCGCTGGTCGGCGGTGATGTCCGTCCCGTCGACGTGCAGGTGCACATAGGAGGTCAGGAGGAGGGCTTCCGTTTGAGCGGTTTGCCTGACGCCGCAGTGCGGGAGGCGAAGGACCGGGTGAGGGCGGCGATCACCTCCAGCGGCATGCGGTTCCCCAACCGCCGGGTGACCGTCAACCTGGCCCCCGCCCATCTACCCAAGGCGGGCACCGACTTCGACCTGCCCATCGCGCTGGGCGTCCTCTCCGCCTCCCGTGAGGTGCCATCCATGGCCGGTACCGTGGTGGTCGGTGAGCTGGCACTCGACGGGACCGTCCGGGCCGGGTTCTCCAGCCTCGGCGCAGCGGTGCTCTCGGCACGGACCAACCGACCCTGCTTGCTGGCCCGGGGTGTTGCCCCGCAGGCTGCCGTAGTCCCCGGGTCGACCGTCCACGGCGTTGGGACTCTCGCCGAGGCCGTCGAGCTCATGCGTCTGGGCCCGGACAGCCGCCCGGCGACCGAGCCGGGACTACCCGACAGTGTCGAGGACATGCCCGACCTGGCCGATGTCCAGGGCCAGGCGACCGCCAAACGTTCCCTGGAGATAGCGGCTGCCGGAGGCCACCACATCCTCATGCACGGTCCGCCCGGCGGAGGGAAGACGATGTTGGCGAGGAGACTGCCCGGGATCCTCCCGCCTCTATCGCCAGACGAGGCGGTGGAGGTTGCCCTGGTGCACAGCGCAGCTGGAGTGCCCAGGGGTGTCCATGCGGTGCGGCCCTTCCGCTCGCCCCACCACACGGCCACCAGACCCGCTCTTGTCGGCGGCGGGTCGGGTCTGCCCGTCCCGGGCGAGGTGTCGCTGGCGCACCGAGGTGTGCTGTTCCTCGACGAGGTGGCCGAGTTTCCCAGGTCGAACCTCGACACACTCCGTCAACCCCTGGAAGATGGCTACGTCACCATCGCCCGCAAAGGCGCCACCCTCCGTTTCCCGTCAGTGGTCCACCTGGTGGCCGCCACCAACCCTTGCCCGTGTGGGTTTCACGGCGATCGGAGGCGGCCATGCGAGTGCCGGCCGGCGATGGTGGCCCGATATCGGCAGCGGGTCTCCGGCCCGCTGCTCGACCGGATCGACTTGGTCGTCAAGGTGGGCCGGGTAGACACCCTGACTGTGGGTGGTCTCGACGGCGAGGGCACGGACATCGTCAGGGAGCGGGTGGTGGCCGCGGTCGAGTTCGGCGGTTCGGTGGGGCGGGATGACCGCCTGACAGAGGCGACCTCCCAGCTGACATCACGGGCAGTCGAGACGGGCCTGGTCACCGCCCGGGGGGCCATCCGGCTGGCGCGCTTGGCCACAACCATCGCCAACCTGGCTTCTTCGGAGCGGGTCGAGGAAGACCACCTTGCCGAGGCGATGGCGCTCCGGGTCGAGTGGTGAGAGTCGTCGCTCCCGGAGACCAGGGCTACCCCGTGGGGCTCCTCGACCTGGAGGAGCCTCCCAGGCTCTTCACCATCGGCGTACTCGACATTTCCCCTTCCGTCGCCGTAGTCGGGACCAGGAGATGCACCCGTTACGGGAGCGAGCTGGCCCGCCTTTTCGGGACCGAGATCTCCCGCGCCGGATGGGTGACGGTGAGCGGGATGGCCCTGGGGATAGACACCGCGGCACACGTCGGGGCCCTCGATTCCGGAGGACCGACCTATGCGGTCCTCGGGTCGGGCGTCGACGTCTGTTATCCCCGGCAGAACCGCTCCACCTACGATCGCATCCGCTCGTCAGGTGCCATCCTCTCGGAGTATCCGCCGGGCACCCCGCCGGACCGTTGGAGGTTCCCTGCCCGGAATCGAATCATCGCCGCCATGTCGTCGGCGGTGGTGGTGGTCGAGGCGGGGGAGCGGGGAGGAGCGCTGATCACTGCCCGTTTGGCCGCAGAAGTGGGGCGACCGGTGTTTGCCGTGCCGGGAGACGTCGACCGGCCCGCATCGGTGGGATGCAACAGACTTCTCAAAGACGGGGCACACCCTGTCCTCGGCCCGGGAGACCTGATCGCAGAGTTGTCCCTGGTGCTCGGTCCCCCCACGGTGACACCGTCGCCGGTCGGATCTGCGATCCCGATCTCCGGCGTCCCCATCGACGACCTCCCCGAGCTGTGGGGCGTCACCGCCCGTGAGGCCCTGGTGAGGGTGGGCCTCATGGAAGTCCGTGGCGAGGCCCGCAAGGAAGGTGGAATGCTGTTCCCCAAGTGAGGTGGGGCTGATTACTGGGTACTGGGTACTGCTCACCACCATCTCCTACTCTTTCAGCCCTGGAGGAAACGATTTGACCAACGTGCTCGTCGCCGGCGCGGCCGGCTTCATCGGATCGAACTTCTGCCGTCACTGGCGCCAGAAAAATCCCGACGGCGATCTCGTGGCCTTCGATCTGCTCACCTACGCCGGCGTGCGGGAGAACCTGGACGGGATCGATGGCCTCACCTTCGTCCAGGGGGACATCGCCGACGTGGCCCTGGTGGCATCCCTACTAGAGCATCATCGGATCGACTACATCGTCAACTTCGCCGCCGAATCGCACAACAGCTACGCGCTGCTCGATCCTGCAGTCTTCTACCGGACCAACGTTCTCGGCACCCAGGGCCTGTGCGAGGCTGCGAGACGGGTTGGTGTCCACCGTTTTCACCATGTCTCCACCTGCGAGGTCTACGGGGACCTGGCATTGGACAGCCCCGAGTTGTTCACCGAGGAGTCGCCATACCGTCCCAGGACTCCATACAACGCGTCCAAGGCCGGAGGGGACCATGTAGTCAGGTCATACCACGAGACCTGGGACCTGCCGGTCACCATCACCAACTGCGCCAACAACTACGGTCCCTACCAGTTCCCGGAGAAGCTAATCCCCTACTTCACCGCCAGGGCTCTCGACGACCTCACCCTCCCCATGTACCGGACTACTGAAAACCGCCGTGAGTGGATCCACGTCTCCGACCACTGTTCAGCCATCGAGCTGATCCTCGAGCGTGGGAAGGTCGGGGAGACCTACCACGTCGGTACCGGTGTCGAGAAGTCGATAGACGAGGTCGCCGACACCGTGCTCGGCCACCTCGGCAAGCCCGGCTCGCTGAAGACGATCGTGCCCGACCGTCCCGCTCACGACCGTCGCTACGCCCTCGACTGGTCGAAGATCCAACGAGAGTTGGGGTGGCGACCGCAGGTCGATTGGGAGACAGGAATAGCGGCGACCATCGACTGGTACTCAGACAACCGGTCATGGTGGGAGCCTCTGGTGGGCCGCTCTCCGGTCGATGAGACCAGTGCCTGGAACGGCTGAGGCATAGCATCTGGGGTGTGGGCATACCCGACCTACCAGACTGGGCACGATACGACGTCGAGGCCTACCTGGGGCGTATCCGGGACCAGCGTCGGCTCTCGCCCAACACGGTCGACGCCTATCGACGCGACCTGGCCCAGTTCTTCGACTATTGCGGCCGACACGGCATCGGGTCTATCGCGGCTGTGGACCGGCTGGTGGCGAGGCGATACCTCGCCTTTCTCGATACCCTCGGCTACTCGCGCCGCTCGATGACGCGGAAAGCCTCGGCGGTGAGGGCCTTCTACACCGACGGCGCTCGCAGGGAGCTCTGGGCGGCCAACCCCCTCGACGGGCTCCGGCCGGCCAAACTCGACCGTCCCCTCCCACATGCACTCCCGGCCCGGACAGTGGCTCGCGCCCTCGACGCTGTCGACACAACGACCCCGGTGGGGTTGAGGGACCGAGCCATCCTCGAGGTCCTCTACGCATCCGGGCTCCGCATCTCAGAACTGGTGTCCCTCACTGTCGACCAGGCGGACTCCGACACCCTCACGGTGGAGGGGAAGGGAGGCAAGACCCGGGTGGTGCCGGTCGGCAGGCCGGCCCGCGAGGCGGTCCGGGCATACCTCGAGGAGGGGCGACCCCAACTCGCTCGATCGTCGGCCGGGCCTGCACTATGGGTGGGCGTCCAGGGCGGGGCGCTCGACCAGCGAGGCGTGCGCCGGGTCGTGTTCAGACATGCCGCAACCTTCCCTCATGCCCTGCGTCACAGCTTCGCCACCCACCTCTTGGAAGGTGGCGCCGACCTGCGAACCGTCCAGGACCTCCTCGGTCACTCCGACCTGGCCACCACCCAGATATACACTGCCGTCACCAGACGGCATTTGAGAGACACTTATGAGCGAAGCCATCCTCGAGCCTGAGAAGACTCAGATCGAGGCACTGTGGGTTGACTTCAAGAAGTCGGCCGACACGGCCATCCGGGAAAAGTTGATCATCCACTACTCGCCGCTGGTCAAGTACGTGGCAGGGCGCGTCGGTGCCGGGCTCCCCAGGTCTGTGGATCAGAACGACCTCGCCAGCTACGGGCTCTTCGGCCTGATCGATGCCATCGACCGCTTCGAGCCCGAACGAGGGTTCAAGTTCGAGACCTACGCGATCAACCGGATCAAAGGCGCCATCCTCGACGAGCTCCGGGCACTCGATTGGGTGCCGCGGTCGGTCAGATCGCGGGCCAGGCGGATCGAGTCGGGGATCGCCGACCTCGAGCACAAGCTTCAGCGGGCCCCGACCGAGGAGGAGATTGCCGGGCACGTCGAGATGGAGGTCGACGAGTTGCGGGAGTCCCTCGCCGAGATCGGGCGTTCGGGCATCGCCGCACTCGACGAGTTCGTGTCGGGCGACTCTCAGACATCGATGGGCGAGATGATCGCCGACGCCGGAGGGGTCTCCCCGGAGTCCGCATTTCAGGCCGAGGAAACCCGCCGCGGGCTGGTCGATGCAATCAACCGGCTCCCCAATCGGGAGCGTCTTGTGGTGACCCTCTATTACTACGAGGGCATGACCCTCGCCGAGATCGGAGACGTCCTCGGTGTCACCGAGTCCCGGGTCTGCCAGATCCACGCCAAGACCATGATGTCGCTGCGCAACCGTCTCGGCGACCCCGCCTGGGGTTAGCCGGTCCCCCGGGCAGTCACCGGGCCTTGGCGCGCATCTCCAGGGCGATGTCAACCAGGTCCACGTGGGGGAGTTGTGGGATCTCGACGACCGGGATCCAGCGGGCCTCATCGGTCGAGCCGTCGAGCTCGTTGGCGAGTGACCCTCCGACGATCACTGCGTCGAAGATAACCCGCAACACCTTCAGGCCCCTTCCGGTGGGGGTGAGGCGCTTCCCGGGCGGGACCCAGGAGGAGTGGATGCCGAGGACCGACCCCGGCTCGATCTGATACCCGGTCTCCTCGCGGACCTCCCTGACAGCCGCCTCCTCGACGGTTTCGTCCGGCTCGACCCCGCCACCGGGGACTGTCCACTCGGGGCGGCTTCCTTCGTTCCACAGTGCGAGGAGGGCGCGTTGGCGCTCATCGACGACGATGGCGTAGGCGGAGAGCCGGGTGTCGTAGTCGCGGTAGTTCATGTCCAGCCCGGCAACCTAGCGGGGCTCCCACGGCGTCCCCGATGCGGCGTACTGATTGCATGTTGGTACTGGGTACTGGGTACTGGGTACTGGGTACTTGGTACGGGTACGGGGTACGGGGTACGGGGTACCGGGTACGGGGTATCGGGTACGGGGTACCAGATACTCATCCGGACAGGTCGACCACCACCGGTGCGAGCACCCGGATCAGCTCGGCCGGGTCCATAGCCACCAGGAAGCCGCGGCTGCCCGCGTTTATGTAGATGCGGTCCATAGCGGCGATCTCGCTGTGGGCGTAGAAGGGAAGCTGCTGGCGCATGCCGAATGGCGAGGTGCCCCCGAACTCGTACCCGGTCCACTTCCTCGCACGGTCGGGGCCGGCCGGTCTCACGCTCTTCACGTCGAGATGTCTGGCGAGGGTCTTAGCGGACACCTCGCGGTCTCCGTTCATCAGGGCGATCACCCCGCCGCCGTCTGAGGTCTCGAAGACGATGGTCTTCACCGTGAGGTGCAGGTCCACCCCGATCGCCTCCGCGGCTCCCCTGGCGCCGGGGTACCTGTCGTAGTCGAATAGGTGGGGCTCGTAGGCGATGCCTGCTCCCCTCAAGGCCCGGATCGCCCCGGTCGCCGGCTCCCTGTCGGACATCATTCCCGCAGGGTATCGACCCATCAGCGAGGCTTCGTCCTGCCAGAGCCGCTCGGCGTGATGGTGGGGCCACTCGACCATCTCCAGGGCGATCAGGATCTCCTCCACCACGTTCGGCTCCGTTTCGGCGCGGGATCGATCGTCCAGGACTCCGACTGCGGCCCCACCGGCGGCCCGGGCTAGGGCCCAGGCGGCGTGGCCCCGGAGAAGCGCCGATCGATGGGTCAGGTAGGGCTCGATCCAACCCTCGGCCTCCTCTTCGCCGGAGTTGCCAGCGGCGACCAGCAGGTTGCGACGGAGGATCCTGGGGTCTCGGTGGGGCACATACCACCAGGAGAATCGCTCCAACAATCTCTCGTCGCTGATGGTCAGGAGGTCGTCGAATTGGAGGTCGGACTCCGGGCGGGGATTCTTGTCCATGGCCGGGAACCCGGGAGGGCACGCCGTCAGGCAATCGTCGCAGCCGTAGATCCGTCGGCCCAGGAGGGGCCGGATCCAGAGAGGTATCGAGCCTCCCGTCTGGAGCCAAGTCGACAGGCACCTTCGGGCGTCGAGGCCCTCATCATCCAGGGCCCCCGTGGGGCAGGCAGGCAGGCAGGCTGTGCAACTGCCGCAGTCGCGCTTCATGGGGGCGGATGGTGCGAGATCGGCGTCGGTGACAACGGTCCCCACCAGGGTCCACGGGCCGTGGCCCGGAGTGAGGACCATCGTGTTGCGGCCCCGCCATCCCACCCCCGATCGGGTCGCCGGGGCCCGGTCCAGCAGTCGGTTGTCGTCGACCAGCGCCGCGGTTCGCCATCCACCGGCCGCGAGGAGGCTAGAGATGGCAGCCATGGGCGACTCGAGGAGCCGGTAGTGGTTCTCCGTGGCGAAACGAGCGACCAGCGGGCCTTTTGCACCGGGCGCACGGGTCCTCGGCAGGTAGTCCACGGCCACCGAGACGAGTGATCGTGCCCACGGATGGGTTCGTCTCACGTCCGAAGCTACCTCAGGGTCCTGATAGGTGAAGTGGAGCGGCCCGGAGCGACCAGACTTGCGGTGGGCCAGGAGTGTGGCCATCTCGTAGTCGAACGACACTGCGGGACAGACGCCGACGGCTGTCGCGCCGTTGGACACTCCTGCTGCGACCAGGTCTTCGGTGGCGACCACGGAACTCGAGTCTGCCAGACCGGATTGTCGGAACAACAGCCTGCGCCGTAGAATTCGGGGCATCAAACACGCCCGCAAATCCCTCGCTGGTCGAGCCAGGCTCGTTACGAGGGCACTCCGGTTGGAGTGGGGTCCCGGATCCGGCGGGCGGAAGCAGACAACCAGGAAGGATCATCGTGGCTGAAGTCACCATGAAGCAGCTGCTGGAGGCAGGTGTCCACTTCGGACATCAGACCAGACGCTGGAACCCCAAGATGCGCCCCTACATATACGGGGACAGGAACGGCATCCACATCCTCGACCTCCGCCAGACCGTGGATCAGGTCGCAGACGCCGTTTCCTTCGCCAGGTCGGTGGCCGAAGAGGGCGGGACGGTCCTTTTCGTCGGGACCAAGAAGCAGGCCCAAACAGCCATAGCCGAGGCGGCCTCGCGGGCCGGCCAGCCCTATGTGAACTATCGCTGGTTGGGAGGGATGCTGACCAACTTCCGCACCATCCAACAGCGTGTGTTCTACATGCGAGAGTTGCGTCGCCTCGAAGCCTCCGGCGAGATGGAGGCCCTCCCCAAGAAGGAGCGTCTCAGGCTCCGTCGGGAGTTGGAGAAGCTCGAGGCCAACCTCGGTGGCATCGCCGACATGCAGAAGCTCCCCGACGCGGTGTTCATCATCGATGTCAACGCCGAGCACACCGCGGTCAAGGAGGCTTCACGCCTCGGGATCCCGATCATCGCCCTGGTCGACTCGAACTCCGACCCCGACCCGGTCGAATACGTGATACCCGGTAACGACGACGCCATCCGTGCCGCCGATCTGATCTCCAACGCCATCGCCGAGGCGATGATCGAAGGCAAGAAGGTGGCCTCGAAGAAGCGGTCGGCCAAGGGGGAAGGAGAGGGCGCCTGATGGGCGACTTCACCGCCAAAGACGTCCAGAAGCTACGCCAGGACGCCGGTGTCGGGATGATGGACGCCAAGCAGGCCCTGACCGACGCTGGAGGTGACCTCGACAAGGCCTTCGAGCTCCTCCGCGAGCGGGGCCAGGCGAAGATGGCCAAGCGCGTCGACCGCGAGGCCAACGACGGGGTCATCGGCCAATACGTCCATTATCAGAGCAACCGCCCCGTCCTGGGGGTGATGGTCGAGCTGGTGTGCGAGACCGACTTCGTCGCCAAGAGCGACGAGTT
>CAYVTP010000001.1:0-69696 GCA_964454615.1 uncultured Acidimicrobiaceae bacterium | reverse complement strand
CACCCCCCTCGCCCTCGCCTCCGGCTGCGGGCGGTCCCCCCACTTCCGTGGGGGGACACGCGTCGGGGTACCAGGTACGGAGCGAAGCGACCCAAACAGAACGCCCCAGTGACCCTCTGGAGTCTCGTCCGCACTTCCCCGAACGGATGTTTCTCCAATGAGCCTCTAGGGCGTTCTGCGATGGCGAATCTAGGTCGTCGTCAAACCTTGTTCAATTACCCCAGGCCGGGAAAGTTTCGCGCTCTAACTACTGTTGACCGCCCTCAACTCCTCTCGGCTAGGAGGAGCCTGGACGGTTACCCACAGAATCTCGCCTTTTCCACAGGGGATGTCCACAGGGCTGTGTTCACAAGTTTCTAAGCGAGATTTTCGCGGTTGCCGCTCATGAGACCTCGAGGTCGAAGGCCGGGCGGATCTCGCCAACCCTCCGGCCTCCCCCTCTCACCGCCGGTCTGGCCACGCGGCCGAGGCGTTCGCCGGCCAGGGGCGACAGGAGCCCCATCTCCCCCAGCGCGGCAACCGCTGCCACTCCCGGGACCACCGGGGACCCGTCCCAAGACTTGACCGCCATCCCCATGCCGCTGGCCAGGCCGACACCGAGACACCCCTGGGCCCCACCTTTGGCGACTGCGTCGAGGTGGGTGGCCAGCTCGCTGTCGGGGGAGCCGGTCTCACCGACCAGGGCCGGGTATCGGTGCATGGCGGCGCGGACATCGGCCATACCGGGGTCACTGGCGAGGTAGGCGAACATCCGGGCCATTGCGCGTACCGTGGTGCGGTGCACCGGGGCCCCGCATCCGTCGACTCCCACAGGCTCGGGATCGTGGCCGCCGGCCTCGGCCAGGAGTCCGGTCACCTGTCTCTGCAGAGGATGGCCGGGGTCGAGGTACCCCTCTGTGGGCCATCCGCTGGCCACACAGGCCCGGAGGAATCCGGTGTGCTTCCCCGAGCAGTTGTGCCATAGGGGACGCGGTTCCGTCTCGCCCAGGTTGGCGAGCCGTCGCGCCGCCTCCCGGCTCATGGGCCAGTCCGCAGGGCAGCGGAGATCCGACTCGCTGAGTCCCTTCTCGGCGAGCATCCCGGCCACCATCCCCACCTGCACCGGGTGGCCCCGGTGGGACGAGCAGGCGATCGCCATCTGGACGGGCGCCAGGTCGGCTCCGCAGTCCTGGGAGACGCGCGCCTGGAAGGGCTTCGCCGAGGATCGGATGTAGAAAGGACGGTCGATGTCTCCCGCCCATGCCAGCAGGGTCCCGTCCGGGCCGCACAGGGCCACCGCCCCGTTGTGGTAGGTCTCGGTCAGGTCGGAACGAACACTGACCGCGAGCATGCCGTCAGGTAGGGACGTTCGACTCGTCCTGCTGGCTTCGGTAGCGCCCCACGATCTCCTCCTGGAGGGTGTCGATGACCACGTGGAGCTGCCGACGCTGTTCGGACATCTGCTCTTCGAATTCGACCAGGCCCTCCAGCGCCTCTGCCACCTCCTGGTCGCTCATCTCCGAGAGCTGGGTGAGCACGCCGTCGTCCATGATCCTGTCGATCAGGCGACGCCCGGTCTTCGAGGGCAGCGGAGGCATCACCTCGATGTGCCGCGGTGTCGGGTCCTGACCGAGCACCAGACCGCTTGCCAGGATCTCGGGCAACGCCTCGAGAAGGGTTCGGCTCTCCTCCCCCGACCGGCGCTTGGCCTCGAAGCTGAGCAAGTCCATCCGGCCTTGGATGAGGCGGCGGTAGTAGGAGATCTGCGCTTCGACGTCCTCTGCGGTGTCTCGCCTCGCCCTGAGTTCCTCCAGGTCGACTGCGTCGAGATCGGTCAAGTACTCGGGCTCGAGGACCGTATCCAGTCGGCGCCTTCTGTCGCTCACAGCCGACAGACTACCTACCTTTTGCAGGCGGCGGCCAGGGTGGGATACGGGTTGACCGCGGGCGTGCCCAGACCGCCGGGATGCATCTGGAAGTGGAGATGTGGCGAGCCCCCATAGGCGTTGCCGGTGTTGCCGTTGTAGCCGATCACCTGGCCCTGGGAGACCCTTTGCCCGTTGCCCACCGCCCTGCTGGAGAGATGGGCGTAGTAGTAGGCGATCCCGGTGTCGGCCCTCAGCCAGATTCCGATGCCGCCGAGCCTGCTGTTGGTGTTGAGCACGGTCCCTGATTGAACCGCGAACATGGGCTCGTTCATGACCGCGAAGAGGTCGGTCCCCTGGTGTCGACGCCCTCCTGACCGCGGGAAGCCCCAGGAGTCGATGAATGACGTGCGACCCGGCGTGAACGGGCAGATGAAGGGCCCGGTCTGCACCGAGCCCTGACGGGCGAGCTGTTGCCTCCGGAGCTCGGCTTCCCGCCGGGCCCGCTGCTCAGCCTCGAAGCGGGCGTTGAGGTCGCGGCAACGTTCGCTCAGCCGGGAATGGGCGGCCTGCTCGGCCAGCATGGCGTCGTGCTGCCGGGCCATCACCTCGGAGGCCAGCTCCTCGGCTTCGGTCAGATCCAGGTGGACCCCGTCGAGCTCGCGCTCGAACCTCTCCAGCTCTCCCCTGGTGGCCAGGAGGTTGCTCAGAGACTCGCGCCCACCCATGCCGGCGGTGCTCAGGAACTCGGTCGTGGTGAGCAGTTTGTCTACCGAGGAGGCGCTGAGAATGATCCCTGGTGAGGTGAACCCCCCTCGCATGTAGAGCTCGACGGCGTGCTGTTCGATCTGACGCTGCACGCTCTCGTAGGTCTGGGAGTGCATCTCCACCGAGTTCGACACCCTCGCCTGCTGGCGCTCCAACCGGTCGATTTCAACAAGGACACGCTCGTAGGCCATGGCGGCATCTTCGAATTCGGTCCGGGCGGCCCGGTAGGCGGCGAGCTGCTCCCGAGAGTCTTCACAGGCGGCATCCACCTGGGCACGGGTGGTCTGCGCCGAGCCCGTCGCCGGTAGCAGGGCGAACATCATCATCAGTGCCAGTGGAGGAGCGGCGCGGCGTATCACCTTATGGGCAGCCATGCGCCCCAGAGACTAACCACCGTCGGGCCTTTGGAGAAGCCAGCCGCGCTCCGGCTAGAGGATGACCCGGATCAGCGGGTAGTAGATGGCAGCGGCCAGGACGATCCCGTCGAGCGAAGGCACCAGCCCCAGAGGCCGCACCGTGAGACGCACCCGCCCGGTGCGAATCATGCTGGACAGACCGGTCCCGGCGATGAGGGCCACTGCCACTCCGATGCCTACGAGTAGGTAGCCGACCACGTCCAGGTCCCAGACCATTGCCGCCACCAGGGCAGAGAAAACTGCCACCAGTGCGGTTGCGGAGAACGGGTCGAGGAACGGCACCGCTGGCATCCGTGAGACCACGGAGCCGGCTACCACGCCGGCGACGACGGCCACCAGGAAGACGTCGACGGCCTGGGGGTCGGGGCTGGCAGCAGACCTCGTCAGCATCAGGGAGGCAGCCCCGACCGCGGCGAGAAGGCCGACGAGCATCGTGGGAGCGAAGACATCGACCTTGCGGTACTCCCGGAAGGCGACGGCCCATCCCAGACAGACCGCCACGGCGAGGGCAACGGCCAGCCCGTATCCGGTTCCCCCGAGGCTGTGAGCCGCCAGGGTCCCTGCCGCTGCGGCTGTGGTGACGGCTAGCGGGGCGAAGATCTTCCCTCTGGATTCGAGGGAGGAGCGAAGGTCGACGGACCAGAGCCCGGCGGCGGCCACCAGGAAGGCTGCCCACAGCTCGGCCGACTGCAGGTTGGCAAACACCGCCACGACGAGCAGGGCCAGGGGAACCAGGCTCATGGGGTTCATGGTGGCCGCAGCCACGGGTTGGCTACGCCCGGTCACAGAAGGCCCTCCAGCCAGGGGCGGTTGTGTCTGCGCGGCATGCAGGCTTGACCATAGACCAGAGCCTACGTGGCCGAGTCCCCGGCGCGTCCGAAATGCCTTACCCTCTTCGTATGGGTGAGAAGGTACTGGTGCCTGTCGACGTCCCCCTCGCCGGCGATGAGCGCCACAAGAACTGGGCAAAGCTGGTCGAGTCGGTCGACACCGCAAGGAGCTCCGGCTGGGCATTCGAGGGCTCGTTCGTCGATGTTGGTGGAATACAGGACCTACCCGCTGGAGGGGTCCTCCTGGTCTACGGCGAGCGGGGCTCGCGGGCCAACCCCCAGATCATGGCCCGGGTCTACACGGTCAACGCCGACTCGACCCTAACCCTCGAGGCCGAAGCCCGAGGTCGGGCATGGGCCCGGACGCTTCGGGACCCGATCGAACGCTGCCTCGGATCGGACACCGCTATCGATCTCTCCCACCTTCCCGATGGGATCCTCGCCGACGAGCTCCGGTCACGCGGATGGAAGGTGGAGCCCGCCTAGCGATCGACCAACCTGGCGATTGCCTGCGCCAGCACGGCTGGTTGTTCGAGGTGGGCCTGGAAGGCGTCGACCTCCACCAACTCCATCCCCTCGATCCGGTTGGCGATCAGAGCTACCGAGCCGTCCGGAACAGCCCCATTTGCGCTCCAGACGTAGATCACCGGGGCCTCGATCCGATCCAGATCGTCGGGGACGAACGATGACCTCGGCGTATGCCGGAAGGCATTGATCGAGCGGGTCGAGTTGGCGATCGTGACAGTCACCTGCCTCCGTGCCTGCTGGTCCGGGGTCGGGCACCATCCTCCATCGCCGCAGTGTGGGGCCCACGTCCGGAGGGACATGTAGCCGGATGTCTCATACAGGAAGGTCATCGCGGTGCCCAGCACGGGCAGCCGCTGGGATCGTTCCCGCCATGTGTCCTGGCTCCAGAAGTCGACGTCGACGAGCAGCACCCCCCTGACCAGGTCGGGTCTGGTGGCTGCTACCTCGGCCGCCACCTCGCCACCCAGCCCCACTCCCGCGATCACCACCGGTGGCTGGAGCCTCTGCTCTATGACGCTGGCGATCGTCCTTCCCATTGCTGCGACAGTGTGGGCAGGGCCCGCCTCGGGAGTCCGGGTGGTGAGGCCGAAACCGGGCAGGTCGACGGTCAGGACCCGGGCTGCGGGCGGCGCCGACTCGACCAGCCCGTCCATGGTGACGCTCCCGGACACATCGAGGTCATGCAACAGCACCACCGGGACTTCCCCCCCGGTCCTTCCGACCACGTAGACCTGGAGGCCGTCTACGTCCACGAAGACATCCGGGTCGAGCCCCAGATTGCCCGCGCTGGCGGTCTCAGTGAGATCGATCCGCTGCCCGATGCTGGCGTTCCATATCAACAGGCCGGCGGCGGTGACCAGGCTGGCCAGGAAGACCATTTTGACGAAGATGCGTTTTGGCTCCTCTTTGACCGGAGGCTTCTTTCCTGGCATGGGGGATTGAGTATCTCATGGGGGAGGGGGCCGCGGCGATCCAGTTCGGCTGGCGCACCGGGTGGCCCGCTACGACGGTGAGTCGACCGGTCGCGAAAATCTGTCGGCGTGCCCCGGTACGGTCGGGAGACATGGCAGTTAGAGTCCTCTCCGCTTCCCCGAGTGCCAGGAGCGCTCGCTTCCCCACAGAGCGGCAGACGTCTGTCGCGGGTGCGTCTTCGGGCCTGCGGCAACTGGTACTTGACTCCTGACAAACGTGTAATTACATTGCTGAAGTCCATACCAGATGTAGTGGACACTTCCCCGCAGACCACAACATCTTGTGGTTGGAGTCGTTTAGGCGGCTTTTGAAATCGAGACTTTCCCCGGATCAATCTCCCCGGGGTCGAGTGCGGAGGAGGCACTACAGATGAGCGAAGGCCTGCGGATCAACCGCCGCTTCACCCAGGCAGGGGCCGACCCCTACGACAGTTTCGAGTGGTCCTACCGCGACTCGAAGATCTCCAATCCCGACGGCTCGGTGGTGTTCGAGATGACCGGGGCCGAGATCCCCGCCGGGTGGAGCCAGGTGGCCTCCGACATCATGGTCTCCAAGTACTTCCGCAAGGCCGGTGTCCCCCAGGTCGACGCCGAAGGCAGCCCGCTAATCGACGCCAAAGGCAACCCGGTGCTCGGCCCCGAGCAGTCCGCCAAGCAGGTGTTCGATCGTCTCGCCGGGACCTGGCGCCACTGGGGCGAGCGCGAGGGCTACTTCGCCTCGACCGAGGACGCCCAGGCGTTCGAGGACGAGCTCAAGTTCATGCTCGCCAACCAGATGGCGTCGCCCAACTCCCCTCAGTGGTTCAACACCGGTCTCAACTTCGCCTACGGACTCGAAGGGCCCGCCCAGGGCTTCTGGTACGTGGACAGCGAGACCGAGGAACTGACCTCCTCACCCGACTCCTACAGCCGCCCTGCCCCGCATGCCTGTTTCATACTCTCGGCCAAGGACGATCTGGTGAACCCCGGTGGGATCATGGACCTTTGGCTGCGTGAGGCGCGGATCTTCAAGTTCGGCTCCGGTGCCGGCTCCAACTTCTCCGAGATCCGGGGCGAGAACGAGCGTCTCTCTGGTGGTGGCAAGTCCTCCGGAGTCATGTCTTTCCTCAAGATCGGGGACCGTGCTGCGGGTGCGATCAAGTCGGGTGGCACCACACGCCGTGCCGCCAAGATGGTCATCCTCGACGTCGATCACCCGGACATCGAGAAGTTCATCGAGTGGAAGAAGGTCGAGGAGGAGAAGGCCCGAATCCTCATTCAGCATGGTGGGTACCCGGCAGACTTCAACGGCGAGGCCTACGCCACGGTCTCGGGTCAGAACTCGAACAACTCGGTGAGGGTCACCAACGAGTTTGTTCAGGCCGTCCTCGACGACGGCGACTGGGCATTGACCAACCGAACCGACGGTGCAGTCCGAAAGACCATCAAGGCACGTGACTTGTGGCAGAAGATCGCCGATGCCGCATGGGCCTGCGCCGATCCTGGCATCCAGTTCGACACCACCATCAATGAGTGGCACACGAGCCCGGCTGGAGGAAAGATCTACGCGTCCAACCCGTGTTCAGAATTCGTCTACCTCAACGACACTGCCTGCAACCTGGCATCGATCAATCTGGTCCGTTTCTACGATGACACATCGGGTGTCTTCGACATCGAGGCCTACAAGCATGCAGTAAGACTGTGGACCATCGTTCTAGAGATCTCGGTCGCCATGGCTCATTTCCCGTCGGCGGAGATCGCACAAGGGTCATACGACTATCGACCACTCGGCCTCGGCTACGCCAACCTGGGATCTCTGCTTATGCGTCAGGGCATCGCCTACGACTCCAACGAGGGAAGGACGATCGCCGGTGCACTCTCCGCCGTCCTGACTGGGTTTGGGTACGCCACGTCGGCCGAGATCGCAAGCGTGGTCGGCCCTTTCCCGAAGTATGAGGAGAACCGAGACGCGATGCTCCGCGTTATGCGTAACCACCGTCGGGCTGCATACAACGACGAAACCTACGAGGGCGTTAGCCACACAGTGGTGGGGTTGGACCCTGACTACTGCCCGTCTGACATGCTCGACGCAGCAAGACAGTCGTGGGACCTCGCGTTGGAACTCGGCGAGAAGTACGGCTACCGGAACGGTCAGGAGAGCGTTATCGCTCCCACCGGGTGCCTCGCTGGAGGTTCTCTGATCCCGACCGAGCGTGGTCTTGTCCGGCTCAATTCGCTGGGTGATGCCAACGGCGAAGAATGGCAGGACCTCGGTATTGACGTCGCCACCGATGAAGGACCTCGGAACGCCTCGCAGTTCTACATCAATGGTGTCGAACCAGTGGTCACGGTTGAGACCAGCCGTGGCTACCGGATCAAGGGGACCCCTACTCACCGGATCAGGGTGGTCCAGCGCGATGGCACCTGGGAGTGGAAGCGCTTTGCCCAGATCACGGCCGACGATCTCGTGCCACTCCAGCTGAACCAGTTGATTGGCGAGCCACAGGTGGTGCAACTCCCGCCACTTGGTGAGATGCACTGGACCGGCGACTTCTCGACGCGAGTCCCGAAGACTGTTACCCCCGAGTTGGCCGAGTTCGTCGGCTACTTCATGGGCGATGGCTCTCTGCATGCCAAGGGCATCCGGATGGCCGTCGCAGCCGAAGACCTCGACGTCGTCGAGCGGCTGTCGTTCCTGGGTAAAGAACTGTTCGGCCTGGAAGCCCACGTCACCGAGCAGACGGGATACAACGAAGTGGCGTTCCACTCGGTCCCCCTCACCCTGTGGTGGGAAGCTTCCGGGTTCGCCAAGGTCGCTCCACGAGAAGGACACACCGGCAAGGGATGGCACCCCCACATTCCCGATGCGGTGCTCCACAGCAACGATCCCGAGGTCTACTCGGCGTTCCTTCGGGGACTGTTCGAAGCGGACGGCTCTGTCCATCACGGTGGTTACCCGACATGGTCAACGACCTCGATCGAGTTCTCCCACGACGTGCAGACGCTCCTGCTTGCGATGGGTATCCCCACGACCAGAAAGCTCGACACAACTGGTTGGGGCGGGTCGCCGCTGGCAGTACTCCGTGTGCTCAACCTGTCATACGGGCAGCTGTGGACCGACTCGGTCGGCTTCATGAGCGACCGCAAGAACGCAGCGGTCCAGGCCATCACCACCCGTCAGGCGTCGAAGATGGACTGGGTGCCGGTGACCAGGCATTTGGTCGACCGTCTGGCCCCCGAGAACGATGCCCTCAGAAAGACGATGCTGATGGCATTGAGCCGCACAGGCATGGTCTCCCGTCGGTCGGCTCAGGAGTTGTTGGACCGGACCGGGGACACCGAACTCGGGCACCTGCTCGGCTTCTTCTATGACCGGGTCACCACGGCCGAGCTGGGTGAAGAGGAACTGACCTTTGACCTGTCGGTGCCGGACAACGTGACCTACGTGGCCAACGGGTTCGTGTCGCACAACACCATCGGGCTCCTGATGGACTGCGACACCACCGGGGTGGAGCCCGACTTCGCCCTGGTCAAATTCAAGAAGCTGGCCGGTGGCGGCTACTTCAAGATCGTCAACCAGTCAGTCACCCCGGCGCTGCGAAACCTTGGATATTCCAACGACCAGATCATGGAAGTGGTCCGGTACATAGTCGGAACCAGCTCGGTCGACGGGGCACCCCACATCAACCGGGAGTCGTTGCTGGCGAAGGGCTTCGACGAGTCCGACCTGGAGAAGCTGGAGAAGGTCCTGCCATCGGTGTTCGAACTGAAGCACGCCTTCAACGTGTTCACCTTCGGCGAGGACACCCTGCAGAGGATCGGTCTGACACCCGACGCATACACGGCATGGGACTTCAACCTCCTCAAGGAGTTGGGGTTCACCTCGGCTCAGATCAACGAGGCCAACGACCACATCTGTGGCCGCCAGACCATCGAAGGCGCACCACACATCAAGGACGAGCACCTGCCCGTGTTCGACACCGCCAACAAGAACGGCAAGTACGGGAAGCGGTTCATCCACCACAACGGCCACATCCAGATGATGGCTGCGGCACAACCGTTCATCTCGGGTGCGATATCGAAGACGATCAACATGCCCAACGAGATCACCGTCGAGGAGATTGCAGAGGCGTATCACACCTCATGGGAGCTGGGGTTGAAGGCGATGGCCATCTACCGGGACGGGTCGAAGGCGGCTCAGCCGCTCAACTCCACTGCCGACGAGGGCGAGGACAGTGAGGAGGAGGACGCTGCGGTGACCACCGCGGTCGAGGCCGAGAAGGCGATCCACTGGGGCAACCTGCCCAAGGGGCTCTCCCCGACCCAGGCATACGCACAGGGTCTGCAGCCCCCGAGGTTCCTGCTCCCCGCCAAGCGACACGGCTTCAACCAGGAGGCACGTGTAGGTGGCCACAAGGTATACCTCCGCACGGGCGAGTACGACGACGGGACTCTTGGCGAGATCTTCATCGACCTCGCCAAGGAGGGTGCGACCCTGAAGGGGATTCTCTCCTGTTTCGCCATCGCGGTGTCGAAGGGTCTCCAGTACGGGGTGCCGCTCGACGAGTTCGTCGACACCTTCACCTTCCAGACCTTCGAGCCGAGGGGCATGGTCGAAGGCCACCCCAACATCAAGATGGCCAACTCGATCATCGACTACGTGTTCCGGGCCCTGGGTGTGGAGTACCTGGAGCGTGATGAGCTAGCCCAGGTGCCACCCGACCGGGAGCTCCCCGAGCCGCCCAAGGGTCTGGCTGTGGAGGCCGGGGTGCAAGCCACCCTCGAGGAGGCTGTCGCCGAGATCGACATCGACGCCCTGCAGAGTGCGGCCGATTTCGTCGACTCCCCCAACGGCGGGGTCGAGTCGGTTGGTGTTCCTTCTGGACGCAGTCCGGGCGAGGGGGGTGCGAGTGAAGCGGGCAGTGTCCCCCCACTCGTGGGGGGACCGCACGGACGGAGTCCGGGCGAGGGGGGTGCGAGCGAAGCGAGCTCGTCTCTCACCTACTCCGCGACTGTTGCCACCGCCTCGATGACGGTCACCAAGACCAATGCGGCTGATCTGGCCCTGAGAGAGAACATGGGTGATGCGCCCGCATGCTCAAACTGCGGCCACATGACCATCCGCAACGGAAACTGCTACGTCTGCCTCACCTGCGGAGACACGACCGGGTGCAGCTGATGAGTATTGACATACTCTCATCCTGGGTTTTGCCACGGAATGAGAGTGGGTTTGCCAAGGAATGAGAGTGGGTTTGACAGGACTCTCATTTTGAGCGGCGCTCAATAAACAAACCAAAAGGAGCGGAGAGGCGGCCGGGGTAGGTCGCCTCTCTTCATACTGGAGGCACTGTCAGGAACGATGCGTACGACAGAAGAGGTGAAGAGACAACTTCGAGCCAGGAACGCGTGTGAAAAAGTCTGACATCACCCCATCCGTTGTTGCATGCTTGATCAAGTCGCAGTTTCCCCTGTGGGCTGAGATGCCCATCACACCCGTCGACCAAGACGGGTGGGACAACACCACCTACAGGCTCGGGACCGAGATGTTGGTACGCCTGCCGTCTGCGGATGCGTATAGCGCACAGGTTGACAAGGAACACCGGTGGCTGCCCTACCTCGCCGAGCATCTCCCACTCCCGATTCCACAGCCGCTGGCAAAAGGCAGCGCGGCCTGCGGATTTCCGCGGGCGTGGTCCATCTACCGATGGTTGCCCGGGGTCGGCGCAACAGTCGACAACGTGACAGATCCGGTTGAGTTCGCTCGCTGCCTCGGAGAATTCTTGAACGACTTGTATGCCATTCCCTCGGCCGCCGGGCCACCCCCCGGCCAGCACAACTTCTTTCGCGGCGCGTCGCCGGAGATCTACGACGACCAGACGCGGCAGGCTGTCGACGTACTCGAGGACGACCTTGACGCCAGCGCTGTCATGTCGGTGTGGGAGACGAGCCTGTCATCGTCTTGGCAAGGGCAACCGGTCTGGTTACACGGCGACGTCACCCCGTCCAACCTGCTCGTCACTGATGGGCGGCTCAGCGCGGTGATTGATTTCGGGACCATGGCCGTCGGGGATCCTGCCTGCGATCTGACCATGGCCTGGACCTTTTTCGACGACTTGAGTCGCCGCATGTTTCGCGACGCCGTCGGGTTCGACTCCGGGACGTGGGCACGCGCCCGTGGATGGGCGTTGTGGAAGGCCCTGATTACTCACGTTGAGGCAACGGAGGCGAGCCAGTCTGCGGCGCGAGTTGCGGGAATGAGCTTTGGGTGGCGGAAGAACGCCCTCTCGGTGATCGATGAGGTGATCGCCGATCACGCGGCGTGCACCAGGTGAGCCTCCATTTGGAGCAGCGGGCCCTTACGTCCCTGGAAGAAGTACCAAGTTGAGAGCGTGTCAATTTCGCTCTTGTTTCCCTGTCAGTTCACAGCTGATGAGAACTGAAAGGCAGTGCGACGGGTCTTGACACCGAATGCGAGTGGTTCTGACACGAAATGCGAGTGGAACTGACAGCGGTCGCATTCTGAGTAGGACTCAAGACTCGGGCCGAGCAAGCCCGGGAGAACACCCGGAGAAGGCGGAGGGAGCCGGCCGAAACGGGGGCCGGAACCGGCCGACGGCGAGACGTCGTCCAAGAAGTGGTGAGAACGGTCAGAGTCGTGCTTGTCGCAGCGTCCCTCCTGGCTCTGCTGGCCTGCTCAGGGCCTGCCCAGCGTGCGGTCGAGTCCGGCGAGTACACCATCTACGTGCATTCGGGCTCGCTACTACCACGAGGAGGGACTGACGCCATCGTTGGCGGACTCCTCGCTGTTCGTGATGGATGTGTGGTGCTCGAGTGGCCCGACGTGTCCCATTGGTATCCGGTGATCTGGCCGAGTGGAACCCGGATCGCATCGACCGACCCCTTCGTCGTTCGCCTCCCTTCAGGCGAGCGGCTGGCTGTCGGCGAGAAGGTTCGCGGAGCAGGCGGCTACACCCGCAGGGAGACCCTCGAGGTCGACATCCCTACTCGGTGCCTCGGGGGGACACAGCAGGTAGCGGTGTTCAACCCCGACGACAGGCCTGAGAAGGACTGAAGCACGAAGGCCCACGAACCTTCAAGCGGCAAGTGCGACAGTGTCACTTCCCGTCGCATTTACCTGTCACTTCACAGCTGATGAGCGTCTACACACTCGGATCCTGGGCGTTGTCAATGGAATGAGAGTGTCGTTTTCTCGGAATGAGAGTGGCGTTTTCAGCACTCGCACTTGAGCCGGAGTTAGCGGTTCGGGCCGAAAGGGCCCGGGAGACAACTGAGAGAAGCGGAGAAGGGCGGCGCCGGTAAGTCGCCTTTCTTCGTAGTGAGGGCAACGTGAGGGAGGCGAGACCTCAACTGACAAAAGGCCCGAAGAACCACGCCGCCAGGTGTCGTCATCCCCTCGCAGCACCCACCAGGAAGCTCGGCAACCCGCTCACCTGGCGGAAACCGAATCAGTCGGGATTGTGACCGGTGGCCGCTCGGATGCTCGACGGCTGGGGAACACTGTGACCAGGAGCATTCCGACCATGATCAAGCCCACCGGCGAACCCACTGCGAGCCCGTACGATGAGGGGCCCAGCCGCAACCCACCGGTCCAAAGCCAAGGAGTGGTGACTATCAGCATTGTGAGACCGGCCAGTGCGCCAAGGCCGAGAGCTGTCGTTCTCAGTGCCGCCCAGACGAGCACACCGAATGCGCCGCCAAACAGAGTCAGGCCGAGTACCAACCACGGCATCCCCGACCAGTCCAGGCCGGACATTGACCTGTTGTGGAGGCCCAGTAGAGGGAGGAGCACATAGGCGGAGACCAGCGCCAGCAGGAACCCGAGCACTGCTGCGAGACCGGATCGCCTCAAGCCAAATCCGTCATCCGCTGACCCGGGCCGACCGCGAAGAGCGAAGGCAGTCGCCGTCAGCAGCACTCCGATGATGAAAACGCTGACCGGTGCGTAACCCTTCAGTTGAACGAAGGAAGTGGTCAGAGAACCGATCGGACGTCTTGTGATGTAAGCAAGGATCAACAGTCCGGCAGCCACCCCGGCCAGGGCTGGATACCTTGGGCTGAGGCGAAGAGCAACGCCAAGGACAGCCCCGAGTCCTACCAACCAGGGCACCGTCGCCAGGACCCAGGGGAACGGGTGTCCAAGGTATTCAGAGAGCCGTCCCAGTTCCGAGACACTCATGACAACCAGCACGGCTAGGGCCACCCCGCCAGCAGAACCGATCAACCCCTTGCGGCTCACCACCGCCGTCCAGGTCTCACGCCAGGAAAGGTACCCCGTCCGCCCGTTGCCGCCCCGAGGGTCGGCGGCGTGTCCGGAGGAACTTCACCTCGTTGGAGCAGCCGGGGCGCCCCGCGCATCCGCGATTCGTCTGCCTTGTAGATTTGGCATAGGCCTCCTGGAACTACTTGTGGATGAGAGGACATCTAATGAACATGAGACGACCACAGCTATTGGCCGCCACCACTTTGGCTTCCCTCTTGGCTGTGGCCTGCTCGCCGTCACCTGAGCCAATCATCACCGAGCTGATCGACAAAGCAGTACCAGCTGTTCACTACGCAATGTTCGATAGCCCAGAGGTTCGCAACGCGGCCACAGACTTCGACCACTCCACAAACAGCATCGTCGCCTTCGTGGAGCTCTCCGACGACATCAGCGAGGACGATGTCGACTCGGTCCTAGCCGATCTGCACGCCCGGGCCACTCGGGCGGTCGCCGAGGTCGCGCCCCGACTTCTCGACCAAGCCGCCGTTTCCGTGATTCGCTCCGACGGGATCACATCCGGGTGGCCCACACCCGATGGCGACTAGAACGAGCCGCTTCCCCGATTGCGGACGTTCGTCCTCTAGTCAGGCGCTTTCAGCACTCGCCTCATGAAGCAGGAAGGGGTCAGGACGGGAGCCGCTGTCTGGGACCTGATCCGCCCAGGAACCGGGTCAAGGCCAGCATCGTCCAAAGAGCAATGAAACGCGTCGTCGTTGCTGTGCTGGCGGTTGCCGTGCTGGCGGCATGCGGAGACGTCAGTTCAGGGAGGGGATGGCAGCTGGTTGCTTTCGACCGGAATGGCCCTACGTACTCGGTGGTCTTGGCCCAGTCCCAGGACGACGTCGATCGTATCTGGGAGAGATTTCACCTCGCCCTGGACAAGCCCACGATCAACTTCGAAGAGCAGGTCCTCATCGGGCTCGGACATGCAGTCTCCGGATCCTGCCCTGAAATCTCCTTCCGGGGACTGGTGATCGAAGAGGACCATGTCTACGGGAGATACCGTTTCGACACGGGGATATTCAGTGGCGGGTGCACCGCTGACGCCAACCCGGCCATGTTCTGGTTGGCAGTCGACCGATCCGCCCTACCGGAGCGATTCACCCTGTCGCTGGCGGAGGAGAAGACCTGTTGGAGCTGCCCTGAGGAGGCCATCGAGGTTGATCTTACCGACCCCAACATGCCAGAACCGTGGTGGGCAGAACCGCAGTTGGCGCTGGTGCTAGATGGAGATCCCTCTGGGTACCATTTCCTCATCGAGACGGCGCCCCCGACAGAGACGGGCGACCCTCTCCTCTACATCTCACCCGACGGCGGATGGTTCCGCCCCGGCCGGGCGGCGATGCTCTTCGATAGATCGCACCCCTCACGACTCGAGGTGTTCTCCGCCACATGCCCTTCGGGACGCAGCTGTGCCCAAGGCCAGTGGCTCGAGAAGGGGATGTTGGTGTGCGCCGTTGACCTTGTTCTACGCAAGTGGGAGGACTTCACCGCCGTGATCACATTCCACGGCGACGGGACCTGCACTGGCGAGTTGGTTGAAGGACTCAACTGGCCCTAATGAGCAGCGGAGCCGGCGGTAGCGAGATCAGGGCTTCTTCCGCTTCGCCTCTCTCTCGGCCCTCCTGCCGGCCCGCTCATCGCCCTTCGCATCCAGCCAGGAGGCGAGACGTCGGTTCGCTCTTGAGATCCAGGGTCGGAGGAAGTCACTGATCGCGGTGCCGACCACACCGACCGCTATACCCAAAGTGAAGCTGGCCAAGTCCATTTCATCGACCGTACAGACGGAGTGTGACCAGAACTGACCTGGAGGCCGCACACAATTGCGCTAGGGATTGGCATGCCCCGTTGGACGGGAGTCGGCCGGGCCGCGACACATGGGGCCTTCGGCTTCGCCTTCACCACCGAGGGTCATGACCCCGGCTCGGTCAACATCCGATACGCATAAGGGTCGAACGTGGTCACCTCGATGATTCGGTCGACGGGTAACCCATTCATACGCGCCGTCAGCCTGACCGCTTCAGGACTCGGTGCTTCGACGAGGTCGAAAACGGTCGGTGGGTCGGTCGAGATGTAGGAGTGGAGCCAAGTGACCCGCCGATCCAAGTTGCATGCGATCACCTCGACGAATCGCTGGCGGGGCCAGGAGCCGTAGGGAACATCGGCGTCTTCGAGGAAAGCTCGCTCGACCATATAGCGGGGCACCTATCGACCATCCTTCACACCGAGGAAACTACGGGCAAGGGGCAGCTGATGGCATCGGACAGACTGCCTAGTTTGCTGCCACCGCCGGATACCAGCCCTTCTCGTGGGCGACTGCTGCCGCCTGGAGCCGGGTGCCGACGTTGAGCTTGGCCAGGATGGCCGACACATGATGGCTGACAGTCTTCTCGCTGATGAACAAGCGGTCCGCGATCTCGGCGTTCGAAAAACCGGCCGATATGAGGCCTAGGACCTCGACCTGACGCCCGGTCAATCCTGCGGGATGCTCTCTGGTCGTCGGCCGTTCACCCCGGGGAACATGCTTGATCCCGCGCCGTTGAAGCTCCCTTCGCAGACCCCGGGCGACTCCGTCGGCATTCATCTCGGATAGCGACGAGAAGATCCGGTCGAGGTTCGGATCTGTCACCATCGCCCGAGAGATGGCTTCTTCGACGGGCAACCCAAGACTCTCGAATCGGCTGACTTCCCTCGCCGCTTCTAACTGGGAGTTGGTGGCGGTCGCTGGTGCTAGCTGATCCAACCCCAATCGTCTCGCCCAGAAGGAGAGACGACTCCGGCCCCGACGGTCGCCGGCAAGGGCCGGATGAGCAGACAGAGTCTGGTAACGAGCAGCGGCTCTCTTAGTATCGACAAGGCCGACCCAGGCTGCCTCCGCCGCCAGGAGGCAGGCAGGGACGAGCTCGTCGTAGCCGCCGTATACATCGGCCATGGTGAGAGCCTGGCCCACCAACTCTGCCGCACCGGGGTCCCCGCGCCGCAGTCTCAACGTCGCCGATGCCCTCATTATTTGGATCTCGGTCTGTCTGCAGGTCCTCTGTCCGAGGACACGCTCCAATCCGACATCAGCTCCCGCCCATCGACCGGTTGCGACATCGAGGTCGGCCAACATCGCAATCGCAGCCACATACCAGGCATCGAGCTCACGTTCCATCGTGTAGTCGACGGCCTCCTCGATGAGACGCCGCGCCTCGTCGAGCCGACCCAGCTCCCAATGGGCAGAAGCCCTGTAGATGAGGGCGAATGAGGCGGCCTCAACCGACTCGTGATCGAGCCCAATCCGCACCGCCCTGTCTAGAAGCTGGAGCCCACCGATGTCCCCCGCCTGCACTCGTGCGCGCCCTGCGACCGCTAGAGCATGGACCTCTACTCCGACGGACCCTATCTCAGACGCCACTTCCGCGGACCAGTCCCCCAAAGTGATCGCCTCCCCGAAGCGTCCTTCATGAAGTTCGATCCAGGACAGAACATAGGCCGCCAAAGCCAGCTCCTCCGAATGAGTCGACTGACGGAGAGTCTCCAAGGCCGCCTCGGCCTCCCGTCGTGCGGGGGCTAGATCGTTCTCCCGGGATATGAAGTAGGCCAACCAGGCCCGTGCCGCCGCCATCTCATCTGGCCCGTTGGCGAGTTCCAAACGTTGGGATGCCCACTCCGTAGCCTGATCGAACGCATTCACCAAGCAATGTTCCTTCGCGGCTTCCAGGAGGACCCGGCCGAGAGACTCCGGGTCCAGAAGCTCCCGGTATTCCAGAGCGTTGGCAAAATGGAAGGCTGACTGGCGGTGGGCTCCGCTCGCCGACGCATCCTCTGCGGCACGTAGCGAATAGCGCAACGCCGCCGACTCTTCTCCCGCGCCTCTGGCGTGATAGGCAAGGCGTGCGATGTCCGACGTGTGGTCTTCCCGCCCCTCATAGAAGCCCAAGAGCCGGCGATGGATGGTCCTCTTCAGGGTCGGTGGCGCGATCTCGTGAAGACTCTCCCGGATCAGGTCGTGCCGGCAGGAGAAGTGAGTTGCCGTGGCCACCAGCAGACCCCTTTGGACCGCGGTGTCTAGCTGTTCCAGAGCCCCCGGGCCCAACTCTTCGGCAAGATCGATCGGGACCGCATCGCGGTTGATGGCTGCCATATAGAGCAGGTCCTTGGCCAGGTCGGACAGGAGATTCACTCGGGCCTGAACTGCGCTCCCGACCGACGGCGGAACGACAGATTCCGGGTTGGCGATGACCTCACTCACGAAGAACGGGTTTCCAAGAGTCACGGCATGCACCCTGACCGGGTCGACATCGACCCCTTGAGCCAACTGCTCGACTGCAGCGAGCGTCAAGGGAAGGAGTTCGATCCGCTCGGCTGAAGGCCCGAGGTCGGCCACCACCAGGGCCAGTAGAGGCCTTTGCGAAAGTTCCTCTGTTCGATAAGTGACGATCAGACAGCTCATCGTCGAGGCGATTCTGCGGCCCAGATACCGAACCAGCCCCAAGGTTGCCTCATCAGCCCAATGGATGTCCTCCAGGATCAGGACCAACCGATCGGACCTGAGCATCTCCAGAACACCCGCCTGCACCGCGGTACGGCCGGATCCTCCTCTGACATCCGATCGAACCGATTGCGGAAGTTCGTCCAAGATCTCGAAGAGGGGAGCAAAGCCGGCAGGGACCCCAACAGGTTCGCAGGCGGCGGACAGGACCCTGTAGCGATGGTCGAGCCCATCCATCAGAAGTGACAAGATGGACGTCTTGCCCGACCCTGCCTCACCTGACAACAGGACCACGCTTCCGGTCTTGGACGAAGCAGCAGCCTGGAGTCGGAGGAGCTGCTCGTCACGCTCCACAAGGGGCGCGCTGCTGACCACGCCTGGAGTGTATCCCCGTCGTCTCAGGTGCGTCGCCGACGTCCAGACACTGCTGGCGTAGCCGCACCCCGGCGGGAGGCGCGCGAGAATGCCGGACAGGTGAGTGAACAGGAGAGCAGGGCCGGCGGCGAGTCCGAGAGAGCCCAGGGCGGGCCCGACCATGGAATCAGCATGCGCGATGCCACCCGCGTCTGGGGTCAGGTAGCCCTCAACAGCTTCGGTGGCCCGGCAGGCCAGATAGGCGTGATGCATCGCCTCCTGGTGGAGGAGCGCAACTGGTTCTCCGAGCGGAGGTTCCTCCACGGCCTCAACTACTCGATGCTTCTCCCCGGCCCCGAGGCCCAGCAACTGGCCACCTATCTCGGCTGGCTCCTGCACGGGGTTCGGGGAGGGCTGATCGCCGGCGGCCTGTTCATCCTGCCCGGGTTCGTGGCCATCCTGATCCTCAGCGTCCTCTATGCCGGATACGCCGACGTCACGCTGGTGGAGGGGATCTTCTATGGGATCAAGCCCGCAGTCATGGCCATCGTCGCCGCCGCCGTGGTCCGACTCGGAGCACGCGTCCTCAAGAACCACGCCATGTACGGCATCGCAACTGGTGCGTTCGTCGCCATCTTCTTCCTGGACATCCCCTTTCCCCTGATCATCGCCGGCGCCGGCATCATCGGCTACCTCGGAGGCCGATACCGGCCTGAGTCGTTCGAGGTCATCGACGAGCCCAAGCCGACCGGAGTACCGAACCGGCCGGCGCTACTGCCCGACCACGTTCAACCGGCAGCACCTTCGGCGAGGCGGTCGCTCAGGGTGCTCGCCATCGGCCTCACCATTTGGCTGTCCCCGATCGCCGTCCTCGCAGTCCTCTTCGGACGCAACAGCATCTGGGTGGAACAGGGCGTGTTCTTCTCCACCGCAGCCGTTGTCACCTTCGGTGGCGCGTACGCGGTCCTGGCCTATGTGGCGCAACAGGCCGTCGACAACTTCGGCTGGCTCCTCCCCGGGGAGATGCTCGACGGTCTGGGGATGGCGGAGACGACACCGGGGCCCCTCATCCAGGTGGTCCAGTTCGTCGGGTTCATGGGCGCCTACCGGGCGGATCTCGGGATCGACCCGATGTTCGCCGGGGTGCTCGCCGCCGTCCTAGTCACATGGGTGACCTTCGTCCCATGCTTCATCTGGATCCTCGCCGGTGGCCCCTACGTCGAGTCACTTCGAGGAAACCAGCGCCTCACTGCCACCCTCTCCTCGATCACGGCTGCGGTCGTCGGGGTGATCCTCAACCTCGCGATCTGGTTCTCCCTGCACACCCTTTTCGGACAGGTGACCGAGACATCCCGCTGGGGCATCCGCCTCCATCTGCCGGACCTGTCGACTTTGGATCCTGTCGCCGCACTGATCGCCGTGCTGGCGTTCCTGGCGCTGTTCAGGTGGCGATGGCCCCTGCTCCGCACCATCGGTGTGTGCGCGGTGCTGGGCGTCGTGGCCTTTGTCTTCGTCGTCGCCTGAACCCGCATTGTCCCGAAATCCAAGCGACAACTGCTCAGAGCGAGGCCGTCTCCCCGGTCTGGATCGCGGTCACCAACCGGACCAGCTTGACTGCATGACGAGTGGCAATCGCCATCATCATCCCTGCGGCACTCTCCAGGCCGAGGAGTAACTCCACCTGAGCGAGGTCGCCGCCCGCGGTCAGCGCGGTGGCCAGGCTCAACACGTAACCACCGGCGAAGAGCCCCCACCACAGGCGGGTTGGATCCGACTCGACAAATCCGGGGAACAGTTCCTTCGTCTCATCGACAGTCTCCTTGACCACCAGGTAGGGCATGATCAGGTTGGCCACCGGTATGAACCACCAGTAGACGGTTGCGGCATCGGCGAATCGCGGCTCCCTCCCATATGTCCGGAGGTTCCGGTGCGCCGAGTGGTGCCAGCTGATGAACAACCCGGCGGTGGCGACCAGGACCAGCAGGTACCAGTACCCCAACAGGTCGTATGCGGTCCACAGCACCGCGGCCGTCTCGGCAGTGAAGACCAGGGCAAGGCTCACCATGGCGTGGATGAAGAGGACTCCGCCGGCCAGCCTCAGCGCATTCTTGGCGCGTCGGGCGCGACCCTTCAGCCGGTCGGAGTCGGCCAATGTCGACCCGGTGTGGCGCGAGGGCCGGTCGGTGGGCATCCCGGGATCGTATCCGGCCCCTACCCGAAGGTGTCCCTGAGCCTCTCCAATCGCCTGTCCCATTGGCCTCCGACTCTGTCGATCCAGTCGCGCACCTCGTCCAGGGCCGCCGGGGCAGCCCGGAAGTGCGCCTCCCGTCCCACCACCTCCCGCTCCACCAGGCCGGCGTCATGGAGGATCCCCAGGTGCTTTGACACAGCCTGCCTCGACATCGGGAGCCCGGAGGCCAACGAGGTTGCCGTCGTAGGGCCGTCGCTCACCAGCCGGTAGAGGACGTTGCGCCTGGTTGGGTCGGCCAGGGCGGCGAAGAGCGCCTGGACATCCGTCATGCGGCGAGGCGAACTGCCATCGTGCTCTGGCGCATCTCGATGGCGCCGGGCCAAGTCCTGATGTCGATGATCCGATAGGGCAGCAGACGTTCGACCACCGTGATCGTTGTCCCCCTTCCTGCCGGTTCGAGTGTGATGGTCACCTGTGACGGATCGCGATCGGGATGCCTCCACGACCAGGTGATGGAGCGGCCAGGCACAACCTCCTCCACCGTTCCGATGAATGGCTCGCCGTCGGGAGCGAAGTCCACTGCTCCCCCCACCCGCGGCTCGATGGACATCGGCGAACCGATCCACTCGGAGACCAGTGGCCCCTCGACCACGTTCTCCCACACACTTTCGATCTCGGCCTCCAACTCCATCGATCGTTCCACCGAGATGTCGGCCCAGCCGGCCTCGCCTGCATCACTCATGTTCGCTCCTTTACGCAACCTAGTGGTTGCGCATATGTTAGGGTAACGCAACCCAACAGTTGCACCTTACCCGGCAAGGAGGAGAACCGTGTCGACCCTCATACCCACCGTGATCGAACAGTCGGCGCGGGGCGAACGCGCCTACGACATCTATTCACGTCTCCTGGCCCACCGGATCATCTTTCTCGGTCGCGAGTTCGACCCCACCCTGGCCAACCTCATCGTCGCCCAGTTGCTCCACCTGGAGAGCGAAGACCCGGAGAAGGAGATCTCCCTGTACATCAACTCCCCCGGCGGCGACGGTTCGGCCATGATGGCCATCTACGACGCCATCCAGTATGTCCGGCCGCCGGTCTCCACCACCTGCGTCGGAATGGCAGCCTCCGCTGGTGCTGTGATCCTCGCCTCGGGGGAACCGGGCAGGAGACGTGTGCTGCCCCACGCCAGGGTGCTCATCCATCAGCCGAGCCTCCACGGAGGGCTCACCGGCCAGGTCACAGACATCGAGATCCACGCCCGGGAGCTACTCCGCCAGAAGCAGGAGATGCACCAGGTGCTCGCCCGGCACACCGGTCGTAGCGAGGAGCAGGTCAAGGACGACACCGAACGAGACCGTTGGATGACCGCCGAGGAGGCCGTCTCCTACGGCCTGGCCGACGAGATCCTGATCCGCGTCCCGGACGGTGTCGCCCCACTGCTCGGAAAGCCCCAGGGCACATAAACCCGCCCGGGCCTCGTCCCTGTGCCGATCCGGGTACCGGGTACTGGGTACTCGGAAGACATAGGATCGTACTCTCTACGAAGGGAGATCAATTGCCGGCGCTTTGGATCGGGCATGTCGAAGTCACCGATGCCGACGGCTACGCCGAGTATGCGGCCAAAGCGGCCCAGGTTCTTCCGTCGAAAGGCGGCGTGTTCATCGCCCGGGGGGGCCGGTACCAGCAGATGGAGGGGAAGGACCACGCCCGAAATGTGGTCATCCGCTTCGAGACCTTCGAGCAGGCCATAGCCTGTTACCGGTCTCCCGAGTACCAGGCCATCACCGGCCAGGCACAGGCCTGCAGCAACCGGAGTGTGGTGATAGTCGAGACCGACGACTGAACCTGGCGAGGCACCGCCCAAATTCCCCGGAACTGACACCCGATTCGGGCGACACGCGCCCTGCGCCCGGTACTAGGTTCGCCCCACAGTCGAGAGTCTGGAGGAGAGCCGAGATGGCCATGACAGAAACGCCCGCCACGAACACCAGTGGGCTCGATCGTTACTTCGACATAACGGCACGAGGGTCCACGGTCGGGACCGAGGTGCGGGCAGGGGTGACCACCTTCCTGGCCATGGCCTACATCCTCTTCGTCAACCCGTCGATTCTGTCGATAGCGATCAGCGACGTCGACAACGTGTTCCCACAGCTGCTGACGGTGACCGCTCTGGCGGCCGCAATCGGCACCCTGGTGATGGCGCTATGGGCGAAGCTGCCTTTCGCCCTGGCTCCGGGTATGGGGCTCAACGCCTATTTCACCTTCACCGTGGTGCTCGGGCTGGGTATCCCCTGGCAGACCGCCCTGGGAGCGGTGTTCGTGTCCGGCATCCTCTTCCTGATCATCGCCCTCACCGGCGTCCGGAAGTGGGTGCTCGACGCCATCCCGCTCTACCTGAAGCACGCCATCACCGCCGGCATCGGGGCATTTCTGGCCTTCATCGGGTTCCAAGGGAGCGGCTTGGTCCAGGCCAGCGAGGCCACACTCGTGACGTTCGGTGACTTCACCACCTGGACACCGTGGCTTGCCTTGGCCGGGCTCCTCGGGACCGCCGCCCTGCTCGCCCTCCGGGTCAAGGGGGCGATCCTCATCGGGATCCTGGGCGTCACGGCGATCGCCATCGTGAGCCGGCTCCCGGTCTACCAGGGAGAGGCGTTTGGAGGATTCGGCCAGATCTTCGGGTTCACCTGGCCCGGCGACCTGATCGGCCAGCTGGACATTGGTGCTGCGCTCGGACTGGGAGTGGTGGCCGTGGTGTTCACCTTCCTCTTCGTCGACTTCTTCGACAGCGCCGGCACACTCATTGGGCTGACCGACAAGGCCGGGATGCTCGACGAGCAGGGCAACATCGCCGCTCCCCGGGCCGCCTTCTCGGCCGATGGTGCGGCCACCAGCGTGGGGGCCTTGCTCGGCACTTCGACCACCACCACCTACATCGAGTCGGCGGCTGGCGTGGAGGAGGGCGGCCGGACCGGGCTGACCGGCCTGGTCGTTGCGGGACTCTTCCTCCTCGGGATGATGTTCTCGCCTCTAGCCGCAGCGATACCCCAGGTGGCTACCTCGGCCGCCTTGATCGTGATCGGGGCGATGATGATGACCGGTGCGGTCAAGGTCGACTGGACCAACTACCGGATGGCGATTCCCGCCCTCCTCGCGATCCTCGGGATGCCATTCACCTTCTCGATCACATTCGGCATCGCTCTCGGGATCGTTGGCCACACCGTTCTCATGGCGATCAGCGGCAAGGTGAAGGAGGTCCATCCCATGATGTGGGTCCTCTCCGTGTTGATCATTGCGCTCGAGACCGGGTTGATCACCGACCTGTTCGGCTAGACAAGCGCCCGGACAACCCAGAAAGCGGTCATCCCCAGGGCGGCCGCCAGCAGGAAGTTGCGCCGGAGATAGACCGTGGTGCCTCCGACGAGCAAACCGGCTATCTCCGGTGCCGCCACGTCGAGACCGCCGTTGACGTCGACCACCAACGAGACCACCAGGGCCGCCAGCACCGCTGGTGCTACGAACTCCAGGGCGGTGAGGACCAGGGGTGGAATGCGGCGGTTGGCCAGGGCCACGATGAACACCGACCGGGTCAGGTAGGTGCCCACACCCACGGCGAGAATCACCAACATCGCGGTCATCGTCGCAACCTCGAGACGATGAGACCCACCAACACCCCGGCACCACCACCCACAAGGAGGCTCGTCTTGTTGGGCAATCCGGCCGAGAGATAGGTGGCCCCGGCCGCGGCGACGGCCGCCGCCAGCTTCGGCCAACGATCGATGCCGATGACCAGCAGGACCACGAACATCAGGGGAACCGCGAACCCCAACTCCCAGCTGGTGGGCACCTGTGGGCCGATGAGGAGCCCTGCGGCGGTCATGGTGTTCCAGCCGATCATGTAGACCGAGGCAGTGCCTATGTAGTAGCTGCGGAAGTCGACCGGGTCGTCGCCGACACGGACAACGGTGAGGGCGAACATCTGGTCGATGAGGGCGTACGGGGCGATCCAACGGAACCAACGCGGCTGTCTCTGGAACACCGGCGCCAGCGCCGCCGAATAGAGGAGGTGCCGTGCCTGTATGACCAGCGCAGCCGAAATGACCGCAAAGACTGCTCCCCCCGTCCCGAGGAGGGTCAACACCACCAGCTGGGCCGCGCCCCCGAAGATGAGGGGTGAGGTGGACCACCCGACCAGGGGCGCAAGACCGGACTCGACCACGGCCAACCCGATGATCAGGGCGAACGGGATCACCGTGAGGAACAGGGGGAGGGCGTCGCCCACCCCCTTGCGGACCATGCTTCGGTTGAGGGTCACTGACGGCTCAACGCTTCAAGCGTCGGAGTCCTTCCGGACCGTGTCCAGGGCTATCTCCACCATCTCGGCGAATGACCGTTCACGGTCGTCTGAGCTGAGCGACTCGCCGGTGCGGACATGGTCGGAGACGGTGCAGATGACCAGTGCACGGGCACCCTTCTCGGCGGCGACGCCGTACAGCCCGGCGGCCTCCATCTCCACCGCCAGGACACCCATCGCCTCCATCAGGTCGAAGGCTCGCGGGTCGGGGTTGTAGAACAGGTCGGCGGAGTGGATGTTGCCCACCTTCACCTCCACCCCTTTCTCGGCGGCGGTCTCGGCAGCCCCAACGAGGAGGGCGAAGTCAGCGGTGGCGGCGAAGTCGTATCCCCCGTAGCGCATCCGATTGACCGGCGAGTCGGTGCAGGCGCCGACGGCCAGGACCACATCGCGGACCTCGACATCGGGCTGGATTCCGCCGCAGGAGCCGACCCGGATCAGCCTCTCCACGTCGTATTCGACGATCAGCTCGGTTGCGTAGATGGAGGCGGAGGGGATCCCCATGCCGGTCCCCATCACCGAGATGGGGACACCTTCGTAGCTCCCGGTGTAACCGAACATGTTGCGGACCGCATTCACCTGACGGACCTCGTCGAGGAAATTCTCTGCGATGTACTTGGCCCGGAGCGGATCGCCGGGGAGCAGGATCGAAGGGGCGAAGTCCCCCTTCTCGGCCGAGATGTGCGGCGTGGGTGTTGGCATTGGTTGATACTCCTCATGCTGAAGGGTCGGTGGCGCGAACTCGACTGGTTATCTTCGCGAGATGACCGATGGTAACGACAACTCGCGACACAAACTCGCGGAGACCCTCGCCTCTGCCGGTGACAGTCTCCTCCCCGGGCACATGGGCTTGGAGGTCATCGAAATCGGGCACGGACGGGTACGGATGAGATGCGACATACAGGAGTTCCACAAGGCGCCCAACGGATATCTCCACGCCGGTACGGTCGTCACCCTGGCCGATACATCAGCCGGTTACGGGTGCATCGCCAGCCTCCCCGACGGTGCAACCGGGTTCACCACCATCGAGATGAAGATCAACTTCCTGGGAACAGCACTCGAAGGCGCCCTGATCGCCGACGCAACCCTGGTACATGGCGGGAAGACGACCCAGGTGTGGGACACCGAGGTGACCGCGGATGCGAGCGGGAAGGTGATAGCCCTCTTCCGCTGCACCCAGTACATCCTCTACCCGCGCACCTAACCTGACCGAATGTCCGACATCTACCAGTTCATCCTCGGCCAGCGCGCCATCCGTGACTACAAGGACGGTCCCCTCGACCCCGACGACCTCGATGCCATTCTCGAGGCTGCCAGGTGGACCGGGAGCTCGAAGAACCGCCAGGATTGGTCCTTCGTGGTGGTCAACGACCCGGACCGGCTCCAGGGACTCGCCGAGCACGGGGACTTCACCCAACCCGTCCGCGACTCTGCTGCAACCATCGTCCTGGTCAAGGAGGCCGGTGGAAACATGTTCGACATAGGCCGGGTGGCGCAGAACATCATGCTGGCGGCACGGGCAGTCGGAGTCGCGAGCTGTCCGATCACCCTGCATCGCAACGATGACGCAGGGTCCTTCCTCGGCCTCGGGAAAGACCAGGTGGCGATGTACGCGGTTGCCCTGGGCTATCCCGCCGCGGACGCCAAGCCCCGCAAGTTCGGAGGGCGCAAGGACCGGGAGGCACTGGTGCGGATCGACGGAGTGAACTGAGACTCCTCCCGGCGCGAAGTCCGAGGCCGGGTCCATAGATCCCGGCGCGGTCCGAAAACCCTTGGGACCTTGTCACACACCCCGACTACCTTGCCAGGAGCAATGACCGAGAACCTCGTAGAGGCCCGCGGCCTTACCAAGCGATTCGACGACTTCACCGCGGTGGACGCCATCGACTTCGACATCCGCAAGGGGGAGGCCTTCGGGTTCCTCGGGCCAAACGGGGCCGGCAAGACGTCCACCATGAAGATGATCACCACGGTGAGCCCGATCACCGAGGGCAAACTCTCGGTCTTCGGCCTCGACCCGGCCACCGACGGTCGGCAGATCAGGTCGCGGATCGGCGTGGTCCCCCAGGAGGACAACCTCGACCTGGAGATGACCGTCGGCGAGAACCTCTACATATACGGCCGCTACCACGACATGACCCGGTCCGAGATAGCCCCCAGGGTCACCGAGCTACTCGACTTCGCCCAGCTCACCGAACGCAAGGACTCCCGGGTCGAGCCCCTGTCCGGAGGCATGAAACGGCGACTCACCATAGCTCGGGCTCTGATCAACGACCCCGAGCTGGTGATACTCGACGAGCCGACGACCGGCCTCGACCCCCAGGCACGCCACCTTCTCTGGGAACGGCTGTATCGCCTCAAGCGGCGCGGGGCGACCCTGATCATCACCACCCACTACATGGACGAGGCGGAACAGCTTTGTGACCGGCTGGTGATCATGGACAACGGAAAGATCGTGGCCGAAGGCTCCCCGTCGGCGCTCATCCGGGAGCATGCCCCGAGAGAGGTCGTCGAGCTCCGTTTCCGGGAGGGAGACCACGACCGACTCGACCTGGACGGGGTGGCGGCACAGACCGAGAGACTCGCCGACCGGGTGCTCCTCTACACCGACGACTCCGACGCCACCCAAAGGCACCTCCACGAGCGGAACATCCACCCCGAGCAGGTGATGGTCCGACGATCGACCCTGGAGGACGTGTTCCTCCGCCTCACCGGGCGAAGGCTGATCGACTGATGACCGCCCTCACCCGCTCACTCAGGGTGGTGGAAGCCGAGCTGATCGCCTACCGCCGTACCTGGCGGGGCACGGTCATCTCCAGCTTCGTCAACCCGGTGTTCTTCCTGTCGGCCATGGGCATGGGGATCGGGTCGCTGGTCGACCGCGGCGATGCCGGCCTCGGTGTGCCCTACCTCACCTTCGTGGCCACCGGGCTGATGGCCGCCAACGCCATGCAGGCGGGGGCCAGTGACGGTGCCTTCCCGGTGATGGCCGGCATCAAGTGGCGCAAGGAGTTCCACGCCACCATCACCACCCCCATGTCGGCAGCGGACATCGTCCAGGGCCGGGCGGTGTGGGCCGTCATCAGGCTCACCTTCATCCTCTCGGTGTTCACCGTCATCGCCAGCCTGCTCGGCGCCCTAGAGCTCCGCACTGCGTTGCTCGCCATCCCCCCGGCCGTTCTCACCGGACTGGCCTTCACCGTCTCCATGACCGCCTACACCATCACCATCAAGAGCGAGATGGGCCTCACCAACGTGTTCCGCTTCGGCATCATGCCGCTGTTCCTCTTCTCAGGGACCTTCTTCCCGATAAGCAACCTGCCGGCGTTCTTCCAGGGTGTGGCATACATCACGCCACTGTTCCACGGCGTCGAACTGGTGAGGAAGATCGCCCTTCCCGACATCGCCCCCGAGATGATCACCAGCCTCCCCATCTGGGTCCACTTCGCCTACCTGTTGACCATGACCACTGTTGGAGTCCTCTTCGCCCGACGCCTCCTCGACAGAAAGCTCCGCCCGTGAGCGTCTCGGCACCGACCCGCATCACCCCCACCGGCCGCATGACAGACCTTCGTGCACAGCGCCTCTGGGAACGCAACCTGCTCGCAGCAAAGAGGTATTGGAAGGTGATCGTCACCGGGTTCTTCGAGCCCGTCTTCTACCTCCTCGCCATCGGCGTCGGCATCGGGGCCCTGATCGGCGACCTGGAGCTGCCCGGCGGCCAGGTGGTGGCCTACACCGCGTTCGTGGCCCCGGCGCTGATGGCCACCTCGGCCATGAACGGGGCTGTGATGGAGACCACCTTCAACATCTTCTTCAAACTCAAGTTCGGCAAGGTGTACGAGGGCATCCTCACCACCCCGATGAGCACCAGGGACATCGCCGTCGGCGAGATCGGCTGGGCCCTGTTCCGTGGGGTCCTGTACTCCATCGTCTTCCTGGTGATGCTGGTGGTCATGGGCCTGACCGAGACCTGGTGGTCGGTCCTCACCGTCCCCGGTGCCTTCCTGGTGGGCTTTGCCTTCGGTGGCATGGGGCTCGCCGCCTGCACCTGGATGCGTTCGTGGCAGGACTTCGACCTAGTGACACTGGCCACCATGCCCCTGTTCCTGTTCTCGGCGACCTTCTTCCCCATCGACGTCTACCCGCCGGCCCTCCAGGTCCTCGTGCGCCTCTCGCCCCTCTACCACGGCAACGAGCTTCTCAGGTCGCTGTCGCTCGGCATCATCGACTGGAGCATCCTCGGGCACGCCGCCTACCTGCTCGCCCTCGGGTTGACCGGGGCGACCATCGCCGCCCGGCGATTCGACGGCCTGCTGAGAAAGTAGGCCGTGCTCAGGATCGGCCCGCTCGCAGTCGACCCGCCCGTAGTTCTCGCCCCCATGGCAGGGGTCACGAACTCTCCGTTCCGCCGGCTGTGCCGGGAGTTCGGGGCCGGGCTCTACGTGTCGGAGATGATCGGGGCCAGAGGACTGGCCGAAGGCAACGTCAAGACTCTGGACATGGCCCGCTTCGCCCACGACGAGCGGCCCCGCTCGATCCAGTTGTACGGGACCGATCCGGCCAGTCTCGGAGGGGCAGTGGCAGTCCTGGTGGCCGAGCACGGTGTCGACCACATCGACATGAACTTTGGATGCCCCATGGGCAAGGTCACGCGGCATGGCGGAGGGGCGGCGCTCCCCTGGAAGACCGACCTGTTCCGGGCGATCGTAAGGGCTGCGGTGTCGAACGCGGGGCCGGTTCCGGTGACCGTCAAGTTTCGCATGGGGATCGACGACGACCACCCCACCTACCTGGATGCGGGGCTCATCGCTGAGGATGAGGGGGTGTCCGCGGTGGCGCTCCACGCCCGGACCGCCCGCCAGCTCTACAGCGGCGCTGCCGACTGGCCGGCGATCGCCCGACTCAAGGAGACCGTGACCACGATCCCGGTCCTCGGCAACGGCGACATATGGGTGGCAGAGGACGCCATGGAGATGATGGCCCGGACCGGCTGCGACGGTGTCGTGGTCGGCAGGGGGTGTTTGGGACGTCCGTGGCTGTTCCGCGACCTGGCCGACTTGATGGCGGGCCGGGAGCCGGCCCCGCCCCCCAGTCTGGGGGAGGTGGCGGCGATCATGGTGCGCCATGCCTCGCTGCTGGTCGACCACTTCGGCGACTACGGGATCATCCTGTTCCGGAGACACCCTTCCTGGTACCTGAAAGGGTTCCCGGTCGGGCCCGCAGTCCGTGAGGCCCTCTCCAACGCTTCGTCCCTGTCCCAGGTCGAGGACCTCGTATCGGGCCTCGACCCCGACATCCCCTACCCGCTCGAGGCCGCCCGCATGGTCCGCGGCCACTCCCAAGGTCCCCGCCCGGTCCGGCTCCCCGACGGCTACCTCACCTCCCGAACCAGCACCGCCATCCCGCCACGGGAGGCCGAGGAGGCCGTCAGCGGGGGTTAACTCCCCGAACCTTAGGATCGGGCGGCCATATCTGGCCGGGAACGCGTTTGGTTCACGTGGGTCTTCCGAAGTCGACTCAGATCCGCCACGATCGTCGGGATGGGAGAGGCGGAACGGCGGGTCTACGACTTCATGTATCGCAACGCCGGGGTGATCTCACGTGAGAAGGCCATGGCGATGGGCATGTCGCCAAGGACCATTGGGAGGCGGATCGATGAAGGCCGATTGGTCGCAATCAACCGGCGCGTGCTCGGGCTGCCGGGGGTCCTGCTCGGCGAATTGCCGATGCTCAGAGCCGCATGCGCGACCCTGGGAGCTGTCGTGTCGCATCACTCGGCGACCCGCCTCCTCGGCATGACCGGGCTGAACCCTGAGCTGGTCACTGTGTCGGTCCCGGTACGACGAAGCAACCGCCTCAACGGTGTGACCGTTCACCAGTCCACAGACCTCCAACCCGAGCACGTGGTCGAGCTGCAGGAGCTTCCCGTCACAACCACGGCACGCACCATCGTCGACCTGGCAGCCGTTCTCCCGCCTAAGAAGCTGGCCGATGTCGTCGACCAAGGGGTACACCGCAAGCTCACCACCTACGACGAGATCTCCCAGCTCCTCGCCTCCCTTGCGCGGAGAGGAAAGCCTGGCGTGGTGAAACTCCGCTCGATCCTCGACCAGCGCTCGAGTGCTTTCGTCTCGGAGAGTGTCCTCGAAACCCGGCTCATCGAGTTGATCCGAACGGAAGGCCTCCCACTTCCAAGGATGCAGTACCGCCCCGAGTGGCTTAGCCATGTCAGCGGGCGGGTGGATCTCGCCTACCCCGAGCACCGACTTGTGATCGAAGGCGACAGCATGAAGTACCACGGAACCCCCGAGCACTTCCAGAAGGACCGCGTACGGGACAACCTCGCTCAGATCGCCGGCTGGCGAATCCTCCGTTTCACCTGGGAGGACATCGAGACCAGGCCGATCTATGTGGTCCGGGCCATCACCGCAGCCCTCGACAATGAGCCGTCCACTCTCTCGGGCGCGGTGGTCCTCGGATCCTGAACTGATGCCCATTCCGCGGGCTGATCCAGCCAGATCTGGCCGACCAATCCTAAGGAAGCGGGAAAGGTGGGATCAGAGACGGCGCGCCAAACCGGCGGCCGCGGTGAGAAACAGGTGGGCGAGGATGTCGAGGGTCTGGTGGCCGACGTCGGCGGCCGCGTCCACCTCGACGAAGTCGATCGCCCTGACCCTCGGGTCGGCAGTGCAGCGCGCCACTCCGGTTGCCAGCTGCCGCACCGTCAGACCGCCTGGACGGGCCCCCGGGCAACCGGGAGCAAAGGACCTGTCCAGCACGTCCACGTCGACGTCGACGTGGATCCAGTCGCAATGACGCAGCCGGTTCAGGGCCGATTCGACCACCACATCGACTCCGAGACGCTCGACATCGGCGACGGTGAAGATCCCGATGCCCTTCTCGTCACAGTAAGACCTGTAGGCAGCCGAGTTGGCGAAGGAGTGGATCCCGATCTGCGCCACACTTTCGCCGGGGAGCCCCTCCTCCTCGATGAGCCCCCTGATCGGCGTCCCATTGGTCGGCCCGTTCCCCAGCGAACGGACGTCATGGTGGGCATCGAAAGTGATCACCCCCACCTTCGACAGGTCGGGGCCACGGGAGGCAACCAGTGGACGGGTTATCGCGTTGTCGCCGCCGAGGAAGGCCACCAGATCCAAGGACGGCAGAGCCGCCGCCCGTGACCGGACCTCGCCGGGCATCTCATGCATGTCGAGCTCCGAGACAGGCCAGTTCCCGAGGTCACGAACACTCAGAGCACCCAGGTCGACATCCATCTCGCCGTGATAGGTGGAGAACCGCGACAGCCGATCCCGAACCGCGCCGGGTGTCAGGTCTGCCCTGGAAGGCGACAACGAGGCCTTCGACGACGGCACACCGACAACCAGCAACCTGGCATCGGGGTGGTCGGACGCCAGCCAGGCGTCGGCCCGGGGCCAGTGGGGGTCAACTAACGCCATCGAGCATCGGGATGTCGACGCCGCGTTCCCGGGCAACGCGTCGTGCGGTCTCGTATCCGGCATCGGCGTGGCGCATCACCCCGGTGCCAGGGTCATTGGTGAGGACTCGCTCCACCCGGAAGGCACCCTGAGCGGTCCCGTCGGCAACCACCTGGGCGCCAGAGTGGATCGAGTTCCCGATGCCCACTCCCCCGCCGTGATGGACCGCCACCCAGGCCGCCCCAGAGGACACGTTGAGCATCGCGTTGAGGATCGGCCAGTCTGCGATCGCATCGGATCCGTCGGCCATGGACTCGGTCTCCCGGAACGGGGAGGCAACCGAGCCAGAGTCGAGATGGTCCCGCCCGATCACGATCGGCGTCGAGACCTTGCCTTTGGCGACCAGGTCGTTGAAGCGAAGCCCTGCCAGATGCCTCTCCCCGTATGAGAGCCAACAGATCCTGGCGGGCAGCCCCTGGAACTGGACTCTCTCCCTGGCCATCTCGATCCAGCGCGCCAGCGAGGCGTTATCGGGGAAGAGATCGAGGAGGGCCCGATCGGTCTCGGCGATGTCGGCACGGTCACCGCTGAGGGCCACCCAACGGAAGGGCCCCGATCCCTCACAGAACAGATCCCGGATGTAGGCGGGGACGAAGCCGGGATAGGAGAAGGCGTCGGCGAACCCCGCAGTGAGAGCTTCCCCACGCAGGTTGTTGCCGTAGTCGAAGACTTCCGAGCCGGCAGCCTGGAAGGCCACCATCGCCTCGCACTGGGTCGCCATCGACTCCCTGGCGGCCTTGATATAGGTGTCGGGATCGTCATGGCGAAGCCGCTGGGCCTCCTCCAGGTCGTATCCGGCCGGCACATACCCGTAGAGGGGATCGTGAGCCGAGGTCTGGTCGGTGACGATGTCCATATCGACCCCCATCTCCTGGATCTGGGGGAACAGCTCGGCGGCATTCCCGAGCACCCCGATGGAGAGGGCCCGTCGCTCCCTCTTTGCGGCCATGGCCATCTCGACCGCCTCTTCCACCGTGTCGGCGGAGACATCGAGATAGCGGGTCTCGAGGCGGCGCTCGATCCGGTGCGGGTCCACCTCCACGCAGATGGCCACCCCACCGTTCATGGTGATGGCCAACGGCTGGGCCCCGCCCATGCCTCCCAGTCCCCCGGTGAGAGTGACGGTCCCGGCGAGTGAGCCGCCAAACAGCTTCTCGGCGATGGCGGCGAAAGTCTGGAAAGTCCCCTGGAGGATGCCCTGGGTGCCGATGTAGATCCACGACCCGGCCGTCATCTGCCCGTACATGGTGAGACCGGCCGCCTCCAGCTCCCAGAAGTGCTCCAGGGTGGCCCACTTCGGAACCAGCAGGCTGTTTGCGATCAGCACCCTCGGCGCCATGTCGTGTGTCCGGAAAACGCCCACCGGTTTCCCCGACTGGACCAGAAGGGTCTCGTCGTTCTCCAGACGCTCGAGTGTGGCCACGATCGCCCGCAGTGAGGCATGATCGCGAGCGGCCTTCCCCCTGCCGCCATAGACGATCAGATTGTCGGGATCCTCGGCCACCTCAGGGTCGAGGTTGTTGAGCAAGCAGCGCAGGGCGCCCTCCTGGAGCCATCCTTTGGTGTTCAGGCCGGGGCCATGTGGGGCCTTGAGTGGGAAGGTGAGATCGATCATCCCTGGGGAGACTACGTCACTGGAGGTCTAGATTCACCCGGGTACAGCAATCAGGGAGCGGCATTTGGAGACATGGGACGCAGTCAGGTCGAGACGTAACGTCCGCGAGTTCAGCGACCGACCGCTGGCCGCCGATGATCTCGACAGGATCCTCGAAGCAGGACGGCGAGCTCCGTCGGCCAAGAACACTCAGCCGTGGGATTTCGTCGTGGTCACCGACAGGAACCGGCTCCGGGAACTGACCGGTGTCTGGCGGGGTGCCTGGCACGTGGCCGGGTCTCAGGCCACGGTGGCGTTCATCGTGCCCGACACCCTGGAGGGTCGATGGATCGACCTCGCCCAGTTCGACCTGGGGCATGCCGTCATGTCGATGATGCTCACCGCAGCCGACCTGGGTATAGGGAGCTGCCACGCCTCGGTCTCCGACGAGGCGCTTGCCCGCACGCTGCTCGGCTTCCCGGAGGGCTACTTCTGCGCCTACCTGATGTCTCTCGGCTACCCGGCGGACCGACCTCTCGGTGTGATCGAGAACCCGAGCCGGCGACCGCTGGGGGAGATCGTCCACCGGGAGACCTGGTAGCTGTTCAGGTCGAGGTGAGGGTCGGCGCCCTCAGAACGCGGACATGTCGGAGACGTTGTGGAGGCGGACCTGGCTGTGGGCCACCATCTTGCCATCGTCCTCCCGGGTGGTGACCACCTCCCAGAGTTGCTGAGTCCTGCCGCGATGGATGGGGGTGGCTTCGGCGACCAGGACCCCCTCCGTGGTCGCCCGCAGGAAGTCGGTCGTGTTGGAGACCCCCACAGCGCCGAGGAACCCCTCGGAGGTGGCCCAGGTGGCGGCTCCGAACGAGGCGATCGTCTCGGCGAGGGTGCAGTAGACGCCTCCGTGTACCACCCCGTAGGGCTGATGGTGGTTCTCGTTGATCTCGAGGCGACCGCGCGCCATGTCGACTGTGACCTCGGTCACTTCGATCCCGGTGTGCTGGACGAAGGTGGTTCTGTCGGCGAACGGATTCTCCATCGGGCCAACATAGTGGCTGGCGCGGGGCTGCTGTCTCAGCGTTCCTTAGGATTGGACGGCCATATCTGGCCGAATACAGGTTTGGTTCGAAGGGCACTCCGAGTGGTGCGGAGGCCCGGACGTTGGCCTTGCGAACCGGATGCGCTCCCGGCCACATCTGGCCGGCCAATCCTAAGGAACGGGGGGTGTGGCGGATGTGAAGTGGCGCAGATCGTGCCCAAGTGCAGCCAACAGTCTGTCGAGTAGGTGGATTGGGAGGCCGACTACGGTGAAGGGGCTGCCGTGAACAGATTCGATGAAGCGGCCAGCTCGACCCTGTAAGGCATAGGCGCCGGCCTTGTCCATGGGCTCGCCGGTATCGATGTAGTCGCTGATCTCGGATTCGGTCATCGGGAGCATCACCACCTCCGTCGAATCCACCGACGAGACGATCCTCTCTCCGTCGACCACTGCTATCCCGGTCACCACTTCGTGACGGGTGCCCTGGAGGCTGTCGAGCATCCGACGCGCCTCCGCGGGATGGCCCGGCTTGCCCAATATGACGCCATCCATCACCACCACGGTGTCCGCTCCCACGGTCACCGCTCCAGGAGCGGCTGCGGCGAGGCCCTTCTCCCGGGCGAGCCTCTCGACATACCCATGGGGGTCCTCGCCGGGCCGACGGGTCTCATCCACCTCGGGCACCGACACCGAGAACACCACCCCCAAATTCGCCAGTAGGTCAGAACGCCTCGGCGAGCCAGAAGCCAGCACCAGCCTCATATCACCCCGATTGCCACTCGAACGAAACGCGTAGTCGGCCAGATATGGCCGTCCAATCCTAAGGAACGCAGGGAGAGCAGGCCGGAACTCGCCAGGAGATCGGACCGTGTGCTCGAGGGTGGGTTCACAGCACCCGGCCTTTCCGGATCACCATCCGGGGATGGGCCATGACGCTTGGCTCGACGACCGGGTTGGCCGGGAAGAGCACCGCATCGGCAGGGGTACCGATCTCGAATGCCACCGGGCGGCCGGTGGCCCGCAGACCCGAGACAGATACGGCCTCGACCAGCTGCTCGGCAGTGAGCCCGTACTCGCCCATCTTCAAGGCCTCGGCGGCCACATTGGCTGGAGTGCCGATCAGATCCGTGCCGGCCAGCACCAGCACCCCCGCGTCGACCGCTCTGGGGAGAAGCCGGGAGGCGTTAGCCAGGCCTTCTGCCATGAGGCGACCCCCGCTGGACTCGCTCCCCAGCTGGGCCACCAGCGCCTCGACCCGGAGGAAGGTGGGCACCCACATCCCTTCCCTCTCTCCCAGGGCCTCGATGTCGTCGTCGTCGAGGAACAGACCGTGCTCGATCGAGTGGACACCGGCGGCGACCGCCATCGACGGCGCGTCCCTCGCCATGGTGTGGATGGCAACGCGGGCGCCGACACCGTCAGCCATCCCAACGACGGCCCGCATCTGGTCCTCGGTGAAGTTGGCGACCGGCCCCATACCCTTTCGCGGCCAGTCGCCGATCAGCTTGACCCACCCGAGCCCCGCGGCGGCCTCCTCCTCTGCGACGGCCAGCAGCTCTCCCGCCTCTATCTCCCGGGCGGCCCCGGGGAAGTAGCCGTCGGGCGTTGAGAGAAGATGACGTGCCGCCTCGATGTCGGGGCGCTCGCCCTCGGGAACCAGGTCGGCGACCTGGATCGCGGTGTCGTCCAACCATCCCTTGTCGAGAAGCAGGGTGACCCCCGCCGCAAGGGCCTCCCGTGCCCTGGCCATGGCGCCTTCCAGCTCGCCGGGTCGGTAGTTCAACTCGGCGGCCCCTATGTGCGAATGGGCGTCTACCAGCCCGGGCAGGGCCCACAGGTCCTCTCCGACCGTTGTCGCCGCAGCCCGGCCCGGACCGACCCACAGGCCACGGTCGATGCCCCTGGAGACCACAGTGCCGTCGGGGCTCCGGAGGGTCACGGCTGTCGCCATCACCCCACGGTAACGGCGGATGCCCCTACATAATGGGTCCGGTGAATCGACGGTCTGCGTTCGGATTGGCCCTGATCCTGCTGGTCGCGGCGTGCTCTCCGGCCATGCCCGACTCGACGACGAGCACGACTTCGCCCTCCACCACCACTACCAGCAGCTTCACCTCCAACAACGGGCGCGAAGTGGAGACCTTCGGATGCACCAACCCTCCGGCCGAGATAGTGATCGTCTGCCAGTCGTTCGGGTTGATCCTCGACCGGTACGTCGACGACATCGAGCCGGGTGTCCTCGCCGCAGCAGCCATGGATGCCTTCGCCGAGATCGAGCCGGGTGAGAGCACCGAGCCTCTCATGTGCGCCGTCCCCTCGGAGGACTTCGTGCTCGTCTGCGAGGCAGCCGCCGAACTGGGCCTGGGCAGCGCCGACACCGCAGAGCTGATCGTCGGCGGGTTCGTGGCCAATGCGCTGGACCCGAACTCCGTCTACCTCAACCCGGAGACCTTGATCCGGGTCCTCCAGACCGAGGGTGGCCAGGTGGAGGGGGTCGGGGCGCAGGTGACCACAGAGGACGAGACCATCCCCGGCGACAACAAGCAGTGCTCGACCATCTCGGACACGTGTCGCCTGATCATCGTCGACACCATCGCCGGTGGCCCGGCGCAGGCAGCCGGCGTCATGGCCAACGACATCATGGTTGCGGTGGATGGCGAGTCGATCATGGGTTGGACCATCGACGAGCTCGTCTCCCGGGTGCGGGGCCCGGCTGGCACCCAGGTCACCCTGACCTTGGAGCGGGAGGGAACCATCCTGAGCATCCCGATCGTGAGGGAGCGAATCGAGATCCCATCGCTCACCTCGGAGCGGGTGGGAGACACCGGCTACGTTCGGCTGCTCACCTTCTCCGAGCTGGCCGACGAGCGATTCCAGGCGGCGATCATCGAGCTCATCGCCGAGGGGGTGGAGCGGCTGGTGATCGACTTCCGTAGCAACCCGGGCGGGCGTCTGGACACGGCCGTGGCCGTGGCTTCGGTCTTTCTTCCCGATGGCGACGTGGTGACCACCGAGGGCCCGGAGGGCACCTTCACCTTCCAGGTGTCGGGGGCGTCCATAGTCCCCGCCGACATGCCGGTCGACGTGGTGGTGAACCGCGGGAGTGCATCGGCGTCGGAGGTGGTGGTCGGGGTCCTCCAGGAGCGGGAACGGGTGACCGCCTTCGGCGAGAACACCTTCGGCAAGAACACCGTGCAGCAGAGATTCAACCTGGCGAATGGAGGGGCGCTCCGGCTGACCACGGCCCGCTGGCTGACGCCGGGAGGTCTCGACTTCGGCGGCGTCGGCCTCTCGCCGGACATCGCAATGGACCTCGGCGCCGACCTCGAGCCCGCAGAGCTGATCGCGGCCATCCGGGCGGCGGCCTCCTAGCCGAGACCGGGGTAGGCCATCCCGGTGTTGGCGTGACAGTCGTATCCGTTCGGGTTCTTGGCCAGGTACTGCTGGTGATATCCCTCGGCGTAGTAGTAGGGGCCGAGTGTTTGGATCTCGGTTGTGACCTCCCCAAACCCATTGGCGGCGAGGATCTCCTGGTAGATGTCGGCGGAGCGTTTCGCCTCGTCTAGCTGGGACTCGTTGGTGGTGTAGATGGCCGATCTGTACTGGGTCCCGATGTCGTTTCCCTGGCGGTAGCCCTGTGTCGGGTCGTGGGTCTCCCAGAACACCCTGAGGAGCTCGTCGTAGGAGACCAGGGCCGGATCGAAGACCACCATGACCACCTCGGCATGGCCGGTCATCCCGGTGCAGACCTCCTCGTATTTGGGGTTGGGCGTGTGACCACCGGAGTACCCGACGGAGGTCGTGTGGACGCCGTCGATCGTCCAGAACCGCCGCTCGGCGCCCCAGAAACATCCCATACCGAACACCGCCACCTCTGTCTCCGCTGGAAACGGGGGCTTGATCGTCCTGCCGTGCACATAGTGGTCGTCGGGGACCACCAGGGGCTGTTCCCTGCCAGGCAGGGTGTCACCGGCTCCGGGCAACTTGGCCTTCTTGGATCCGAACATCATGTCACCTGTTCAATCGTCGAGAACGGCTTCTAATTCCATCTCCACCACCCACGCCAGGTCGAGGAGGCCGCCGACCACCACCATGGTGGCAGCCGGCCTGATCTCTGTGAAGACCTCCCCGTGAGCCTCGCCGACAGCATCGGCGTGGGCCGCGTCGGTGATGTACATCCGGGTCCGGACCACATGCTCGGGGCGGCCTCCGGCTTCGGCCAGAGCTTGGAGCATGATCTCGAGGCAACGGCGTGCCTGGTTTCCTGGATCGGGGTCGACGGTGCCGTCGGACCAGATGGGAGCGGTGCCCGCCACCACCACCCTTGGCCCCACTCTGATCGCCCTGCTGAAGCCGTAGCGAGGCTCGTATGGCGAGCCGGAAGTCACCCTGGTTCGTTCGCTCATACCGGCCATTCTGGCCCACTGCCGGCACTGTCTGGAGAGCCGGGCAGGGGTTTCATCGGGTTGCCGGTTCTCCCTGGCGGATTCATTCGTATACCCTCATGGGATCTATGCGGTCCCGCATAACTTCCACAATCCTCGGTTTCGCCTTGATTGCCTCCCTGTTCGTGCCCGGTGCCATGGTGGCCGCCGGTCAGAGTGTGTCCCAGGCGGAGCGTGAGGCAGCCGAGGCGGAATGGCGGCGCAACATGGCCAGCGGCCTGGTCGACGAGGCCGTGGCCAACCGTGTCGAGATCGAGAACCAGATAGCCGACAGCATCTCCCGGCTCAACGACCTGGCCGCCGCCCTCTCGTCGATCGGTGTCAGCCTCGACCGACTGGGGACACAGCTTGGATTCGCCGACATCGAGCTGGCGGGAATACAGGAGCAGATCGAGCTGCAGGCGGTCGACGCCTACATGTCGGTGCTGGCGACACCGACCATCACCCTGGTCAGCAATGGCACCGTCGAGCAGGCCATGGTGGTTTCGATCGTCGTGGAAGACGTGATGGCCGGCGGGCGCCAGAGAGCCGGGGAACTGTTCGTCAAACGGAGAAGCCTCCAGGAGCTCAAGCTCTACTACCTGGGGCAGCAGGAGGACTACATCGAGCTCAAGGCGGAGCTCGATGCCGAGCTCCAGCACCTGGCCGACCTGTACGCCCAGGCGGACGCAGCGGTCGCCGATGCTGTCCGCAAGTCGGCTGCGGCCGACGAGCAGTATTTCGCCGCCCTGACCGCGGTCGATCTGGCGCGGCTCCGGGAGGAGGAGAGACGTCGCCAGGAGGAGAGGCCGCCGCCAACTTCCTCGACCACCACCACGACCACCCCGGGACCGACCACCACCACCACCACGACCACCACGACCACCACGACCACACCAACCGTGTTCCCCCCCAGCGTCGAACGTTGGCGCAGCCTGGTCCAGACCTACTTTCCCGAGCACCGGGTGGAGGAGGCCTTGAAGATCATGCGCTGTGAGAGCAACGGCGACCCCAACGCGATAAACCCGTACTCGGGGGCCGCCGGTCTGTTCCAGTTCCTCCGCAGCACCTGGAACAGCCTGCCTCTCTCGGTGAGCGGTGGCACCTACGAATCCGGCCAGGTGTTCGACCCGGTGGCCAACACCCGCTCAGCGGCGTGGTTGGCCAACCGTTACGAGGAGTTGGGTCATTACTACTGGCAGGCATGGTCCTGCCGACGCGTCCTCTGACCCCCTGAACCGGGTCAGGGATACCGCCCGGAGTGCGCAGACTCCCTCCGCTCGGTGCGCACCGAGGCAAAGATGGTCACGGTCAGTATCAGGGCGATGATGCTCAGGCTCCACTCGATGGGGAAGTGGTACCAGTCGTGGATGACCATCTTCACGCCGACGAAGGCGAGGATGACGCCCAGCCCGAGGTTCAGATAGCGGAACTTGCCCGCCATCCCGGCGAGCAGGAAGTAGAGAGCGCGCAGTCCGAGGATGGCGAAGGCGTTCGAGGAGAAGACGATGAACGGGTTCCGGCTGACGGCCAGGATGGCGGGGATCGAGTCCACGGCGAACAGGGTGTCGGTGGTCTCGATGAGCACCAAAACTGCGAACCGCGGGGTGGCCAGCAATCGCCCATCCATCTTGATGAAGAAGTGCTGGCCGTGGTACTCGCTCGTGGAGGGCAGGACCCTGCGGACCAGCTTGAGGACGGGGTTCTGGTCCGGGTGGACCTCGACTCCCTTGTGGGCGGCTATCCGGTAGGCGGTGAAGATGAGGAATGCCCCGAACACGTAGAGGATCCAGTCGAAATTCTCGAGCAGTGTGATGCCGGCGAAGATGAACATGCCCCGGAAGACGAGGGCGCCGAAGATCCCCCAGAAGAGCACCCTGTACTGGTACTCCGGTGGCACGGCGAAGTAGGTGAGGATGACGGCCCACACGAAGACGTTGTCCACCGACAGGCTCTTCTCGATCAGATAGCCGGCCAGGTACTCACCGGCGGCCCCTCCTCCCTGCCACCACCACAGCACGAAGGTGAAGCCGAGGCCGATCCCGATCCACACCGCCGACTGGATCCCGGCCTCCCTCAGGGAAATGACATGAGGCTTGCGGTGGACGATGAGCAGGTCGGCCAAGAGCAGCGCAGCGACGAAGGCGACGAAGGCGACCCAAACCCATAGGGGAACATCGAAAGTCGCAAAACCGGGGCGGGACTCCTCGACCGCCAGCAAGAGGCTGGGGATCAGGATCTCGCCGGCTCTCTCATGGCCGGGGCATCGTAGTTGGGCCCAGATCGCATAGAGCGTTCCACGGCCGGCGGCGGGGGCACATGGGGTTCTGGCTTCACATCCTGCGGTTTTCGCCTATGTTGTCCACCGGGAACCCGAAGCTGGGGGTCTATTTGCCGATCTTTGACGGCGTGGTGACACTTGCCGACGACGAAGTGCCTGTGATCGTGGGTTTGGCCGACGACACCCTCCGCCTCTCCTCGAACGGGGAGTTGATAGGTGAGTGGGGGTCCGGGGAGTTTGCCATCGACGCTCTCGAGGGCGGCACCTTCGCCATAAAGGCAGAGAGTGAGACCCTGTTCTTCGTCCCTTTGGAGCCGGAGCGTTTCGCCGCCAGTCTCGGTGAAGACCCGGGGACATCACCCGCCCCGACCTCGGCAAGCCCTGGACGCCACGAAACACGAATTGCAACAGCGGATCGAGTGGACACCGCCCGGTACAGGGCCGTAGAGCCGAACGTGGATGCCACCCAGTCCGATGCCGCAGCACCCAAAGCCATCACCATGGTTGCCTTCTATGCTCTGGCCGCTCTGACCGCTGCCCTAGGGCTGTGGGCCCTGATCAACATGCTCCTCTAACCGGGCAGCTCGAGCCAGCCATCAACCCGCTCCACCAGGTATTCGGAGACCTCGTGGGAGCAATCGAGGACCTCGCACAGGTCATCCCGGCCGGCCAGGACACCGACAAGGCTCACCGTGGTCTTGCCCTGGACCATCAGCCTGCTCTCGGCCGCCTCGGTCACCGCGGCGTAGGAGTCGATGGCGGAGACCTCGATGGGGAGGAGGGTCCCTCCGATTCCGGCCAAGTCGGTGGCCAGCACGAGCAGGTCGGGAGGTCGCCTGAGCGGTGGCACCGCCCAGTTGAAATAGAGGTCCAGATGGAACACGTCCTCGGGCTCGTCGTCGGACTCCTCCAGCCTGTCCCGCAGCGACAGGATCACCTTTGGGTCGACGTCCAGCGCGAGGTGGAGGTCGATCGGGCCGCCGCATCCGGACTCGGGATGGACGTCGACCTCCCAAGACTGCCGGAGGGAGTATGTCTCGACGAAGTGCCTCTCGTCGTGGACGTGGAAGCCATGCTCGGTGGCGTGTTCTTTGAGGTCGGTGACGAAGCCGGCGATGTCGACTGACATGGGGACGACACTATCCGCTCGCGGAGCCGACGGGCTCCTCCAATCGCTGGTTGTAGACCCTGGTGACGTGGGCCCCGAGCAGGAACGCCGACGCCAGGAAGAAGGTGAGCAGCAGGAGCACGAAGAACCCGGCGGCGAACTGGGGGGCCGAGGAAGCGCTGCCCCATTCGAAGTAGATCCTGGTCCCCATGGCGGTCAGCAGGAAAACCACCGCGGTGAACAACCCCCCGACCCGCACGGCCATTCTGTTGATCCGGATCGCGGTCAGGGTCCTGAAGATGAGGGTGAACACCAGCGGGAACACCACCAGGGAAAGGAGTGGTGAGAGCCAGTCGATGACGGTCCTGAGCGCCGCCAGGGTGTCGGGGAGCAGCGAGCCCAACCATCCTGATGCCACGTTGAGGACCCAAACACCCACCGTGAGCAAGCCGAGACCCACCGCCCACAGCGACCCAATCAGCCGTTTCCTCACCAAGCCCTTGAACCCGGCAGTCTCCTCGAAGGGAACACCGAAGATGTCGTTGAGGGTGTTCTGCAGTTCCAAGAACAGTGTCGACGCCGCCCAAACGAACAGCAGGAAGCCGATCACCGCGGTGAACCCGCTGGTTGCCGCTGCCGAGATCATCATGGTCTCCACGGCGTCGGTGACGTTGGGGCCGGCGAAGCCCTCGATGGCGCCCAGGATCGCCAGGCGGGCCTCCTCCGAGCTTCCGACCACCCACCCGAACACCGCGACCGCGATCAGGAGAAGGGGGGCGAGGGCGAAAATGGTCCGATAGGCGATCGCTGCGGCCATCCGGCTCCCCCGCGACTGGACGAACGACTGTCCGGCGGTGGCGAGCAGGTCCACCATGGGCAGGCGCATCAGACGGTCGATCATGGGCCCCAGGGTATCCGTCGTAGACTCGCCCTTCGTGAGTCACCCCTTCCCACCGACCATCCCCACCATGGAGGCTCGCGTCTACGAAGGCTGGCCGAAGGGGAGATTCCTCTACGAGCCCAAGTGGGACGGGTTCCGATCGCTCTCCTGGTCACAGCCCCTGATACGGCTCGACTCGCGGAGCGAGCGACCGCTGCTCCGTTACTTCCCGGAGCTGAGACCGGCACTCGAGCAACTCCCGGAGGGCACGGTGGTGGACGGGGAGATCGTGGTCGTAGTCGACGGGGTCACCGACTTCGGGGCGCTCCAGCAGCGTATCCATCCGGCCGCCTCTCGGGTCGAGCTGCTCTCGGAGAGTCACCCCGCCGAGCTGGTTGCCTTCGACCTCCTGGCAGTCGACGGGCAGGACCTCAGGTCGGCCCCGTTCTCCGAGAGGCGGGAGCGGCTGGTGGCGCTCGCCTCCGACCTCACTCCCCCGTGGCACCTCACCCCACAGACCTCAGAGGAGGATGAGGCCCGGCTGTGGTTCGACGGTTTCGAGTCGGCCGGGTGCGACGGCATCATCGCCAAGGACCCCGACTCCCCATATCAGCCCGGCAAGAGGGCGATGATCAAGATCAAACACAGGAGGACCATCGACGTGGTGGTGGGGGGCTTCAGGGAGCACAAGGATGGCGGCAAGATCGGCTCTCTCCTTCTCGGCCTCTACAACGACCGGGGGGAGTTGCACTTCATCGGCCACTGCTCCGGATTCGGCGAGTCAGATCGCGTCGAGATCTTCGAGCAGTTCCAGCAACTGGTCGTGGAAGACAGCTTCTCCGAGGCGGCCCGCGCTCCCGGGGCCCAGAGCCGTTGGTCGGGGGGCAAGGACGGTGCGTGGACACCCGTCCAACCCGGGGTGGTGGTGGAGGTCTCCTACGATCAGCTGGAGGGAGACCGGTTCAGACATGCCACCAGGTTTCATCGCTGGAGACCGGACAAGCCGGCGGAGGAGTGCACCATGGATCAGCTCGACCGTCCCCAGGGCGCCGGCTTTGCCGACGTGATCGGTGGCTCCCCCGACCTGTAAGACTGTGCCGTTCGTGGACCGAGCCAACATCGTCGAAGTCTCCGGGCTGACCCATGACTACGGCGATGTCAAGGCACTCACCGACCTGACCCTGAGTGTGCCGCCGGGGGTCACCGGCCTTGTTGGGGCCAACGGCGCTGGCAAGACGACCCTTCTCCGGATCCTCCTCGGGCTGCTACACCAGACCGAGGGTGGTGTCAGGGTCCTGGGACATGATCCTTCGGAAGAACCGCTGGAGGTGAGGACCCGGGTGGGCTACATGCCCGAGGGCGACTGCCTCCCCGTCGACCAGACCGCTGCCGACTTCGTGTCCTTCACCGCCCAGCTCGCCGGGCTCCCTCCAAAGGACGCCCGGAGACGCTCCTCGGAGACTCTCTTCCTGGTGGGACTGGAGGAGGAGAGATTCAGGTACCTGGGAGACTTCTCGACAGGGATGCGCCAGAGGGTGAAACTGGCCCAGGCGATCGTCCACGACCCTGACCTGGTCCTCCTCGACGAGCCGGCCTCGGGCCTCGACCCGGAGGGCCGGGAACAGATGCTCGACCTGATCAAGCGTCTTGCCACCTTCGACATCGACGTGATCATCAGCTCTCACGTCCTCCCCGACATCGAGCTGACCTGCGACTGGGTGGTCATGCTCGACGCCGGCCGTCTGCTCCGATCGGCCCCCCTCAAGGGGTTCGACAAGGACGCCAACCTGGCGGTCGAGGTGGTCGGAGATGCCGCCGCTGTCGCCGACCTGCTCCGGTCGCAGGGGATCACTGCCACCGTCGACGGGGTCAGGCTGGTGGTGGGACCGGGTCAGGAACTGGAGAGGGCGGTCCTCCAGGCAGCTGCGGCTGCCGACGCCGGCCTGGTCCGGATGATCCGGGGCTCGGCATCCCTCGAGGACCTGTTCCTCAACCAGGCGCCCGGGCCATGACCGACCAGGTCATCTACGACCGGGGCTATCGATCCTACGACGGGCCCCGGAGAGGCGCCGCCGGGGCCCGGCGCGCCGTGTACCGGGAGGGGATTCGCCGTCTTCTGGGACTCGGCCGGAAGGCCAGGACCAAGATCTTTCCCTGGTCCCTCATGACGGTGGCAATGGTCCAGGCCCTGGTCTTCGTGGGCATCGCCTGGGCCATCGGCGAGATCGCAGAGGCCATCGGCCAGGGGGTCCCCACCTATGGGGAGCTCTTCGATTTCTACTCCTGGATAGCGGTGATCTTCATCGCCTTCGCCGGGCCGACCCTGCTCATCCCGGACCGGGAGAAAGGTGTCCTGTCGATCTACTTCTCACGCCCGCTGACGGTCGACGGCTATCTGGGGGCCAAGTTCGGGGCCTTCGCCACGATCGTGGGTGCCATCTACATCGTTCCCCAGGTCATCCTCCATCTCGGGCTGGCCCTCATCGCCCGCGACGGGTTCCTTCCCTATCTGGGCGACAACCTAGATGTGATGTGGAAGGTGCCGGCGGTGACGCTGGCCTTCGCCCTCCTCCACGGAGGCCTGGTCTTCGGGCTCTCATCGGTGATCAAGCGTCCCGGGATAGCTGCCGCCGCCTTCCTGGGCATCATCACCGCCGGCGGCGCGATCGCAGCCCAGGTGGCCCGGGCCGACTTCCCGGGTGCCCGGTGGCTGTCACTGCTCAACCTCGACCAGCACCCTCGCATCATCCGTGATGAGCTCTTCAACCCGACCGTCGACCATCCGGCGCAGATCGCCGGGTTCGGGGTGGAGGCCTCGGTGATCGTGATAGCCGCGGTGTTCCTCCTGTCGGTGTCGTTCGTACGTTGGCGCTACCGGAGACTGGCATGAGCGACACGGTCGTCGTCGCCGAGCTGTCCAAGTGGTTTGGCCTCAAGGTGGCCGTCAGCGAGGTGTCGGTCGGGTTCGGACCTGGCGTGACCGGGCTCCTCGGGCCCAACGGTGCGGGGAAGACCACCCTGATGCGAGTGATCGCCGGACTGCAGAGGCCCTCGCAGGGAACGGTGGAAGTGCTCGGCCGGGACCCGAGGGCGGACACCGACATCTACCGCGAGATGTCCCTGGTGCCCGAAGAGGAGTCGGTGTACCAGCGGGTCTCTGCCGTCGGCTTCGTGAGCACCATGGCCAGACTCTCCCGGGTCGATGACCCGGTGGCTTCGGCGAGGACTGCTCTGGAGATGGTGAACCTCTCCAACGCCGCCGACAGGGAGTTGGGCGGATTCAGCAAGGGCATGCGACAGAGGGCCAAAGTGGCCGCTGCGCTGGTCACCGACCCGCAGGTGCTCCTCCTCGACGAGCCTCTGAATGGCACCGACCCCGTGCAGAGGGCGGAGCTGATCCGCCTGTTCCAGGACTTGGGGAGATCGGGAAGGACCCTCATCGTCTCCTCGCACATCCTGGCCGAAGTGGAGCGGATGGCCGACCGGGTGGTTGCCATGGTCGATGGAAGACTGGCCGCGGTGGGCAACGTCGGCACCATCAGGGCGGCGATGACCGACCGACCGCGATTGATCTATGTCGAGTCCCCCGACGCCCGCCGCCTGGGCAGTGCCCTGCTCGAGAGCGAGGGTGTTGTCGGCGTCCACCTCGATGGGGAGAGCCTGCGGATCGAAGCCGCCGACGCCGCTGCCGTCGCAATGGCCATACCCCGCCTGGCGGTCGCCCACGGGTTCTCGGTGACCAGTGTCCAGCCTGCCGACGAGTCGCTGGAGTCGGTGTTCCGTTACCTGGTGGCCAAACGTTGATCACTCTTGCGGCCCACCTCTACCGCCAGGTGATGAGGAGGGGACGTGTCGTCTCCCTGCTGGCACTGGTCTCGGTCCTCGGGGTGATCCTCTGGCTCACCAGCATCGACGGGCCGACGCGGGCGACCTACCCGGGCATCGTGGTGGCCGGTGGCATGGTCGTCTCCCTGGCCGTCCTGATCCTGACGGTGGCAGTTCTCCGTGACGAGCGCGATTCCGGGACGCTCCCCTACATCTACATGAGACCCATCGAGAGGGCCGCATTCGCCGCGGCGTCCATCGGAGCCGGGATGCTGGCAGCTCTTGCCCTGGCTATCGGAGCTTGGGGAGCGTCCGTCCTCGGTGGAATGGCTGCTGGTTTCGGCTTCGAGGAGATGGTCCCGGCCCTGGCACTCTTCTCGATCGCTGCCATCGGGTACGCCTCCGTCTTCGTGCCACTCGGCTACCTGGCCCCGAGAGCCCTGCTCATCGGTATCACCTATGTCGTGATCGTCGAGTCGATCGTGGCCCAGGAGGTGGGAGGCGTCGCCGAGGTGTCCATCTGGAGGATCGCGGTCTCGGTGTATGCGGGTGTCGCCGGAGACCTGCCTACCTGGGTGCTCAACGACTATCTCGACCCTCTGGTCCCCGGGGTTTGGGGTGGCTTGGCCAAGATCGGGGCGGTGATCCTCGTTGGGTGGGGCGTCCTCACCTGGGCCCTGAGCAAGCGCGACGCCGTCTAGTAGTCCTCATCCGGCCGCCTCTGCTTCGATGGCTGCACCCTGGGAGGCTCCCCCGGCATCTTGGGATAGTGCGGTGGCCAGGGCGCGTCTCCCTGACCGTTCGCCTCGTCCCGAGCCACCCACTCGAGGAGGGTGTCGATGCGCCCCGCCACATCATCGATGCCTTCGGTGAGGTCGCCCACCGATCGCCATCGCTCGGCGAACGAGCCCAAAGGGAAGTCCTCGACGGCGACCGTCGACAGCTCCTCCCATGCGAAAGGAGTCGAGACGTAGCCTGTGGGCCTGACGCCGTAGGCAGCCGACACACTCTTGTCCCGAGCATTCTGGTTGTAGTCGATGAAGACGCCGTGCCGCTCCTCCTTCCACCACTTGGTCGTCACCAGACCCTCCATCCGCCGCTCCAGCTCCCTGGCGAAGGCGAGCACCGCCCGCCTGGTCTGGAAGAAGTCCCAGATCGGCTCGATCCGGACGTAGACGTGGATTCCCCTGCTGCCAGAGGTCTTGGGCCACCCGATCAGCCCCAACTCGTCGAGCAGGTCCCTGGCCCCGGCCACCGCCGCCCGCACCTCCTCAAATCCCACGCCGGGGGTGGGGTCGAAGTCGAAGCGGAGCTCATCGGGGTGGTCGGTGTCCTCCGCCCGCACCGGCCACGGATGGAGGTCGAGACAGCCGAGCTGGGCGAGCCGGACCAGGTCGGCCTCCGTGCGGGGCACCACCATCCTCCCCGGGCGCTGTGAGGGGAACCTCACCTGGACCGAGTCGAACGGTGACTTGGGTGAGGCCCTCTTCTGATAGATGGGCTCGACGGTGACGTCTTTCATGTAGCGCTTGAGCATGGTGGGCCGGCCTTGAACCGCCCGGAGGGCGCCTTCGGCGACCAGGGCGAAGTGGTTGACGACATCGATCTTGGTCCACCCCCGGTCGGGGAAGATGACCCGGTCGGGGCTGGTTATCCGCACCTGTTCGCCGCCCACCTCCACCACGACTTCGTCTGCCATCGTGACCTAAGGTATCAATGTGACCGAGCCATCAGGGCACCTCTCGTCCGGCGAACTCGAAGCGAGTCATAGGCTCATGGCTCCCCACGCCTTCAACACGGCATGGTCTCTGCTCGATCTCCCGGAGCCGACCAGGGACGAGGAGGAGGCGATGATCGCAGCCGCCTTCGCCCAGCGACACCACTGGTACGCAGTCGGCGAGCCTCGTAACAGGGCGATCGCCGACTGGCAGGTGTCGCGGGTGGCTGCGGTGCTCGGCTACGAGGAGCTGGCCCTCCGCTTCGGCGAGCGGTCGCTGGAGCGGGCAATGGCCAACGATCTGGGCCCGTTCATCACCGGGTTCGCCCATGAGGCGATCGCCCGGGCGGCGGCGGTCGTCGACGACGTGGCCACCTTCGCCGAGCACCTCGAGCTGGCAAGGGCTCTCCTGGCAGAGATCACCGACCCCGAGGAGCGGGCAACTCTCGAGGCCGACCTGGCTCAGATGTCCGAAGCCTGACCGAGAGACATCTCGAGGTACTCGAGGGTCCTCGCCCAGGCGAGGGAGAACACCTCCGCGTCGTACCCTGCTGCTTCGGGCTCGGCGAAGCCGTGTCGGGACCCCGGGTAGCGGACCATCTCCACGGGCAACCCCTCCAGACCCATGGTCGCCTCCATGAACGCCGCCTCGTCGTCGTCGATGAACTCGTCCGTCTCGGCCAGGTGCACCAGGTAGGAGGAGCGGGAGCCGGCGAAGTCGATCTGCTGGCTCCCGTAGAAGGAGACCACCGCCTCGATGGTGTCGGGGAGGCGAACCGATGCCCAGAGCCCCAGGGAACCACCCATCCCGAAACCGACCGCGGCCACCCGATCGCCGGATGTTCTCTCCTGAAGAAGGGCGGCCGACGACAGAACGAGTCGGGCGAGCCGGTCGGGGCTGGCCGAGGCGAGCAGGTCCAGCGCTTCGGTCTCGGTCTGCGGCAGGGCCCCGAATCCGAGATCCGGTGCCAGAACGGTGTATCCCCGGCTTGCCAATTCATCGGCACGCTGCTTCACCGACGGGGTCAGGCCCCACAGTGAGTGGAGGATGAGAACCCCGCGGCCGGTTACCTCCTGGACGAAGTATGCGAGGTCTCGTGCCACCCCTTCAACTTAGGCGAGGTCCTGGCGTGGGCGACACACCCGGCCCGATAGGGACTTTCGACCCTACCGCTTCGGGCCGGAAACGTGGACCGTATCTATTAGTACTTGACTAATGGTTCTGGCTGGAGCCGGAACCCGACTCCGTGGAGGTGGCGACATGAACGGTAAGAACAGGATCTTCCTGGCCCTGGCACTGGTGCTGGGTCTGGTGATCGGGGTGGTGGGCGGCCGGGTCGGATTCGGCACGGCGGCCGGAGGACAGCTCGCCGACATCGCATCACAACGCGGGCTCACCGGAGCCGAGGCCACCGCCGCGCTTCAGACCTTCGTCGCCCCGGGCGACCACGACGAGTACCTGATCTTCGCCTCCGGGGGCCACTCCGGGCAGATGCATGTGATCGGGGTGCCGTCGATGCGGCTGCTGAAGACGATTCCGGTCTTCGCCCCCGATGCATGGTCCGGATTCGGGTTCGGGGCCGACTGGAGCATGGAGGTGCTCGACGAGGGCGTCGACCCGATGCAGAACAACCCGCTGGCATGGGGGGACACACACCACCCTGCCATTTCGGAGACCGACGGCGACTACGACGGCCGCTTCCTCTACATCAACGACAGGGCCAACGGCCGACTGGCGATGGTCGACCTGCGGGACTTCAAGACCAAGCAGATCATCGACCTCCCCAACATGCAGACCTCACATGGTGGGGTGTTCGCCACACCGAACACCGAGTACGTCCACGTGGCGGCCAAGACCCCTTCGCCGTACCTGGCGCCGGGGGGATACGCCGACCTCGATGAATACGCCGAGTACTACCGGGGCGCTTCGATGTTCGTGGCCATCGACCCCGAGACCGGGCATGCCGACCTGGACAGGAGCTTCCAGATCGAGCTTCCCCCGTACAACCAGGACCTGGCCGACGCCGGCAAGCTGGCAAGCCACGGCTGGGCGTTCATCAACTCGTACAACACCGAGATGGCTACCGGGGGGATCTGGGAAGGAAACCCGCCACTGGAGTCGGGGGCCATCGCCAATAGCTTCGACTACCTCCACATCATCAACTGGGAGCTGGCAGAGCAGGTGGTCGCCGAAGGCAAGTACGAGATGATCAACGGGGCGCGGATGATCCGGCTCCAGACGGCGATCGACGAGGGTCTCCTCCACTTCGCCGCCGAGCCGAGGAACCCCCACGGTGTCGACGTCTCCCCCGACGGCAACTACATCGTGGTGTCAGGCAAGCTCGACCCCATCGCCACCGTCTACACCATCGATCGGATCAAGGAGGCCATCGCCAACCAGGACTTCGAAGGGACCGACCAGTTCGGCGTCCCGATCCTCCGGTTCGAGGCAGTCGTCGAGGCCCAGGTGGAGCTTGGCGCAGGCCCGCTACACACCCAGTTCGACAACAGGGGCAACGCCTACACGTCATTGTTCGTGGAGAGCGCGGTCGCCCGCTGGACTCTGGGGCCGGAGGCCGGCGTGGCCGAGGCTGACGCCTTCAAGCTGGTCGACAAGGTGCCGGTGCACTACAATATCGGGCACCTGGTGACCGCCCACGGCGACACCGTCAACCCGCACGGCAAGTACCTGGTCGCCCTCAACAAGTGGTCGGTCGATCGGTTCCCGGCCATAGGCACCCTTCATCCGCAGAACTTCCAGCTCATCGACATCGACGGGCCGGAGTTGCGGATCCTCAAGGACATGCCGATCGGCTTCGGCGAGCCCCACTACGTGCAGATGATCGCACTGGACAAGCTGGCCGATCCGTGGGTGGTGTATCCGGTGGGCACCGACCCCCTGACCATGGGCCCTTCCGCCGTGGCCATTGCGGCCGGCGAAGAGCGAATCGAGCAGGTAGGAGACGAGACCCACATCTACATGACTGCACGGCGCAGCACTTTCACCCCTGACGTGATCAGGGTGCGGGCAGGCGACAAGGTGGTGATGCACATCACCAACATCGAGACCGCCCGCGATGCCACCCACGGGTTCGCCATACCGGCCTACAACCTCCAGGCGAGCCTCGACCCGGGCGAAGTGGTCTCGCTCGAGTTCACCGCCAATCGCAGTGGCGCCTTCGCCTTCTACTGCACCGAGTTCTGCTCCGCCCTCCACCTGGAGATGCAGGGCTGGCTCCTGGTGGAGCCCTGAGAACACACGAGAGAGAACGACTAGACAAGCGAGCGTGAACAAAATGCGACACCGATACACAGCCTCCATCACCGCCCTCATCCTCGTCCTCGCCGCCTGCGGCGGGGACGGGGGAGGCGGTGGGACCACCGCACCCACGACAGCCCCGAGCGGGATCGAAATCGAAATCCACGCAACGGAGTTCGAGTTCGATCCCAGCACCATCGAGGTCCCTGCCGGGGTCCCGGTGACCTTCGTCTTCATGAACCATGGGGTCGTCGAGCACGACTTCACCATCGAAGCCGTGGGCCTGGACATGTACGCCGACCCAGGGCAGACGGTGAGGGAAACGGTGACCTTCCAGCCGGGGACCTACGAGTTCATCTGCACCATCCCGGGCCACTACGAGTCCGGAATGTTCGGAACGTTGATCTCCGAATAGAGGTTGAGGGCGTTGGGCCTCCAGATACTGAGTGAAAGGAGCGTGACGACCGTGGGATCTTCCAATAGGACTCCCGGTTGGCCAAGGGTGGTCATCGCCCTGGTCGCCATCCTCCTGATCGCTTCCGCAATGGCCTTGCCGCTCTGGAGGTCCGCCCTCGCCGCACCTCAGTACCCGGACGGTCTCGAGTTGGTGGTGTTCGGTGACCGGGCCGAAGGCGACCTGGCCGAGATCGACAGCCTCAACCACTACATCGGGATGCGACCCTTCAGCATCGAGGACTTCCCGGAGATTGCCCTCTGGCCCCTCGGGCTGGCAGTGGCTGGCGTGGCGGTCATCCTCGGGTTGATGGTCAGGGGAGTAATCGGCAGGCTGGCCAGACTCTATCTGTGGCTGTTCCCTCTCTCCATCCTCGCCGTCATCCAGCTCCGACTGCACCAGTTCGGCCACGACCTCGACCCTGGCGCCGCCTTCCGCATGGAAGGGTTCACACCATGGGCGGTCGGGCCCACCCGGGTCTGGAACTTCACGGCGTGGTCCCTGCCAGGGACCGGCACTCTCGCCCTCCTGGCCACGGCCGCGCTCATCAGCTTCGGCCCCAAGCTGGCCGACAAACTCCTGAGGTCGACGACGACGGCCCTCGCCCTCCTGGTGATCCTGACGATGACCACCGCCCTGCCCGCAGTGGCTCACGATGGACATGACCACTCCGGACATGACCACTCCGGACAGGGCAGCCTCACCCCTTCCGGCGACGCTACAAGACCAACTCCAACTCACCCGAGCCCGTCGGGCGGGATGGTCGATCACGACGAACTGCTCGATCTGGCATCTCTGATCGCAGGTGTGCCCGATGGCGGGACTCTGACTCTGCCCTCTGGGTCATACCGCGGGGACTTGGTCATCGATCGCTCAATCACCATCGAAGGGGATGGGATGCCACTGATCGTGGGTAGCCGGTCAGGCACCGTGATCACGGTGACCGCACCGGGCACCACCCTCAAGGGGATCCATGTCACCGGCAGCGGGCACGGGCCCGGAGGGCAACCGGCCGGGATCAGGGTGGCGGCCGATGGTGTGGAGATCGATGGCGTAATCGTCGCCGACAGCTACATGGGCATCGCGGTGGGCGATGTCGAGGGGACCCGTATCCTGAACAGCCTGATACTCGGTCGCGAGGAGGCCGCCTTCGGAGGTGAGAGCCATGCCGCCGACGGATCTCACGATGCACACCTCGTCGGGGGCCGCGGAGACGGGATCTCGCTGTGGGAGTCCGACTGGGTCCTGGTCCGGGGGACCCGTATCCAGGATGTGCGCGATGGGATCTACGCCTCATTCGCCTCCTCCGTCTTGATCGACAACGTCGAAGTGGCCAACAGCCGCTACGCAGTCCACACCATGTACAGCCGACAGCTCATGCTGATCGAGAACCGGTTCGAAGGGAACCTGTCCGGGGCTGTTCTCATGTACGGCGGGGAGGTGGAGGTGGTCCGCAACTCCCTCTCCGGCAATGTGTCATCATCGACCGGGTTCGGGATCCTCCTCAAGGACGTCACCGATGCGACGGTCGTGGAGAACCGAGTGACCGACAATCGGGTGGGGCTCCACCTCGACGGCCCCGCCGGTGGCGCACTCCCCATGATGGTCGTGGCCAACACCGTGGCCGACAACCAGTTCGGGGTGGTGGTGTTCCCTTCGGCAGCCGTGGTGTTCACCGCCAACAGCTTCGTCGACAATCTCGTGCAGGTCTCACAGCAGGGACGCAGCGTGGCGACCCAGATCGTATGGTCGGATAGAGGTTGGGGTAACTACTGGAGCAGCTACAGGGGCTATGGGGAGAACGGGCGGGGCCTAGTCCCCCACTCGGAGGCGAGCTCGGTGAACCGCCTCTTGATTCGCTCGCCAATCCTCTCTTCGCTCGCCAACTCCCCCTCGATGCGAATCATCGGAGCGATGGAGAGTCGGTGGCTCACACTGTCGCCGGTCGCCACCGACGACTGGCCTCTCACCGAGCCGGTGTCGCCCAGGATCTCCGAAGCCCCCCAAGACCCCACAGCAGCCGCTGCTGCGGGCATCGCCGGGTTCGCGGTGCTGGTCACCTCGGCGGGAAGTTTCTTCAGGCTCTCGCGGCGTCCCAGAACAGGAGTCCGGACATGACCCCACCACGACTCCACGCCCAAGGGGTCTCCAAGAGCTTCGGCCCGCGACAGGTACTGGTCGACCTCGACCTCGATCTCGAGCCCGGTACGGTCACCGCCATCACCGGTCACAACGGGAGCGGCAAGAGCACCTTCCTCAGATGTGTGGCCGGCCTGGCGAAGTTCGAGGGAACCATCCTCGTCGACGGGCTCGACTCCCTCTCCGGCCGCTCCCGCATCGGGTACTTGCCCCAGTCGGTGAGCTTCCCCGGCTGGCCGACGGTGGCCGAGGTGATCGACTTCTTCGCCCGACTGCGTGGTGTCGACCCCGGGGCCCATCCCTTCGATCCGGAGTTCCTCCCCGACACCAGCCTCCCGGCGAGGGTCCTCTCCGGTGGGCAACGGCAGCGAGTGGCTCTGGCGGTTTCGATGCTCGGCGGCCCGCCACTGATACTGCTCGACGAGCCGGCGGCCAGCCTGGACGACGAGGGTCGGGCAACCCTGGAGCAGGGATTGGTAGTTGCCACCGCAGAGGGTGCCTCGGTGCTGGTCGCCACCCCCCGGGCAGACGACCTGACCCGGGCCTTCGACCGCGTGGTCGGCCTGGCCGAGGGAAAGCTGGTCGAAAGACCCGGTTCGACGGTCACCAAGCTGAAAGTGGCAAAGCCATGACCAAGACACGGAGCCCCATCCTCACCATCGCCGTATGGGAAATGAGGGGTGCCGCCCGAAGCCGGTGGGTCCTGGCGGCAGCCGCCCTCTATGCCCTCATGGCGGTCGGGATCGCCCTGGTCAACCTGCGTTCGATGAGCGTCCTCGGCCTGAGAGGTGTCAGCGCCGTCGTCGACGGCCTGCTCACCATCGGCGTGCTCGTGCCCCCGCTCTTTGGGATCCTCCTCGGCTCGGGAGTGGTCGCCGGCGCCCGGGATCAGGGCACACTGGCCATGGTGGCCGCTCAGCCGATCCCCCGGTCCTCCATTCTCTGGGGAGGCTTCCTCGGGGTCACCGCCACCGTATGGGCCTCGATCTGCATCGGTCTGGGGCTGGTGGCGGTGGTCACGGCCCCGGCAATGACCATGTCCGACCTGGCCGGACTGGCGATGGCCACCGCGGTCACCCTCGCCGCGGCAACCGCCGGGGTTGCGATCGGACTCCTGATCTCGGTGCTCGCAGACGGGCGGGGCCAGGCGACGGCGATCGCCGTCGCCGTGTGGTTCCTGATCGCCCTCGGCGTCGACGTCATCCTGATCGCTCTCGCCCCGGTGAACCTCGGGCCGGCAGGCCTGTTGTGGATGACACTGCTGAACCCGTTGGCCGCCATCCGGACCCTCGGGCTGCTGGCCACCGACGGCCATGCCCTCGGTCCATTCATGTTCTTCCTGGAGAGCCGCTTCGGAGTCGCCCAGGCAGCCGCTGTCCTGGCCGTGGCCACGACAGCGTGGCTGGCCGCCCCACTGGCGGCGGCCGCAGCGGTCTTCCGAAGTCGGGACGTCTGAGGCCGGTAACGAGAGGGAAACGAGGATGCGATTGGAGTTGGGTCGGCGAGCTGACTACTCGGTCCGCGCCGTCCTCCACCTGGCCCGACATTGGGAATCCCCGGGCCGCCAGAAGGCCAAGGAGATCGCCGGGGCCATGGGCATACCCGAGAAGTACATCCCGCAGGTCCTGGCGGCCCTGGTCCGAACGGGAAGGGTCCGATCCGAACCCGGCCCTGACGGGGGTTACCGACTGGCCATCCCGCCGTCGGAGATCACCCTCCTCGAGCTGATCGAGTCGATCGATGGTCCGATCAGGTCGGATCAGTGCATCCTCCGCGGCGGAGTGTGCGCCTGGGCCGATCGCTGTGCCATCCACGAGACCTGGGCATCCGCCCAGGAGGCTCTCCGCTCGACCTTGGGCGACACCACCTTCGCCGACCTCGCCGCAGTCGAGTCGACCCTCGGGTCGTAGGGGCTCGGTCCTGTCCGCGCCATCTATGCTGCGAACCTCATGCCTGCCGCCCCTTCCCGCACGGTCGAGCGGTTGGAGGACATTCCCAACGTCGGCCCCTCCATCGCCGCCAACCTCAGGTACCTCGGGTTCAGTCGACCTCGAGATCTGGTAGGTCGCGACCCCTTCGAGATGTACGACGAGATCAACCTACGCACCGGCTCGCGCCACGACCCGTGCCTCCTCGATGTCTTCATCGCCGCCGTCAGATACATGGAGGGCGGCCCCCAACAACCCTGGTGGGCATTCACGACCGAGCGCAAGAGCGTCCTTGCCGCCCGGGAGTAGGCCCTGATGACCTCGGCCGTAGCACCACTCCGGTTCCCCCACTTCCGCTCGTTGTGGGCCGCCACCATCTTCTCGGCCACGGGCGGGTTCATCCAGCAGGTGGCCGGCTCGTGGCTGATGTACGAGCTCACCGGGTCGAGCACCTGGGTTGGACTCATGGTGGCCTCCGCCTTCCTGCCGCTGCTCTTCTTCTCGATCATTTCGGGCGTGCTGGCCGACATGTTCAACCGGGCCAACCTGATGAGGGTGGCACAGGCGATCATGGCCTCGTCCGCCCTGGCCATGGCCCTGCTGTCCCAGCTCGGGCTGATGACCCCGTGGCTCCTGGTGACCCTCGGATTTGTCCTGGGGACCGGTGCCTCTCTCAACCTCCCGGCCTGGCAGTCGCTCCTCCCCGAGCTGGTCCCCCGGGACCACCTGGCGTCGGCGGTGGCCCTCCAGGCAGCCGCCTTCAACACGGCCCGGGCCATCGGCCCGGCGCTGGGCGGGGCCCTGGTGGCGGCCTATGGGGCTGCCATCGGCTTCGGGATCAACGCCGTCTCCTACCTGTCGGTGATCGCCGTCCTCTTCTACATCGCTCCCAATCTCAAGATACGGGCCAGGCTGGACACCTCTCTCATGTCGGCGGCATCGACCGGTATCCGGTTCGCCCGTTTCACACCGGCCTTTCGGAACCTCCTTGCCCTGGTTGCGCTGTTCGCCATGACCTCGGCCGTCGTCCAGGCGATCCTGCCGGTGCACACCGTGCGTCTCGGTGGGGAGGCCGGCGCCTTCGGCGTCATGCTGGGGGCGATGGGTGCGGGGGCACTGGCAGGGGCGGTGATCAGGCCCCGGCTGTTCAGGTCGGCGACCCGGAACACCGTCCCCTCCACCATGGCACTGTTCGGGGTGGTGGGCATCGTGATCGGTCTCGCCCCGAACGTCTGGGTTGCGGGCATCGGCATGTTCATCGGCGGCATCTTCTGGCTGCTCACCATGTCGACGCTGAACGCCACCGCACAGCTGATGGCACCGGAGTGGATCCGGGGTAGGGCGATGTCTCTCTACATGCTGGCCTGGGCGGGGACCATTCCCCTCGGCTCGATCATTGCCGGAGTGGTTGCCGACCAGATCGACACCGCGGCCACCTTCATCATCTTCTCGTCGGGCTCGATAGTCCTCGGTCTGTTCGCCCCCAGGTTCCAGATACCGCGGATCGACGACATCGAGTCACCGGGTTTCACCGGCGAGCCGGGACAGCCCCACACGGAGTCGGCAGTGGAGGGAGGACCCGTGATAGTCCTCAACACCTGGGTGATCGAGCCCGACGAGTTCATCGAGTTCGCCAAGGTGATGAACAGCCTCCGGCTGGTCCGATTGAGTACCGGGGCATACCGCTGGCGGCTGATGAGGAACATCTCGGACCCGAACAGGATCACCGAGCTGTTCGAGATCCACAGCTGGGAGGAGCACCTGGCCCAGCACACCCGCATCGACGACGCCGCTGCGGCTCTGATCGCCAGGGCACGATCCTTCGACCGGGCCGACGGCCCGGTGAACCGCCACATCATCGCCATAGACGTGGCCGACAACGACGTGTTCGAGCGGATGGTCGCCGAGCACGAGGAGATGCACCGAACCGACGGGTCGATCAGCCTGCCGGATCACTCGCTCTGAGCGAACGACATCTCCCTCTTGACCTTGGCCCAGTCGGAGGTATCGGCCCACAAGATGTCCGAGAGGGCCAATACGACACCCAGCGCCACCAGTGCCCAGACCGTCCAGCCGGGAAGCCCCGCTGCGACGGCAGCCCCGATCATTGCGAAGGGGATCACCTTGGTGACGATCGCCCCCGAGGCATGCATCCAGGCTCTGGCTCTCGGCGGCGTTCGCAGGTAGGTGGCGTAGTCCAGTTTGACGCCGGGCTGGGGCTTTTTGACCTCAGAGACGAACCAGGCGGTGAAGCGGATCCCCATCGCCCTCCCCACCGCGAGGTGGCCGAGGCCATGGGTCGACCCGAGGAGTGCTCCCACCCCGGCGAAGAACGCCACGATGGCCCACCACCCCTCCAGCCAGTAGGCGGCGGCCACCAACCCCAGACCGACCAGGGTGGCGACCACGGCCAGGAAGGTGCCCAGGCCGATCGGGATGATCAGGAGCGCCCAGGACCGAAAGGCGGCTTCGTCGATGGCGGCGACCCTCAGGGCGTAACGGTCCACCATCCCGGGGTCCTTCTTGAGTGCGCCGACCGCCTTCCAGAATCCGGTGCCGGCGAGACCCCTGCCGGCAGCCACACTCTCTTCCGCCCTGGTGAGCGCAGCCTCGATCTCGTGCATCTCCACGACACCAGACTAGGTACCTTGCTCTCCATGCAACCGGACGCCCCTATCTCGTGTTCTACATGCTGATGGACGATCTCAATGGGCGGCTGGCCAGCGATCTCGACGGCGCCTTCCCCGAACTGGTAGGGGCCATGGCAGGCAGGCTGTACTCCGGTCTGCGCCGGCTGACGGGCGACCACCAGGAGGCGGAGGATCTGGCCCAGGAGGCCATGATCAGGGCATACCGCGCCTTGAGCGGGTACGACCGGACTCGCGTCGAGAGCCTGCGGCTCGAGGCGTGGATGTGGACCATCGCCCTCAACCTGGGGCGAAACCACCTACGGGACCGGGCAAGGCGCCCGATCCCGGCGGTCGAGCTCGATCGGGCGGTGTCCGATCAGGAGCCCGCCGACCATGCCGCCTGGGACCGGAGGCTCGGGGCCCTGCCCCGGGCACAACGCACCGCAGTGGTGCTCCGGCACGTGGCGGGACTCTCCATCGCAGAGATATCCGAAGTCACCGGTAGGCCCGAGGGGACCGTCAAGGCGGACATCCACAGGGCACTGGACCGACTCAGAGCCATCATGGAGGAAGAGCAATGAGCATCGAGACCGCGCTGGCCGCATTGGAGACATCGGCACCGCCCGGGCTGGCCGAGGGTGTGGCATTGGGCACCGGGCTGGCGGAGGGGTTCGACCTGTACCCGTCACCGATAGGAGACGTCATCGTCACCTTCGGGACCGAAGGTGTGATCTCCCTCTCGCCGGCGGGGACCGAGCTACCCGCCATCGGCGAAAAGACCGGGCTACCGCTGATCAGGGCGGAGGCACCACGCGCCTGGGGCCGCCACATCCCCGAGGCGATCGAGGCAGGCAGACCGGGCAAGGTCCCGGTCGATCTGAGGCGGCTCTCACTCTTCCACAGGGAGGTGCTGCAAGCCACATGGTCGATACCCAGGGGCGAAGTCCGACCTTACGGATGGGTGGCCGGCGAGCTTGGCAAACCGGGAGCGGTCCGGGCAGTGGGGACCGCCCTGGCCCGCAACCCGATCCCTCTGATGATCCCCTGTCACCGGGTGGTGCGGTCGGACGGGACGATCGGCGAGTACTCGATGGGAGGGCCCCAGGTGAAGACCAAACTCCTCGACCATGAGGGGGCCGAGCCGGAAAGATTGGCCCGACTCGCCGGGTCCGGGGTCAGAGTGCAGGGCAACACCAGCACCAGGGTGTTCTGCCACCCTACCTGCCGGGCCATCAGACGCTCATCGAGCTCCAATGTGGTCGACTTCCACTCCCCCGGAGAGGCAGAGGAAGCCGGCTATCGGGCGTGTCTCCTTTGCCGCCCGGCCTGAGCGGTTACCCTCGCCCCCGATGACAGCCAGGACAGAACGCGCCGCCCTGGAGCAACTAGCCGTCAACACCATCAAAGGCCTGTCCATGGACGCGGTCCAGAGGGCCAACGCCGGACACCCTGGCATGCCCATGGGAATGGCCGATATTGCGGTGACCCTGTGGACACGTCACTTGAAGGTCGACCCGACGGATCCGACCTGGCCGGACCGCGACCGGTTCGTCCTATCCAACGGCCACGGCTCGATGCTCCTCTACTCGTTGCTCCACCTCGCTGGTTTCGGCACCACCCTCGAGGACATACGCAACTTCCGGCAGTGGGAGTCCCACACCGACGGCCACCCGGAGATCCACCAGGATCTCGGAGTGGAGATGACGACCGGCCCCCTCGGCCAGGGGTTCGGCACGGCGGTGGGGATGGCCCTCGCCGAAGCCCACCTGAGGGCGCGCCTCGGCCAGGAGTTGGTCGACCATCGGACATACGCCTTCGTCTCGGACGGGGACCTGATGGAGGGCGTCAGCTCCGAGGCCGCATCACTGGCCGGCCATTTCGGCCTGGGACGGCTGATCTACCTCTACGACTCCAACCGGATAACCATCGACGGTTCCACCGACATCACCTTCTCGGAGGATGTTTCCCGACGGTTCGGCGCCATGGGCTGGCACACCTCCGAGGTCGACGGCCACGACAGAGAGGAGATCGACCGGGCCATCGAAGAGGCTCTGGCCCAGGAAGACCAGCCGACACTCATCATCTGTCGGACTCACATCGCCCACGGCTCCCCCAACCTCCAGGACACCGCCGATGCCCATGGCAAGCCATTGGGTGAGGAGGAGGTAGCCCTGGTCAAGGAAGGGATGGGCTTTCCCGTCGATGAGGAGTTCTACGTCCCCGAGGGGGTGCGCGAGTTCTTCGACGAGGCAATGGAGCGTGGCCGGTCGGCCAACATGGAGTGGCGTCGCCGACTCGACGCCGCCGACGGCGACGTCCGCCAGCTGTGGGACCGCCTCCACAACCCCGAGCCGGTCAGCCTGTCGGGCCCCGGGTTCGAAGTGGGAGAGGACATCGCCACACGCTCGTCGGGGGGCAAGCTCTTCGCCGAGCTCGCCGAGAAGGTGCCAGGGCTGATCGGCGGTGCGGCGGACCTGGCCGGATCGACCTCCACGGTCATAGAAGACGGGCGTCTGTTCTCGAAGGAGGACAGGGCGGCCCGCGACATCCCCTTCGGCGTCCGTGAGCATGCGATGGGGACGGTGGTCAACGGCATGGCGATCCACGGAGGGTTGCGCCCTTACGGGGCCACCTTCTTCCTCTTCAGCGATTACATGCGACCGGCGGTTCGGCTGGCCGCCCTCATGGAGGCGCCCTCGATATGGGTGTGGACCCACGACTCGGTGTTTCTCGGTGAGGACGGTCCCACCCACCAACCGATCGAGCACCTGGCGTCGTTGAGGGCGATGCCGGGGATGTGGACGATTCGACCGGCCGACGCCAACGAAGTGGTGCAGGCATGGGAGGTGGCCCTCAATCGGACCGAAGGACCGGTTGGCCTGGTACTGACTCGCCAGAAGGTGCGCACCCTCGAGGCCGTGGACGGCGGTGTCGCTCGCGGCGGCTATGTGGTCAGGGATGGGCAGGATGTCACCCTGGTCGCCACCGGCTCGGAAGTGGCGCTGGCTCTCGACGCGGCGGACCTCCTCTTCGAGTCGGGCATCGAGGCGCGGGTGGTCTCCCTTCCCTGTTGGGAGCTGTTCTTCGAACAGCCCGAGGACTATCGAAGAGAGGTGCTCGGGGAGGCGCCTTTGGTGTCGATCGAAGCCGCCGCCACTTTCGGCTGGGAGCGGATAGTGGGAAAAGGCCTGAAGATCGGGATCGACCACTACGGGGCGTCGGCTCCGGACCACGTGATCGCCGAGAAGCTCGGCTTCACGCCGGAGGCGATCGCCAGCCGGATCCGGGAACACCTGGGGGCCTGACCCTTGACGCGCCGCGCCGACGCGGTGGTCATCGGGGCTGGCATCGCCGGTGTCTCGACCGCTTTCCACCTAGCCCGGCGGGGCATGTCCCGGATCGCCATCGTCGATCCAAGGCCGCCATTGACCCTCACCTCGGACAAGTCGACGGAGTGCTACCGGAACTGGTGGCCGAATTCTCCGATGGTGGGGCTGATGAACCGCTCGATCGACCTGCTCGAGGCGCTCGCCGGGGAGTCGGGCAACTTCTTCGGCTTGAGCAACCGCGGGTATCTGTTCGTCACCGCCAGCCGGGGTCGCATGGATGCGATGACGGCGCAAGCCCAGGTCATTTCCTCCTACGGCGCCGGGGAGGCCCGATCCCACCCCGGGCCGGTCCCCTACGGCATGGCCTCCGACGGCATCGACCTCCTGTCGCCAGCCGAGCTCGCCGAGCACTTCCCCTACATCACCTCGTCGGCAGTGGGGGCGGCCCATGTGAGGAGGGCCGGTTGGTTCAGCGCCCAACAGCTGGGCTCATGGATGCTGGAGCAGGCGAAGGCGGTGGGGGCCGAGCTGATCCCGGCGGAGGTGACGGGAATCTCGGCAGGCGACGAAGGGGTGACCGGGGTGCGCCTGCGAAACGGGGAGGAGATCGAGGCCGGGGAGGTGGTGGTGGCCGCCGGCCCGCTGAGCAAACCGGTGGCGGCCATGGCTGGGTTGGATCTGCCCCTGTTCTCCGAGCTGCACCTGAAGGTGGCCTTCCGGGACCACCTGGCGGTGATCCCCAGGGAGGCTCCCATGATCATCTGGTCCGACACCCAGAGGATCGACTGGTCACCCGAGGAACGCCAGGGGTTGGAGGCACTCGGACGCCACGACCTCCTCGGCGAGATGCCGGTCTTCTGTCACGGGAGGCCGGAAGGACACGGGAAGTCCCCCTACTTCCTCGCCCTGTGGGAGTACCACGGCCAGGTGGTCGAGCCGGTCTGGCCCATCCCCGATGACGCCCTGTATCCGGAGGTCGTGATGCGGGGCCTGACCACCATGGTCCCCGGACTGTCGGTCTACCACGACCGCATGCCGGAGGCCACAGTCGACGGCGGGTATTACACCAAGACCCCGGAGAACCGGCCGCTGATCGGCCCGGCGGGGCCCGAGGGGCTGCACCTGGTGACCGGCATGTCGGGGTTCGGGGTGATGGTGGCTGCGGGCGCCGGGGACCTGGCCGCGGCCCACATCACAGGTGGCGAGGTCCCCTGGTACGGGCCCGACTTCCTCCTCGACCGGTATCAGCGTCCCGGATACATGGAGCAGACGATGAACCAGGCCGACTCCGGCCAGCTCTGAGGGTCATCCCGGGGAAGGGTGCACGATGAGACCCTCCCGCTCGGCTGCCAGTGACAGCCTCTGATCGAGGCAGACGAACTCGAGGTGAGGAAGTCCCAGGTCCGAGACGAGGAGAGCGGCACCGAGTTGTGCGGCGTCGGCAGCCCTGAGTGGATGCCGGGCCAGGAGCGAAAGTGCCCTCTTCCTGACGGCTGTGAGATCGGTCACTTCGTCCCAGCGCCGGGAGAGATCTTCGAGCCTCGCCAGTATCTGGCGGCGTTCGGACCGTCCGATCGCACCGGCTCGAGTCAGCCGTTCCACAGCCCCGGCGATCTCGACTTTGGACCACGCCCAGGTGATCAACTGTGGATCCTGCTCAGCTACCGGTCGCAGGTGGCCGGTGTCGGGTTGTTCGACCAGGAGAGGGACCAGGGCGGAGGCGTCCCAGTACTTCAAATCCGGTCTTCCCGCTCCTCGTGCAGCGCAGCGAGCAGGTCGACGTCGGCCTTCACCGGATCGAGCCGGAGGCCTCCGCCTGATACACGCTCGGCCGCCCTCACCGACCCTGAGGAAGCCAGAATCCGGCGCGCCTCGGGGCCGACGCTCTCGACGGCCACCAAACGCGCCACCGGGACGCCGCGATCGAGCACCTGGACCTCTCCCCCTGCCCGGACCTTGCGCAGGTAGTGGGAGAGTCGGGCCTTCAGCTCCGACACCGAGGCAGAATCCATATGACCATTATAGTCACTTCGTCGTGACCTGATCCGTCAGTCGCAGGCCTGCTCCAGGTTGGCTGACGCTCCCGTGGTCGGGTCGGCGATGATCGCCTGGGCTTCCGAGTGGATCCGATCCAGGTCGTAGAGCGTCCCCCGCACTTCGTGCTGGCCCAGGGAGTAGGCGGTGTCCACCAGCAGCACCCCGATGCGCTCCATGCCCAACTTGGGAAGCAGGTCGATGAAGTCGCGCAGCTGATCCCGTGGGATGTCCGTGACCAGACTGTTCCGGAGCACCTCGGCGATCGATCCGTAGCGGGCCACGATCTCCAGCGGGCTCGACTGCTCGACCAGCGCCCCGAGGATGCACCGTTGCCGGTTCATCCGGGCGAAGTCATCGGCATGTCTGCGGATGCGGGCATAGGCCAGGGCGTGGTGCCCGTCGAGCCTCTGTGGCCCGGCCTCGATCACCATGTGGACCACCGAGCCGTCCTCGTGGGGATACTCCTCGTCGACGATCCGCCGGGGTACGTTGATGTCGACCCCCCCGAAGGCGTCGACCAACCCCACGAACCCGTCCATGTTGATCATGGCGTAGTAGTGGACTTCGACGCCGAGCAGATGTCCGACCGCGGCCTTCATCGCCCTGGCCCCGGGGTCCCCGGAGCCGGGGAATGCGTCGGGCCGCTCCACCGCCCTCTGGTACAGGTCGTTGAGGAGCTGCGGGAAGCAGTCGCAGTCCCAGTAGCCGTGGCCGGGGGGCAAGGGGAACTGGGTCATGTTCCGGGGCAGGGAGATCATCGCCGCATCTCCCGAGTCAGGGTCGATCGAGACCAGGATCACCGTGTCGATCAGGGTGACCGAATCGGTCCGGCTTCCGGAGCGGTCACTGCCCAGCAGAACGATGTTCAGACGCTCCAGACCGTCCCACAGGGTGGGGCCGGGCGTGGTGGTGGTGGTCTGCCCCGGCTCGGTGGTGCCGGGAGCGGCCGTGGGGATGGTTGTCGTCGGGCTGGGAGCAAACACGTCCGAGATCAGCGAGTACTGGACCACGTTGAGGTAGCCGAGGGCGAGGTGGGGGATCATCACCACGGCGAACACCACCAGCCCCGAAGCAAGGCCCACCATCCCGGCGGCCCCCCCTCCGCCGATGGAGTGATAAGCGTCGTAGGCCGCCCATGCCCTGTAGGAGAGGAGGGTGATGTTGGCCACCATGATCAGGGCCAGTGACGAGAGTGAGGCCCATGCCTTGAGGACATCGGACTGGAAGAAGAGGAAAGCCACCACCAGGAAGGCCAGGAGTGCGAGGTCGATGAGGAGGAGCCTGCGCCCACGGCCCCGCTCGCCGGCGTACAACTGACCCAGCCCGGGTATCAGTGCGGAGAGAAAGGCCGCGACCCAAGGACTCGGCTGGCGCGTTGGCCTCATGGACACCCGGCGAGTGTATGTCCCCGGGCGCCCAATCCGTAGCTGCTCGCTCGCCCCTAATGTTGCCGCCGGTGATCACCGCTGTCGACGCTACGAAACGGTTCGAGTCCACGACCGCTCTGGACTCGATCCACCTCACGGTCCCTACCGGGGCAACCGCACTTCTCGGTCGGAACGGGGCCGGCAAGACCACCTTCATCAACCTGGTGAGCGCGGTGGTCGTCCCCACCGCCGGCAGCATCACCGTCGGAGGCCATCCTGCAGGTTCGGTGGAAGCCACCGGCATGATCGCTCGCCAGCTCGACTTCGCCACCGCTGCCGGGCACATGACACAGGCCGGCCTCAGCCGCATGCTCCACCTGACGGAGGCCGAGAGAGAGAGGATGGCGGAAATACTCGACTTGTTCGAGGTGCCTCCCAAGCCGGTCGGCAAGCTCTCGAAAGGCAACCAGTTGAAATTGGCCCTCGGCCTGGTCTTCGCCCGGGATCGGCCCGTCCTGCTTCTCGACGAACCGACGGCGGGATTGGACTTCTTCGGGGTGGAGATCCTGAGCAAGTTGATCTCGGAGAGGACCGAGCGGAGCCTCACCACTCTGATCGCCACCCACCAGCCCACGTTCACCCCCGACCTCTTCAACCGGGCGCTGGTCATCGAACACGGGCGACTGCTCTACGACGGCGGCCTCGACGGCCTACTTGCGCTGTCGCCCGAATCCGGCGAGCACGCCACACCCACTTCCCGCCTGGCATCCGCAATGCAGGCCTTGATCGGTAGGGGCACGGTTTGAGGAGCATGCGGGCGATTTTCGCCGGGCTCCCGCGCGCGCTGGTGATTGGCGCGGGTGTCCTCACCATCCTTCTCTCCTGGCTGGTTCTGGCCAACATCCTCCAGCCTCTGAGCCATGCCATGACCTGCGCACAGGACTGGGAGGCCGCCATCGCCGCATCCCAGGCCGGGGCCGGTGACTACCAGGGACCGTGTTTGAGCATTGGCGGGCTCGAGCGGTACAGGGAGGACCCGTCCGAGCTCTACCTGAACCTGGAGTCACAACAGGCAGCCGTCGACTCTGCCGCCGGGAGGTTCACCGACCGGCTGTGGGTCACGGTCGGTGGCTACCTGGGAGGGTTCCCGTTGATCGTCTTCGCCACCCTCCTGGGCGCCTTCATAGTCGGTGCTTCGCTCGCTTCCGGGATGACGGCGTGGAGTGTCTCCAACGGCTGGCAAAGGCGGACCTGGGTGACCTCGGCGTTGGCGCTGATCGCCGTCCTCACCGCCCTGGCCTATCTGATGCTCACCTCGGTCGCGGGCCTCGTCCTCCACTTGCGGATACGGGGACTGGGCATCGCCTCCGGAATCCCCGCTCCGGACCTGGAGGTGCTTGCTCCTGTCTCCGGGCTCCTCTTCTACGGCTTGGTGGCGGCAGGGATCGCCCTGATCGTGGGACGCGGCGAGATGGCGGTGCTGCTCTCCATCGGCTTCCTGACCCTCGACTACATAGGCTCGGGCCAGTTGGGCCGGGCGCCCTTCTTCCCCTCATCCTTCCAATCCGGGGCGCTCGGCGCAGCCGACGCCAAGGTTGGTGTCTGGTCGGGCTCGCTGGCCATGCTCAGCCTCACCGCCATCCTGGCCCTGGCCACCTACTGGTACTTCGTGAGTCGCAAGGACCTCCCCGACCGCTGACCCGCCGACCTGTGACATCAGGATCGGGGATCGGTCACCACGATGTGAGCTTCCAGATCTCAGGCTCCCATCCACCCGGTTCGATCCCGATCTCAGCGAACAGCTCCACCGCCAGGACCAGATGCCGGCGGCTCTCCTGATCGTTGCCCATCACATGATGGATGTCGGCCAGGTTCCCGTGCACCGCAGCCCGCCGATGCCGATCCCCGACGTGGGAGAGCAGCGCCAGGGCCCTACCGGCATAGTCGAGGGAGATCTCCCCTTCTCCCCTCTCCAACAGGACCAAGGCCAGATTGTTGAGTGCCGCGGCCTCCTCCTCACGATGGGATCCCTGTCGGGCCGCGGCGATCGCCAGTTCGAACTCCGAAGGATCGCCACGGACCAACCCCGCTACGTTGCGGACTCTCGAGGCGACAGCAGGATCATCAGGCGTGGCCAGCAGGGCGCGCTCGATGAGCTCTGAGGCGGCGGCTCCGGCGCCCTGGCGGAAGGCGATCTCGGCGCGGTCGGCCAGCACCAGCGGAAGCTCATTGTCTGTCGCCACCACCTCGGCGGAGGAGAGGGCTGCGTCGGCGAGTGCCAACCGGCCCCATCGCCGGTAGACGTCGCCGATTCGCCGCTCCAGGTCGGCGTCGGTGCCATGGGCGGCGGCGGCGTGGTAGGCGGAAATGGCTTCCGCGTACCTTCCGGCACTCCGCTCGACGTCACCGAGATTCCGGTTGATGGTCCCCGGTTGATCATGTCCCACTGCAAGGGCGGCCTGGAGATGGGTGCGGGCCGTGTCGTGGGCATGTATCCGGGCCGCGGCACGGCCGGCGTGGGCATGAGCCTCGGCCGCCTCTTCGCCTCTCCCGGCCCGGTGGAGATGCCAGGCGCGCGCCGCAAGAGACTCTGGATCGACACGGCCGAGAAGTGCCTCGGCCGCTCTTGAGTGGAGCAACGCCTGTCGCCCGGCGCCGAGTCTGTCCACTACCAGGGCGGACACCCAGGTGGGTACCCCACGAGGATCGGTGTCCATGGCCAGACCGGCTGTGATCAGGCGGTCCAAACTCGAAAGTACCACCTCCTGGCTCCTCCCCGTGACCGCGGACAGGCGACCGGGATCAGAGGACCCGAGGACCACCAGACCCTCGAGCACCTGGCGATCTATCGCGTCGAGCCCATCGAGGCTCCGGGCCCGGACACGCTCCAGGGCTTCGCCCGGAGTCGGATCTGCCAGAATTTCGGCCAGCGCGCCCGGGAGACCTCCAGTCGTCGCCAGCAGCCCTTCCGGATCGAGACCGTGCTCCCCGGCGACACCTGCGACCGTCTCGGGCGACAAGGGACCGAGCGTGACCCGTCTGTCTTGAGGCTCACTGGTCACCAGCACCAACCGGAGCCCCAGGTCTTGGGCCCTGCCGGCGACGAAGTTGAGGGCGCCGGCAGACGCCGGATCGGCCAGGTCGAAGTCGTCCACCACGAGCGGGCGATCTCCTGCCAGCCCGGCGATCGCCA